>JAFGCG010000140.1 GCA_016932715.1 Anaerolineales bacterium
GCGAGCACGAGCATCCAGCCCTTGGATGTATCGGGCGTTATCGTTGGGCTGACAGGCATCGGTGCGGGGCGAGGCGCCCTTTCCGTTCCAATACCAGTAGAGACATTTGCAGTCTGTTTCGTGGTGTTTGTCATTCCCTCCAGAAAGTCCGGGATTCCATTTCGATTGGCGTCCAGTTTGCCCATCGCCGCCTCATAGCGCGCCCGCGCCTCGGGCGGCAGGTTCTCAATGTCGTTGTACTCCTTTCCATCGACAATGATCTTCAGGCTGCTGACCATGGCATCACCCGCCGCGCGGCCTTCCAGGATATCGGGAACACCGTTTTTGTCCCGGTCGGTAAAGATGTTCATGACATCAAACGCATCCGGGACAGGGTTTTCATGTGCATCTCCTAAAGCGCGCCTTGCCTGGTCATACTGCCGACGGATGTCTGGCGGCATCTCGTCAACGCTGTGATAGGACTTCCCGTCGATAACAATAAGTCTTGCGTTCATGTTATCCTCCATTGAATATTACAAGTTTACACCTATTGGCTGATTTGGATAATGCCAGTAAACTTTGTTGAACGGAGTTTTCATGACAGAATTGCTATATCAAACTGACAGCTACCTGCAGGAATTCGATGCAAAAATCACTTCTGTGTTTCCGGCTGAACGCGCCGTCGTTTTGGATTGTACTGCTTTCTATCCGGGTGGGGGAGGACAGCCCTGTGACGCCGGAACGTTAACCGCCGGCGCTGCCGCCTATCCGGTGGTCAAAGTGAAGAAACAGGGCGATGACGTCCTGCATTTTCTTGGCAGCGACATGCCCCTGCCAGTCCAGGGTTCCGCTGCGCGCGGGACCCTGGACTGGGCGCGGCGCTATCAGCTGATGCGCACGCATACCGCCCTGCATGTTTTGTGTGGGACGGTTTTTCGCGACTACGGCGCCCTCGTCACCGGCGGGGATATGGAACCGCTCAAAGGCCGCATGGATTTCGAGTTCGAAACGATGCGCGGCGACCTCGTGCGCGAGATCGAAGCCGCGGTCAATGCCGAGGCGGCGAAGGCGCGCGAGATCCGGGTCAGGATCTTGCCGCGCGCCGAAGCCTTCCAAATCCCTGACCTGATCCGGACCAAGATCAATCTTCTGCCCGAAGGGATCATGCAGGTGCGGACCGTCGAGATTGTGGGGCTCGACCTGCAGGCGGATGGCGGGACGCATGTCCGCAACACAAACGAGGTGGGTGCGATCCGTGTGGTTGATTACAAAAGCAAGGGCGCGATCAACAAACGGATTTATATCGAAATTAAATAGCATACATGGAGGATGCCATGGCGAACAAGAGTCTATATCTTATCCTGGCGGTCGGTGTTGTTCTTTTGGCTGCCATTTTCGTGTACGACGCCGTCGGTTCCAAGCCTGGCGCTTCGAACTTTTACATGGCAACGGATATGAACGGGAAGAATCGAACGACCGTCTTTTCGCCAGCCAATCACGTTTATATCTTTTTCAACGTAAGTGGTATCGAGGCTGGGACGCGTTTTCAATCCCGTTGGTATGGACTCGATCTGGAGGGGCAGGATCCGGCTGTACCTCTCCGGGTCATAGACTATACCTGCGAGGGAGGGGCAAGCAAGCTTTTCTTCGAACTGTCATCCATTGGGGACTGGCCGAAGGGCAACTACAAAGTTGAGGTCTACATGAACGATGCAAAAGTGGGTGAGCAGACATTCAGCGTGCAGTGATTGATCGAAATTCATAGTTGGTACAAAAAACGCGCTCCCTGCTTTTGGCGAGAGTGCGTCTTTGTTTCCAGGTTCAACTGCGGACAAAACCGCACTTACGACAATAATACCTGTCCGCAATATTCACATTTATCCATCCCCAGTTCCAGGGTGCCGCCGCAGTTGGGGCATTGGATGGTTTCCACTTTGATCGGATAACCCTGGGCTTTGAACGCAGCTTCGTTCTCCGCCAGGTCGGCGCGCAGGCGCTTGAGTCGCGCCAGATACGCGTCGCCGGTCACCTCGCCCGAGGCGCGCAGGCGCTCGACATCGGCGATGGATTCTTTCAACATGCGCCGCTGGGCTTCGAGCGACTCGCGGCTGGTATTTTGGAAGGAGACTTTCATCTCAGGTTTCTTTGGAATGGAAGCCAGGATCCCTGCAATCACGAGGATGATCGCGGAGACAATTACGCCGACAATCAAAGGCGTATATTGAAATCCGGGCAGCGAGCTGAAAGTGACTTTCTCGACCTGGACTGCGCCTCCATCTGCGACGACCACATAGCGCTCCGCTCCGAGTTTGCCGACATCGATACGGTAGATGCCCGTCCTGTGTGTGGCTAAATTGTGGCGCGCACCGCTGCCGGTGAAGATGACGACTTCGCCGCTGTCTGCGCCGATGACGGCTTCTTCCTTTCCATCGCCGTCGATATCGATGCCCGAGATCTCGGTCACCTTGTCGGAGAGCGACCCGCTCCAGAGCTTGTCGCCGGTGTTCGAGAATGCCCAGACACCGCCGTCTTTCCCGCCTGCCACGATCTCGCGCGCCGACGGATCGCCATTCAGTTCCACTTCGCGCACCTCGCTGACAGCTTGCCCGAGCCTGGTCTTGAAGAGCGTACTTCCATCCACGGCGCTGTAGATAAAGAAGGCGCCATATTCTCCGCCGGTGATGATCTCACTGTCGCCGTCGCTGTCCAGGTCGAAGGCACGCAGGCGCCGCAACTGTTCCTGGCTGTGAGACCAAATGGGATTCCCCTGCGCGTCGAGGACGGCGATATTTCCGCCGTTGGCGGCTGCGGCAAGGTACATTTGTCCGCTGATCCTGGCATCATCCATGCCGCGCACTTCGCCGCTCCCAAGCATGTACGTCCACAACGGTTGACCTTCCAGGCTCAGCGCCAGGAGTCTGCCGCTGGAATCACCTAAAACAATTTGCGGTCCGGAAGCGAAGCGGATGAGCGCGATCCGGGCAGGAGTCCCAATCTCCAGCGCCGTCGCCAGGGTGGTCCGCTTGCCGTCGCTGATCACATCCACCGACATGCCTGTGCCGGCGTAATAGACGAGGATGTCCTCCCTGCCATCGCCGTTGACATCGCCCAGCGTGGTTTTGGGGAACTGATAATCCTAGCTGAGCAGCACGGCGCCATTGCCATCATAAACAGAGACATTCATCGGGTTTTGAATGAAGAGTTCGTTCTGGGCATCACCCATCACGTTAATGACTTTCATGCTCTCAGGTCCCAGATAGGGACGTGACCAGGCAGCCTGACCGCCAAATTTTTGCGCGCTGACCGCGCCGCCGAACGAGAATGCCGCGGCGACGCCCATTACCAGACAAACCAGGATAATGGCAACAACGAACGGGACGATTTTGCGATTCATTTACGCAGCCTTTCTTTGCAGGAGCGAATAGGTCGAATGCAGCAAGCTGAGAATGTGTTCCGACTCGACTTCCTCGAACGGCGAGTTGGCTGCGACATCGATAATGCCGCCTTCCGTGTTTACTTGGGCAACCGTGTATTTGCCGAGATTGACACCCGGCCTGAATGTTTTGTTCGGGACGATTTTGTAAATCTCAGGATTGACTGCAATGCGTATCTTGAGGGACTGTTCCGCGCCTTTGAATTTTTCGGGCTTCAGTTTCATCTTGCCGCTGATGCTGCTGCGCTTCCAATACGATTTGCGCTTTTTCGATTTTTGGATCGCTGAGACGCGCAGGACATTCCCATCATACAGCTTGGCTTTCAGCGCCAGCCATTCATCGCGGAAATACTGTGTCGTGCGGTCCTGGGTGTCCTTTGTTTCCTGCGCGACTTTCGAGTCGAGCATCGCGCCGGTCAGGTCGAGATGACCGAGAAAAGTAGATTCCGGCTTCAAGTCGTCGCGAAGCGTATGCAGGATCTGTTTCGCGGCGGCGTAGCGCGGTGAGAAATCGTATGAATCGCTCTTGCGCAAACTGCGGGCCATCACCAGGGCAGCAACCCACAAGAGGATCCCACCGGCAGTGAACACAAAGGATGTATATCCAAGCAGTAAAAGGAACCCATCGATCCCCATCAGGCCCAGCCCGGCAAAAAAGATGGTCATGGGTACCCAGCGCCATTTGTCACCGGCTGCCTCGGTCTTTTGCACCTGCGCCACGAATCCATCCATGCCTTGCATGACCGTTTCCGGCCGGTCAGCAATGGAAACATAGATGGGTGTGTATTCCTTTTTCCCTGCTGTGGGCGCGGGAGTCTTTTTGCGGGCGGTATTGAGGAGATAAAAAAAGAGAAGTACCGCTGCGATTCCTGCGCCGCAAAGAATGATTTCCATGCTGTGTGCTCCGAGTTTATAATCTGATAAGATGAAAAGAGTTCTCTACACTGCCTTCGACATCGTCCCAAGTCCGAAAGGGGCGTCTACCCATATT
The DNA here is from genome assembly GCA_016932715.1 of Anaerolineales bacterium. GTDB lineage: Bacteria > Chloroflexota > Anaerolineae > Anaerolineales > Villigracilaceae > Defluviilinea. The sequence continues at coordinate 4,404 of JAFGCG010000140.1, forward strand.
TTGCATAACATTCGCGGGCTCGTCAATAGCCAGTTGGATGTACAGCTCCTGACACCGAACGATGGCTTGCTTCCCGCGCAGGATACAATCGATGGCGCGCGCCTGACGCGTATTCCACAGGATTTTTCACAAACCTTCCTGGCGCGTGCGGTTCATTTTGGAAAGGCAGTCCTTGCCCACCTGGCACTCCATCCGAATTACGATGTGGTGCACTACCGCAGCATTTGGGACGGCCTGGCGGTCGCGCAGAACAAAAAACGCTATGGCTACAAGGCTCTTTTTGAGGTGAACGGACTGCCGTCCATCGAGCTCAAATACCATTATCCGGGAATCGACTCAAGTCTCCTCACCAAGATCAAGGAACAGGAAATGGCGACGCTGCACCTCAGCGACGCGATCGTCTGTCCCTCGAATGTAACGCGGGACTACATTGCCTCGCTCGGACTCAGCCCCAGGCGGGTGACCGTTATCCCGAACGGAGTCAGCCCCTCAGACTTTTGCTCGTCGCCTCTGCCGAGCCGCGCCGGTCGCGTGCCCGTCCTGCTTTACATCGGCACCCTCGCCGATTGGCAGGGACTCGATGTTGTGATCAAAGCTCTTCCCAGAATTCTCGAACAGCAGGCTGTTCGACTCCATATCGTGGGGCGCGGACGCTCGCGGCAGAGGAAGCTTTTATCGAAGCAGATCCGCAAGCTGGGCCTGGAAGGGAGCGTGATCGTCCAGCCCGCGGTGCCCCACCATCAAGTCGCCGCGCTGATCGCGGAATCCGATATCTGCCTTGCTCCGCTGGGACTGAATGACCGCAACGTGACTCAGGGCGCCTGCCCGATCAAGGTGCTGGAATACATGGCATCCTCACGTCCCCTGGTTGCCTCGAACATGCCGATCGTGCGCGAACTTGTCCGCGAAGACCAGGACGCGCTGCTCTTCTCCCCGAATGACCCCGCCGACCTGGCACGGCAAGTGCTTGCGCTGTTGAATGATTATGATTTGTCGAAACGTTTGTCCGAATCCGCTGCCGAACGCGCCCTGACCCAATTTACCTGGCACGCGGCCCAGAAGAAGCTGGTGAAGGTCTACAAGAAACTTCTGGGTGACTAGATCGATTTTCCCTTCGGCAAAGAGAACACTTTCGACACTTCTTCCGGAATAGCACGCGGCGCGCCGGTCTTTGCATCCACAAAAACCCAGTCTGTTTCGCCCTTGACCAGGACTTTGCCATCTGACTTGCGGACGAACTCGTATTTGCGCAATGACCTCACGCGCCGGACGTTTTCCACCCATGTTTTGATCTCGATCTCTTCCCCTGCAAAAGCGGGGAGGAAGTATTCGATCCTGTGCTCGCGGATAAACCAGGCGGCATCGTTCCCCTGAGCTGCGATGCCGCCGATCGCGGCGTAATGTTCGACGGCAATGTCCTGCATCCATTGGACATAGGCCACATTGTTGACGTGGCCGTTCTCGTCGATCGCCTCGGCCGGAATAGTGAACGAACGGATGTACACTCGATTTGCATTAGTCATCGGTACCCTGCACTGGAAGGTGTTTTGAAAATGGTTTTTAACCACGGATCCTCATTTTAGCGGATAAATGAAAATACAAAACCGGCCAATGCCCCGCCTGCGATTAACCAGGTCGAATTGATTTTGTAGCGCAGGAGCAGGATCAATGAAATCACGGCGAGGCTGGCAGTGTAAAAATCGATGAGCGAGGAGACTCCCAGTTGGACGGTTACGGCAGCCATCAGCCCGAGAGCAGAAGCGTTGACACCATCCAGCAGGCTGCTCGCCCAGGTCGAGTCCCGGATCTTTGGGATAAGCGGATTCGAGATCGCGACGAAAATGAAGGAGGGGAGGAAAATCCCGAGCGTGGCGAGCAAGGCGCCCGCTGTGCCACCGAGCAGGTACCCGATGAAGGTCGCGGCGGTGAAAAGCGGACCCGGCGTGACCTGTCCGATGGCAATTGCGTCCAGGAGTTGTTGATCCGTCAGCCAGCCCAGGCGCAGGACGAAGTCGGCGCGCAGAAAGGCAAGCAGGACATAGCCGCTCCCGTACAAGACGGAACCGATTTTGAGAAATGTTAGGAACAGAAATGGCAGGCTAAAGGGGATCGGGGCTTGTGCAAGCAGGATGCCGCTGAATGGAAACAACATGGCAGGATGGAGATTTCTGAGGCGCTGAATATTTGTGATCACCATGAAAACCAGACCGCCCGCAAACAGCAGCGCGATTTCGTTCACTCGCAGAAAATAGAGACCAAAGGCAATTGCGCCGATTGTCGCCAGCGTCTTATTCCTGAGCGCTTTTCCTCCGAGAGTCCACAAGGCTTGTGCGATGATCGCGATGACGACCGGCTTGATACCGTAGAGCAGCCATTCCGCCTGCGGCGTTGCACCGAATCGAACATACAGCCATGCCAGGGCGAGGACGATCAATGTGGCGGGAGCGAGGAAGCAAAATCCGCCGAGCAGCAAACCCCGCCAGCCCGCGCGCACGTAGCCGATGTGGATCGCCATTTCGGTCGAGTTGGGACCCGGGATCAGATTGGTCGCGCCGAGCAAGTCGAGGAATTCTTCGTCGGTCAACCACTTGCGGCGGGCGACTACCTCGTCATGCATGATGGCGATGTGCGCAGCCGGTCCACCAAAAGCTGTGAAGCCCAGTCTGAGGAAGAGTGCCGCGACTTCTGTTAATCTGTTCACTGGGCGGTTTCAGGATTGCCCGACAACTTCGTAATGCACGACGGTGGGTTCGAATTCGAGCAGGAAATCCTTGTCTTCCGGGTAATACTTTGCAGCTTCGACATCTTCTCCGGCAAAGCCTTTGATGGCTTCCAGGCTCTCCCAAAATGTCAGCGTGATGAAGTGGGTAATGTCGCCTTCGCGTCTTTCCAGGATGTGAACGCTGAGATTGCCTTTGACGGATCGATAATCCGGGATGGCGCGGGCGTTCGTAAATTCTCGATAAGCGTCTGCTTTTGAGGTGGGGACGCGTCCATGCCACATTCGTACGATCATTTTAGCCTCCTGGTCGTGCAGGTGATCAGGTACCCAGAGGTGCATTATAAGCTGTGATGTAAGGGTTTCTACATTCGAAATGACCGCTTCGAGGGGGTAGCTCGCCATGAATGGAAAAAATCCGCGCGCCGCGGATTTCCATTCATGATCAGATCTTCATACACTCATTCGCCGAGCAAATCTTTTACTTTTGAGGTGAGATCGTCGATGCGAAAAGGTTTGACGAGATAATCGTTCGCTCCTGCCCCAATCGCGACGATTTTGCTGTCGGTGTTATCCAGCGCTGTCACAATCAGGATCGGCGTATATTTGAAATTTGGATGGGCGCGCAGCATCCGGCACAACTTAAAACCGTCTGGCGGCGGCATCATCAGGTCCAGGAGAAACGCCTGGGGGGACGTGGAATCCGCTACTTCCATTGCCTTCCAACTCTCGTTCACAACAACGGCGTCATACCCTTCCATCATGAGAACATCGGCGATGAAGGTTGAAGCAGGAATGTCGTCCTCGACGACCATGATCTTTGTTTTGGCACTGTTCATAGTGTTTCGATGATCTCTGCCCCGCCAGAGTGCGTCCCACCCTATTATAAACCAAATGGCTTTACAGTTGATTTACAACCTGCCCAACAAATCCATTAGTTCCCGGCGAGGTGCCAGCCAGGGCGATTTTTCACGCGGAAAGCAGTTGATCCACTGCGCTAACAAGTTCCTTTAGGTTCCCGACTTTGAGCACGTTGTTGCAGAGCGGCGCGTACTTTGGCATGTCGCTGTCGCCGTGCCACATGACCGGGGGTTCCGGATTCAGCCAGATGGTGCGCGCCGCGCGGCGGGTCATCAGTGAGAAAATATCGAGGCGCGGATCATTGAAGTTGTTGCGCCCGTCCCCAACGACGATGAGGGTGGTCTGACCATTGAGCGTATCCAGATATTCGTTGTTGAAATCGTTGAGCGACCAGCCGAGGTCGGTGTTGTAATGTCCGCTGGGCATACGCAGTAAAACGGAAGCAACCGCCTCGTCCGCGTCCGAACCGTTGAAGTCCTCCGAAATGGACTCAAGGTGGTCAATGAACGCGAAAGCATATGTCTTGCGGATCTGTCCCTGCAGCGCGAACAGAAAACTCAGCATCAGCTCGGAGCAAAACCGCATGGAGGTGCTGATGTCGCAGATCACCACGATCCTCGGCTTGCGGGTCCGGTCGCGGTACTTGATTTCCATGGGCACGCCGTGGTATTTGAGGTTGGTGCGGATCGTTGACTTCGGATCGAGCTGCCCGCTCTTGGCGCGCTTTTGCCGCAGGGCAATGCGGGTACGCAGTGCAGCCGCCAGGCGCTTCACTTCGCGCTGCAGGATCTTTTTCTCGTCATCCGCCAGCGCATTGAATGGACGATTCATCAGATTGTCCACGTTCTCCCCGGGCGGCCGCTCACTCAAATTCTCGGCGATGCGCTCACCCGCGAACTGCTTGATCTGGTCTTCGAGGCCCTGCATATTTTGCTGGATCTGCTCGCGCATTTGCTCGAGGCGCTCCCTGCTCATGCCCATCTGCTGGAGCTGTTCCATCAATTCGCGCAGCGCTTCGCGGACTTCCGGGAATGCCAGGGCGCGCATCATCCGCTGCGCCAGCCACTCCTGGTAGCGGAGATCATCAGCCTGGTTCAGCCCCACCATCCTGCCCAGCGTTTCCAGTTCCTGCCTGGAGAGTTGTTCGCCGTTCATCAGGCGCTGCATCCGCTGACGGAGACTCTGCGCGAACTCACGCAGCGCCTGCGCGAGCATTTGCGCTTCTTCAGGAGTCATGTCGTCTGTGGGGTCCCCGCCCATCATGGGCGGTTCGCCGCTGCCAAAGAAAAGCGGAAACAGTTTGTCGAAAACGGGGAGATCGCGCAGGTCCTTGATCAGTGTGGTACGCAGCGATAAGCGGAAGTGGTTCCGGTCCTGTATCCCCATCAGGTCCACGGCGGAGAAGGCCTCCGCGCTTTCAGCCAGCGACACGCGCACCCCGCTGGCGCGCAGCGCAGCAATTAACTGTAAAATGCGGGATTCCATATTTCACACCTCTTTTACACCGCTAAGCCCGCAAAGAACGCGAAGGTTTTAGTAGTTAAATCCTTTCGGCTGAAACCTTAGTGAACTTCGTGTCCTTTGTGGTAAAAAACTAGTTCCCGGAAAATCTTCCAAACTCATCCGGCTTGCCTCTTGCCGGGGGAGGGGCGATGAATTGTCTCCTGGCTTTCTGTATATCCGCTTCATGTTTCACCAAAACGGAGAGTGTGTCTTCCAGGGTTTGTTTGTCGAGACTCTTGGCATTGAGCGCGACCAGCGCGTTTGCCCAATCGAGCGTCTCGCTGATCGATGGCGACTTCCGCATTTCGGTGCTGCGCAGCTTCTGGACAAATTCCACAGCCTGCTGGGCAAGCTTCGGACTCAGATCCGGGACCTTCAGACGCACAACTGCAAGCTCTTCCTGAAGGGTTGGGTAGTCAATGAAGAGATACAAGCAGCGCCGCTTCAAGGCTTCGGACAGCTCACGCGTGTTGTTGGAGGTCAGCACCACAAAAGGTCTGTGTTTGGCGGTCAGCGTTCCCAGCTCGGGCACGGATACTTGGAAGTCGCTCAGCACTTCGAGCAGGAACGCTTCGAACTCTGCGTCCGCGCGGTCGATTTCATCAATTAATAGCACGGTGGGCTGATCGCACAGAATGGCTCTCAACAACGGCCTTTGCAGCAGGAAGCGATTCGAGAAAAAGACATCTTCCTCTTTTGCCAATTTGTCTGCGGCTTCCGCTAATGATTCCGATTTACCCAGCGTGTCGTTTAATTTGTCGCGCAGTAGTTGTGTGTAAAGCAATTGCTTGGAATATTCCCATTCGTATAGTGCCTTCGACTCGTCCAGCCCCTCGTAACACTGCAAGCGGATCAATTCGCGCCCGGTGGCGCCCGCGATGGCTTTGGCAAGCTCTGTCTTGCCTACGCCCGCGGGACCTTCCGTCAGAAGCGGCTTGCCCAGCTTCTGGGCAAGGAAGACAATCGTCGCAATTTCGTCTGAGGCAATGTATTTTTGTTCGTTGAGGGAAGCTTTTACCCGACCAGTAGATTCAAAAGGATTATTCATTTATCACCTGTAATTGAAGAATAGTATACCTCGTTTGAGTATTACAAAATTAACATGGAATGAGAGAGTATTACATCTTTAGTCCTGGACGATATAGGGCGAGATTTCCTTCCAATTCCGCCTGCAAGGTGAATTGATTCCTAATTGTCTGACAGGCTGCGCTGCCAAGTTTCTTTCGCAGGGTTTCATCGCTTAATAACTCAGCGATCGATTTCGCCAGTTCACTTGCATCATTTGTGCGGACAAGCCTTCCATTTTCACGGTCGGTCACTGCATCCGGGATCCCGCCAACGGGAGTGCCGATCACGGCTTTCTCACAAGCCATTGCTTCCAGCAGCGCATTGGGCAATCCATCGCGCAGGGAGGCATGGACAAAAACGTCCATCAGGGAATAGTACACAGGCAGATCGCTCTGAGGGACAAAACCTGTGACGATAATTTGGGTATCCGGGTTGGAAAGCTTGAACTCCTCGAAGATTTGTTTATCCTCACCCGCACGAACGTCACCAACGAGCAGGAATGTCGCTGGATCGTTCCTGTTGACCTGCGCGTAGGCACTTAAGAGCGGGCGCAGTCCCTTTTTCTCTCTTAGTTCGCCTGCGAAGCCGACCACGCGCGCCCTGCCTTTAATCAAACCTAACGATTCAGCCAGAGCATTGTTGCGGGGCAGGGGCCTGAAATGCGCGCTGTCAACTCCGTTCGGGATGACGGTCACTGCCAGCCCTGGCACCAAAGCTTTTGCCTTTTTCGCCAGTTCATTTGCATTCGTTGTGATAGCATTCGCATGCTGGAGCGCATATAGAATCTGCGCGAGGCGGGAGGGATCGAAGATGGCGCGCTCGAGGTCGTTGCCGCGGGCGGAAACCACGCTCGGTACATTGAGATAACGCCCGGCGTACGCCGCGACAAATCCTGCCTGCGCCAGGAAATAGGCCTGCAGGACGTCGAAGGGCTCGCGCTTGTGTTCTTCTGTAATGAGTTCAAACCAATCCACGAGCGTATCGTCCACGCGTTTGCGCGCGCCGAAACGCGTGACGCTGACTCCGTTTGAGGGGAGAGTCCGCCTCTCGGAGGGGGGCAGATTCAAAGTCGGCGCGAAGACCCGCACGTGATGTCCGGCTGAGACGAGCAGGCGCGCGAGTCGTTCGGCTGAGATTGCCAGTCCGCCGATGTCGGGGGTATACTTTTCAGATAACAGGGCAATTTTCATATCATTATTTTATATCAAGGTGAACATGGCTGAACAATGTGAAATGATCATTGGCTATCTTGTACCACATCGCTGCGAAAATCCATCTTTAGGGACCTGTGCGAAATGCGGACGCGGGTATTGCGATGAGCATGCCAACCAGACTGCGGAGGGGCGTGTGTGCCTTGCCTGCCAGCAGGGTCTTGACCAGCCTGTCGCCCTGCCCATCGCTGCCGGGTTCTTCACAGCCGCCGAACTCGACTCCTTCCAGCGCGCCAGCATGTGGGACGATAACAACAGCGGGGATATGTTTTCTGATTTGAGTTGATTTGTTTTACCACGAAGGGCACAAAGTACCACAAAGGTTTAAAGCGGCTCTCCCGTTTTGGGCGGGGTGGTATCGTAAAGATGAAATTCTTTGCCACGAATTCACGCGAACTGCCGCTGCATTGGCGCGGCGTCGCGAAAAGTTTTAAAATTCGTGCGAATTCGCGAAATTCGTGGCGGAGGTTTTAAGCCTTCCCGTTAAAAACGGTAGAGCCTTTAAAGCTTAAGGGCTTTTCCTTTGTGTCTCTTTGTGTCCTTTGTGTTTAAAAGATTAGTAGGGTCCGATCGTCTCCCAGATGTTTTTATTCTGTTCGATAAAATCATCGCACCGCCTGCAGGCTGCCAATGCGGGCGGATGCATTTTTAAACGGACCTGGCGATACGCCGCGCTTTCCCAGATTTCTTTGAACGACTGGGTCTTGAGATTGCCAAGCGGCGGGATGCGCTCACGCGTCATGCAGCAGACATAGACATAGCCGTTGAAGTCGATCAGGCTGTGGGTCCATGCGGCATAACAGGGATGTTTGTCGTAGTAGCCAAACGCATATCGCCCGGCGCGCCCCAGTCGGACCTGGGAGTCGGTTCGCCCAAAGGGAAACGCGTCTTCGTCGGAAACGATCAGCCCCAGGGCGAGGGCGCGTGCCGCGATCTTCGGCGCGATTTCCTGGTTGAACAGAGCGATATCCTTTTTCCGCATCGACAGGATCTCGCCGCAGTGGTCGTCAACCGGAATGAGATTGATCCCATCTGCGCCGAGTTCATATGCCAGGTCGGGAAGAGTCGCGAGCGTCTGATAATTCGTGCGGCTGACGACTGTGTTGATGCGGATGGCGAGTTTGCCTTTACGCTTGTAGCGCCGGAACAACTCAACCGCCTTTGTCGTCGCTTTGAACGCGCCTTCCACCCCCCGGATCTTTTCATGCATCTTGCGAACCGGCGAATCGATGGAGATGTTCACACCGCGCAAGCCGCCCTCGACCAGTCGCCTGGCTTTGACTTTGTCGATCAGCGTCCCGTTGGTCGTCATCGTGACTTTGATGCCAAGGGCGGAAGCTTGTTCCACCATCTCTGGTACCTGGGCTCTGAGCATCGGCTCACCCCCGGAGATATGGATCTTCTTTGTGCCCAATTCCGCCAATTCATCGAGGACTTCCCTGAAGCGGTCCGAGGAGATGGGCGGTTCGCGCCGCGCGCGCCAATGGTTGCACATTTCACACTTGAGATTGCAGCCATAAAAGACTTTCAACTTGACATAGAGCGGCTTGAACGGACGCGCATGCAGGACAGCTCGTCGCAGTTCATCTTTTTGAGATTGAACCTCTTTAGGGTTATACATCTCATCCTATGCTATCATTGGGCGGCGACACAAGTAAACAGGTATTCAAATAGATAAATAACAAAGATTTTCGGCAATTGTATCACCTCGAAATTCATTCTTCATTCCTCATTCTTCATTCCTCATTCTTCATTTCTCATTCCTTCCCTCATGCGTCTCAAAGCAGACCTAACTCTTCTCCTCGTATCGTTGATCTGGGGTTCGGCGTTTGTCGCGCAGCGCGTCGCGGCACAGGCGGGCAGCGTCTACCTGTTCAATGGCGCGCGCTACCTGCTGGCCGGGATCGTCGTTCTGCCGTTCGCGATCCGTGCAGGCCGGCTTTCCCCGTCTGTGGGCTCTGCAAAGCTTATGTACCCGCGCGAACAATATTCCTGGATGTTCGCAGCAGGATTCCTGTTATTCATTGCCAGTGCCGTCCAGCAGTTGGGTGTGGTGTACACGACTGCTGGGAATGCAGGCTTTATCACCAGCCTGTACGTGGTTTTCGTGCCTGTGGCGCTGTTTATCATCTGGCGTGAAAAGGCACACTGGATTTCCGTCCTGGCGGTGGGATTGGCCGGGCTGGGGGCGTTCCTCCTTTCCACGGGAGGCAGGTTCGAGGTCCGCGCGGGAGACGCGCTGGAACTGATCGGTGCATTGTTCTGGACCTTTCACGTGATTGTTTTGGGAAAGTATGCGGCGCAGTTCGAGCCCATGTCATTTTCCGTTGGGCAGCTTATGGTTTGCGGGCTGCTCAACCTGGGAGTCGGTCTCTTTGCACAGGAAGCCGTGCTGCTGGATTTCCCCTTGCTGGGTGCGATTGCCTATACCGCCTTTTTCTCGCTTGGTTTGTGTTACACGCTCCAGATCTGGGCGCAGAGACACACGCCGCCCGCGGATGCTGCGCTGATCCTTAGCCTCGAGTCTGTCTTTGCTGTGTTTTCAGGGTGGCTATTGCTGGACGAAAGACTTGCCGCAATCCAAATCTTTGGCTGTACTCTCATCTTCGTTGCAGTTTTACTTTCTCAATTCAGGGAATGGAATCTACGGGGTAAAATTGACTCAACTCACCTGGTGGAAGGCCGATGACTGCTAAAGTAATCCTGAATCCCTATTCGAACCGCTGGAACTCACAGAAACGCTGGCCCGAGGCGGAGGCTGCTCTTAAAGCTTCGGGCGTGGATTTTGATCTGGCTATCTCCCAAAAGAAAGGACAAATCGTCGAGCTGGCAGAACAGGCTGTGCGCGAAAAATTTTCGCCGATCATCATCGCAGGCGGGGATGGCTCCATCGGTGATACGGCGAACGGCATGCTGCGAGCCGTTCAGTCCGCGGGCGCAGGATCGGTCCCATTGGGGATCATGCCACTGGGCTCAGCCAATGACCTGGTCTATACTCTCGGGCTGCCAACGGATTTGAAGCAAGCCGCGGGCGTCATTGCAGCCGGAAAGACGCGGGCGATGGACCTTGGCAGGTTGAACGGTCGCTATTTTGTCAACAATTCGGCCGGCTGCCTGGAACCGTACGTCACCGTTAAACACGAAAAGATTCACCGGATCAAAGGGATGGTGCGGTATCTGGTTGCGGCCGTCCAGGCAATTGTGGATAAACCTGAATGGCAGGGAACCGTCGAATGGGATGGCGAGACGTTCCGCGGAAAACTTTCTTTGTTTTCCGTGGGAAACGGACGCCGGACGGGCGGTTTCTTTATGACGCCTCACGCGAATCTTTTTGATGGCAAGCTGACCCTCGCCTTCGGCTACCGCGCCACACGCCTTGGACTGTTCCTGGCTCTGCCGCGCGCTTTCAATGAAGACAAGGGGAACTACGTCGAACTGGAAGGCATGCGCGAAGTTCAGACCACGCGCGTTTCCATCCACCTCGATAAGCCCTCTCCGGCGCACACCGACGGGGAACTGCTCCCGGAATGGATCCAGGATTTTGAATACGAAATTCTCCCAAAGAGTCTGAACATCATCGTACCCTGACATGACAACCGAACTTTCTTTCAAACCCCTCAAACGTAATCTATGGACCGATTTGGAAGAGCTTTTTGGTCCGAACGGTGCCTGTGCCGGCTGCTGGTGCATGTTCTGGAAATTGCGCGGCAAGGCTTATGAAGAAGCCCGCGGCTATGAGGCGCGGCAAATGCACAAGTCCATTGTGGATTCAGGCGTCGCCACCGGCTTGCTGGCTTATTTGCACGGCGAAGTCGTCGGGTGGATCGCCGTCGAGCCGCGCGCCGCGTATCCCAGGCTGGCACACTCACGTGCCCTTAAACCTGTGGATGATCAACCCGTCTGGTCCGTCACGTGTTTCTTTGTTGCGAAGGGATTCCGCCGCCAGGGGATTACGGTCGAGTTGCTGAAAGCCGCGGTGGAGCATGTGAGGAAACAGGGCGGAAAGATCGTGGAGGGTTATCCGGTGGATGCTCAGAAGGATATGCCGGCTCCTTTCATTTACACGGGAACCGCATCGGCGTTCCAGCAGGCGGGTTTCAGGGAAGTCGCGCGCCGCACGCCCACGCGGCCCATCTTTCGTTTCTTCATCGGCTAGCGAATGTCTTTTCAGGATGTACGCAAATCTCGAAAGTGGATGAGCGCCGGGGAGATTCGCCTCCTCCTGTTCGCTCTATTTCTCCTGATTGCATTATTGGCAGCGGATGTTGCCCTCGCCCGTGTCCTGCCTGGCGGCGAGTGGTTCTTCATGCGCTGGAGCGGCGCACGTGCTTTTCTCGTCGAGAAAATCGGACCGTACAGCACCGAGGTTGCGCAGCGGACTCAGGAAGTGGCGTATGGGCGGCCCGCGTTTTCAAGCGAATATGGGTATGTGCTGAACGATCCGTTCTATCTTGTGATGCTGTATAGCCCTCTGGCGCTCATTTGGGATTTCACTTTGGCGCGCGGGCTATGGATGTTGTTTTCGCAAGCCGCGCTGGCTGGAATAGTGTTATTTGCTTTCAATCTTTCTGAATGGCAGCCGCCGCGCTGGCTTTACGTCTTTTTGCTTGTTTTTGGCTTGTTCGGTTATTTCAGCCTGAATGCGTTGACGTCCGGGACGCCGGCCATATTGCTGATGTTTCTTTACTTATGGATCCTGACTGCCCTGCGTTCCGGTTCGGATGAACTGGCAGGTGTCCTTCTGGCGCTGATCGCGTATCAGTGGGAAGTGGGCGGTTTGTTCTTCCTTTTTATCCTTGTCTTTGTGTTTGCGAATCGCCGCTGGAATGTGCTGGTGGGATTCGCCATGTCTCTGTTTGTGCTGCTGGTCGTTTCATTTTTGGCGTACCCGGGATGGGGGCTCCCTTATGTTCGCGCAGTTATTTCGGATTGGAATCGAGGCGCGAACCTGACGTTCGGCCGTATGCTGACAACCTGGTTTCCGGATTCGGAATTTCCCCTCGGCGGGATCGTTGCGATCGTTGTAGGGATCGTCGTTTTCCTTGAATGGCTTGGATCGCTCGGCGCCCATTTTCGGCGCGTGGTCTGGACAGCCTCTCTTTCCCTGGCTGCCACGCCCCTGGTCGGTCTCGCGATTTTTCCGTCCAATCACACGGTCCTCCTTTTGCCGTTTGTTTTGATCCTGGCGCTGGTCTGGGAACGCTGGCAGCGCCGCCGTGTCTGGCTGAGTGCTCTTATCTTGCTGCTGGCCCTGGCGATTCCTTTTGGTTTGTATCTTCGTTCCGTTTACATTTACGATCCTCTCGTCAATGATCTCATGGCTGTCCTGCCTCCCCTTGCTGCCATCGTTGGTCTGTACTGGATGCGCTGGTGGATTCTCCGCCCGCCGCGCACCTGGGCTGACCGGATCGGAGATCAGGCATGAACTGGCGTCACTATGCAATTCTCTTCGCCATTGGATTAAGCGTGCCCAGCGCGGTTGCGAGCTTTCAATCCCTGCCCGGTTACATGGATGCCGATTATTACTTTGCAGGCGGGCTTCAGCTTGCCGGTGGTCATGGTTTCAGCGAGCCCTATCTTTGGAATTATCTGGATGACCCCGCGGGCCTGCCTCACCCCTCCCATACCTATTGGATGCCGCTTGCCTCGATCGTTTCCGCGCTGGGGATGTGGCTCACGGGTCAGGCAACGTATGCGGCCGGACGCCTTCCGTTCATCCTCCTTTCTGCCTGTGTCCCGCTATTGACAACGGCCCTCGCTTTCCGCGTTTCCCGTCAAACTCGGCTCGCGCTCGTCTCCGGTTTGGTATCCATCTTCTCGCTGTATTACGCGCCCTTCATGCCTGTTCCGGATAACTATGCTTTGTTCATGCTGCTCGGCGCGGCGTTCCTGCTGCTGGCTCCGCTCGAACAAAAATGGGTACCTCTCGTCCTGGGCGCGCTGGCTGGCTTGCTGACCCTGGCGCGCAGTGACGGTCTGCTCTGGCTGGGCTTGGCTGGCTTGACGGTGATGTGGAAATCCGCGTATAAAAGTGACGGGATCAAAAACACTTTCCGGCAATGGTTTGGCATGATCCTTCCGGCAGGTTTGCTCGTCATGGCGGGTTACCTGCTGACGATGGGTTTCTGGCATGTACGTACTCTCGATCTTTTTGGCTCGCTCCTCGCTCCCGGCGGCGGGCGTTTGCTCTGGCTTCAAAATTACAACCAGACGTTTATCTATCCGCCCGAAAGCCTGACGCGCGCATCGTTTTTGCAGGCGGGCTGGGACCTGGCTTTGCAGAATCGCGTGCGCGCCTTCTCTGACAATTTCGGCAACGCTCTCGCCGCGCAGGGCGGAATTTTCCTCTTTCCATTTATTTTGATCGGGCTGTGGCAGCTGCGCCGCGAGTTGAGGACGAAGATCGCGGTCACGGGCTGGTTGATCCTGTTCGCGGTCATGACGATCCTCTTCCCGTTTGCGGGCTCGCGCGGCAGCTTCTTTCACGCGGGAGCAGCGTTCCAGCCGTATTGGTGGGTCGCGGCGCCGGTCGGTCTGGACGCGGTCCTGACGTGGGCGCGCCGCCGCGGGCAATTCCAGGACAGGAATGCGCCCTACTTTCTTCAGGGTGTTCTTGTTTTGCTGGCGGTCTTCATGACAGCTTATCTTGTCAACCTGCGCGTGATCGCGGACGGCTGGGCAAGGGACGACGCCATTTACCAATCAGTGGAGGCAGAGCTTCTTGATAACGGAATCAGGCCGGGGGAGGTGGTGATCGTTCGCAATCCGCCAGGATATTTCATCGCTTCGGGACGTCCATCCATCTCGCTGCCCTTCGGTGATGAATCGACAATCCTGGCTGTCGCAGAAAGATACGGCGCGCGTTACCTTGTGCTTGAAGATGGCGGCACGTTTGATGCCATTCGAGACTTGTATGATGATCCGCAAGGCAACCCTGCGTTCGTTTACCTGGGAGAGGTCAATGAAGCGAAACTCTACCGCATTGAATTGGCACGTTGAGCCGTGGGCCGTCCTTGCCGTTGCCGCACTGATCGCTGTCCTTTTCTATTTGATTGTCAGCGCGCTCGTCTTCCGCGTTGGCTTCCCGCTCGATGATACATGGATCCATCTGACATATGCCCGCAACATCGCCGAACATGGAGAATGGGCATTCCGCCTCGGTGAACGTTCGGCGGGCTCCACGGCACCGCTTTGGACGGTTCTTCTTTCCATTGGTTTTTTCATTGGACTCGCTCCCTACGTCTGGACCTATTTGCTCGGCTGGGGTGTATTAACCCTGCTGGCTGTCTGTGCGGAGAACGCCGCGCGGAAACTGGTCGCCTCCTACAAGTCGCGCATTCCCTGGGCCGGACTGTTCTTTGTCTTTGCCTGGCATCTGACCTGGTCGGCCGTCTCGGGGATGGAAACACTTTTACATGGGTTGATCATCTTTACCGTGTTGAGCGCGCTCATCGGTTGCTCGCGTCGCTACCTGACCCTGGGCCTGCTTGCCGGCTTAAGCGTCTGGGTCCGCCCCGACGGCTTGACGCTGCTGGGTCCCATCCTGTTTGTGGCGCTGCTATCAGAAAAGTCGTGGCGCCTACGCGCGGAGGCGCTCTGGAAGACCCTGCTCGGTTTCGGGTCACTTTTCTTTCTTTACCTGCTTTTCAATCTGGCTCTCTCTGACAGCCCAATGCCAAACACGTTCTATGCCAAACAGGCAGAGTATGGAGAGTATTGGAACTCGCTGACACTATCTGCACGTGTCAGTGATTATCTTTGGCCGGTCCTTGCCAGCCCCTTCCTTGTGCTGATCCCCGGTGCCCTGGCCTGGCTCGTGAAAAATGTCCGCGCCCGGAACTGGGGTGTATTGGCAAGCCTGATCTGGTTCTTTGGTTATGTTGGAATTTACTTCACGCGCCTGCCTGCCTACCAGCATGGCAGGTATATCATTCCGGCTTTGCCCATCCTGTATCTCTGGGGCGTCGCGGGTTTTCTTGAGTTGATTGCTTCTCCTCGAACGAATCAACGTGTTGTCTTTTTATGGCAGGCACTCACAATTGTTCTAACGATCGTTTTCCAGTTCATGGGCGCGCGCCAAAATGCAGCTGACGTCTTTTTGATCGAGAGTGAGATGACCGTCACAGCAAGGTGGGTTGAACGGAATTTGCCTGTTGATGCCCGGCTGGCAGTGCACGACATCGGTGTGCTCGGTTATTATGTCCCGAATCCCCTGGTTGACATGGCTGGGATCCTTACGCCGCAGGTGATCCCTTTCATTCGCGATGAACCCCAACTGACTGAATATCTTGATTCGAATTCGGTGGACTATCTGATCACATTCCCCAGTTTTTACCCGCGGCTCACCGCGCAGCTTGAATCTGTCTTCGAGGCCGGACTTGAATCTGGACCTGTGCAGTTTGATGAAAATATGCGGGTGTATCGATGGAGATAGTGTCTATTACGAAACTGAAATGTGAGCCCGAGTGGACAAATTGCCCGCACGTCGCTACTGTGCTATACTCTTATTAAGTCAAGACTTTTGCAGAGAACAGGTCAAGGATGAATGAGATAACCCTGCTTATTGCTGACGATCACCCGCTCTTCCGCCAGGGGGTGGTGGATACACTCGCACTGGAGCAAGATTTTCGGATCGTTGCCCAGGCTGCGGACGGGAGTGAGGCGATCGAAAAGATTCGCACATTGAAGCCGAATGTCGCGATTCTTGATGTGAACATGCCCGGATTAAACGGTCAGCAGGTGACTCATCAAGTCACTTCGGAGCATTTGCCAACGCGCGTGGTGCTTTTGACCGGTTACGATGACATCGAACAGGCAATCCATGCCGTGCTGGCTGGCGCGGTTGGATACTGTGCGAAGGAGATCGAACCGGAAGTCCTTGCGCGCACGGTACGGGCGGTCTACGATGGCAAGTACGCGGTGGCTGGCCATATATTTACCCGCCGCGAGCTGGATCATTGGATCGATGAGCAAATGGATGGCGCGCGGCGCTCTTACAGTGAGCCTGGCTCGCCTTTCCATCCACTCTCTGATCGTGAGATGGAAGTGCTGTCCTGTGTGGTGCGCGGGATGAGCAACAAGGAGATTGCGGGGCTGCTTGGGATCAGTCACCAGACCGTAAAAAATCATGTTACCTCTATCTTGCGTAAATTTGGGGTGGAGGACCGAACGCAGGCAGTTGTGTATGCTTTAAAACGCGGTTGGGTGAAGTTGCAGAGCGACCAGGTCAAAAATCAGGAGTAGCATTATGGCCGTGGACATCGTTACATCCGATGGGCGGGAATTGGATTTGCAGGCCGAGCTGGAGGAAACTGAAAAGGCTTTGCGTGAAGTTACTCTGATGATCGAACAGAGTCAGGGCGAAGTACTGAAGCTTTCACAGCGTAATGCTGCCATCACCACGCATTTGCAGCAGGTGCAAAACCAGTTCGACAAGATGCCTCTTCAGGATATTCGCAATGCGTACGACTCAGCCCTCGATGCCCAGCAGCGTTTATTTGTCATGCGCGGGCAACTGGAAAAATTACAGAGCGAGAAGTCTCATCTGGAGCGCTTCAAATCCAGCCTGGAGCGGGCGCAGCTGAACTCCGGTTCATCTGCATCTGTCGCCTCCGCCACAGGCGCAAAAGGTCCCCTGGCAAGTGTTGAAATGTTGGTCAATGCGCAGGAGACAGAACGTCAGCGCCTCTCGCGCCAAATGCACGATGGTCCTGCCCAGGCGCTCTCGAATTTCATCCTGCAAACCGAAATCGCCATGCGGCTGATGGATGTAGACGCAGGTCAGGCGCGCGAAGAATTGAATAATTTGAAGGCCTCGGCGATGAGTACGTTCCAAAAAGTCAGGAATTTCATTTTTGAACTGCGCCCGATGATGCTGGACGACCTGGGTTTGGCGCCAACGATCCGGCGCTATGCAGATGCATTTAAGGAGCAGGCTGGGCTGGATATCAGTGTTGCGATCACCGGTCATGAGCGCCGCCTGGAGCCCTACCTGGAAGTGATGCTCTTTCGCGCGATCCAGGAGCTTCTGGGGAATGCTGCCCGTCATAGCCAGGCAACCCTGATAAAAATCATATTGGACATGGGGGAAGATCGTATACGCGTGAGTGTGGATGACAATGGAAAAGGTTTTGATCCTGATGCGGCTCAACCGGGAAACAACCTCGGGCTTAAACTAATTCGGGAGCGCACGGAAATGCTTGGCGGAACTTTTGAAATCGACAGCGCGGTCGGAAAAGGCGCCAGGATTTTGTTTGCAGTCCCCGCTCGTTCGTAAACGTTTAAGGGTTTTCGTATCTGTTAAGTCTAAATAACAGGATTGTAAGCCTTACCAAGATTGTTCCCCTTTGCAGTTTTTCCTACTGTAAGTAGAATATTCACAGGTCTGAGAGCGGTTCTCAGGAAAAATTCATTTAGAAAGGAATAATATCATGTTATTTGCTCCGAAGGAAAAAGGCCAGGGTTTGGTTGAGTATGCGATCATTTTGGCTCTCGTTGCCATCGTTGTGATCGCGGTCATGCGTTTGCTTGGACCCAAGGTCGGCAATACATTCAGCACCATCAACGAATCCCTGCCGTAACGTTGGGCTCGCAGTAAGTATTCAGAGGACTCTGTCTGTAAGGCAGAGTCCTACTTTTTTACCAAATTAATATTATCGTTTTTGGTTTATACTGTATAATGTTTGTAACCTAATGCATACCTGCCAAAAGACACGGCAAAGCAGATAAGAGAGGAGAACTACCCTATGCGTCGCGGTCGGATACTCATCTTCCTCGTACTAATCGTGGTGATTGGTTTGGCGTTGCTTTATTTCGCTTATACCCAGTTCGGGAACATAGCGGCCCAGCCAACACCGGCGGCTCTTACCGAGGTTTATTTTGCTGCACAAAACATTCCTCAAGGAACGACTATCACGGTGGAAATGCTTGGTACGTTCTCCATCCCACCCGAAAATGTAGCCGAAGTGATGTTTACCAGGGATGAACAGGGGTTGCTGGTGGGGCAGACTGCTCGCCTTACTTTGGATCAGGGTGTCGTCATTACCTCCTCGATGGTAGGCGCCGGCCCCGTGGAAATTGCAGGCCCCTCTTGGGCGGCTAAGATACCCTCGGGCATGGTGGCGGCAACGATTCCAACCAATCGTCTTTCCCTGGTCGGTTATGGTGTGGGTGACGGGGCACATGTAAACGTCAATGCATGTTTGCTTTTCGTCGATGTGGATCCTTCATTTCAAGCTGTACTGCCGAACTACGTGTCAGACATGCAGGATGTATTCTTTCCTGTTAATGATCGGCCTCTCATCTCGATTTCGCCAATCACGGTGGAGCAGCCATCCAGGCAGGGCCGTACGGAGATCGATCCAACCTTCCAGAAACCGATCCATGTTGTTCCTTCTGAGTCACAACGACCGCGCCTGGTTTGTCAAATGATTTTGCAGGACGTGGTTGTGTTGAAGTTGGGGAATTTTACCGGACAGGCCGTCTCCACAGACCCGAATGCGACGCCCTCCGCTGCTCAAGCCCAGCAACAGTTAAGCCCGGACATTGTGACGTTGATGGTCAATCCCCAGGACTCGATCTCCTTGAATTACTTTGTTTACACTGGCGCGATGTTGAGTATGTCGCTTCGCAACCCCAATGATACGTCACGATTTGCTGCCGAATCTGCAACCCTCACGAGCTTATTGACTCAATATAATATTTCTCTTCCTTCGAAACTCCCATATGCAGTGCAACCCAGAGTTGATATCCTGAATCCACCAGGGCTGCCCAATGATACGGCTCCCGAGCAATAACCATTTTGACCATTTGAGGTGATTGATCAGTATGCCTACGGGTGAAAAAATTCGTGTCATGATTGTTGACGACGTTTCCGAAACACGGGAAAACGTCAGGAAATTGCTGCAATTTGAGTCCGATGTGGATGTTGTGGGGGCGGCTCGTACTGGCAAGGAAGCCATCCAGCTCGCGCAGGATTTAAATCCAGATGTTGTTTTAATGGATATCAATATGCCTGATATGGATGGCATTTCTGCTACGGAGGCAATTCGTGCGAAGCAGCCCGCGGTCCAGGTTGTAATTCTTTCTGTGCAAGGCGATCAAAACTACATGCGCCGGGCCATGCTGGCAGGCGCGCGGGATTTTCTTACAAAACCACCCCTGGGCGACGAGTTGATCTCCGCGATCCGGCGTGCCGGTTCAATGGCACAATCGGAGCGAGAAAAAAACGCACAGGTTCAGGCTGCTCCAGCGGCCAGCCATGTCGGCGCGGCGGTCGGTTATGGATCGGCGAATGGTAAAGTCGTAACCATCTATAGTCCGAAAGGTGGTACAGGCTGCACGACACTGGCTGTTAATCTGGCGTTGACCCTGCATAATGAGGATACGCGGGTTGCATTGGTGGACGCCAATCTTCAATTTGGCGACGTTGCCGTCTTCCTGAATGAGCAGGGAAAAAACACCATCGTCGATCTGAGCCCGCGGGCCGAAGAGTTGGATCCTGAAATTGTCGAGGATGTCATGCTGAAACATGCTGCCTCCGGCATGCATATTCTCGCGGCGCCAAGCCGGCCCGAGTATGCTGAGAGGGTCACGAGCAGCCAATTTATCAAGGTCCTCGAATATTTGCGACACTTATATGCCTATATCGTTGTCGATACCGCCACCCTTCTGACCGATGTCACCTTGGCTGCCATTGACGTCAGCGACGTTCTGGTATTGGTGACCACGCAGGATATTCCCGCGATCAAGAATTGCCGACTCTTTCTTGACCTTTCTCAGACCCTTGGCATCGAACGTGAGCGCATTCTTTTTGTCATGAACCGCTTCGATAAAAGGATCAATATTACACCGGAGCGGGTGACTGAAAACCTGAAACAGGAAGTTGTTTCGGTGATCCCCTTTGATGAACAGACAGTTACAAAAGCCGTCAATCGGGGCGTCCCGTTTGTTTTGGAGAGCAGGAATCAGCCTGCGGCGCGAGGGATCTTTTCCCTTGCTGAGAGCGTGCGGGCCCGTGTGGCGGCGCAGGAGTCTGCAGAAGAGCCGAATCGTGCAATGAAACGGTAAATCTTATACCCAGGCTTTATATGCTGAGGAGATGAAGCAAGATGTCTCTCTTAAAACGTATCGAACAAGGTCAAGGTGGTACTGGCTCGGGCCAGTCCTCTGATAATCAGGGAGCCGAAAGTTCGCGCCTCTCGTCGCTACAGGCGCGACGGGTAAATGCGCCGATCACTTCCCCTCAGGCAGGCTCCTATTTCGATCTTAAAACCCGGGTTCAGAATAAGCTTCTTTCTGAGCTGGACCCATCCATGGATATCACAAGGACAGAGGAGGTGCGCCGGACTATTCAAGATCTGTTCGAGCAAATCCTTGCGGAGGAGAACATTGTCCTTTCGCGGCCGGAACGCGCACGCTTGTTCGAGCAGATTGCCGCGGAAATTCTTGGCCTGGGGCCACTCCAGCCTCTGCTGGAGGATGATACGATTACCGAAATTATGGTAAATGGAGCAAAGAACATTTATATCGAACGCAAAGGGAAAGTACATCGTGTCCCTGTGACGTTCGAGAACAATGATCACGTGATGCGTATTATCGATCGCATCGTTGCGCCTCTTGGCCGCCGTATTGATGAGTCGAGCCCCTATGTGGATGCACGCCTGCCTGACGGTTCCCGTGTGAACGCAGTGATCCCTCCCATCTCGCTGGTTGGCCCTGTATTGACTATTCGTAAATTTTCACGGAATCCTATTACTGTGGAGCAATTGATCCAGTTTGGATCCATTACACAGGAGGCGATACAATTTCTTAAGGCCTGTGTCGAGTCGCGCTTAAATATTATTATTTCAGGCGGTACAGGTTCAGGCAAGACCACGTTTCTTAACATTCTTTCCGGTTACATTCCCGGGGATGAACGCATTATCACCATCGAAAATGCTGCGGAACTGCAATTGCGCCAGGAACATGTAGTGACCCTGGAATCCCGCCCTCCAAACATTGAGGGTCGCGGAGAAATAACAATTCGTGACCTGGTCGTCAATTCCCTCCGTATGCGTCCTGAACGTATCATTGTCGGTGAGATTCGCGATGCGGCAGCCCTGGATATGTTGCAGGCAATGAATACGGGTCACGATGGTTCAATGACCACGGCTCACTCCAACAGTCCGCGCGATACTCTGTCTCGTATTGAAACTATGACGATGATGGCTGGTATGGAACTGCCGGTAAGAGCCATTCGTGAGCAGGTCTCCTCGGCGATCGACCTGGTCGTTCACCAGGAACGTATGCGGGATGGCACGCGTAAAGTCACTCACATTACCGAAGTAAGCGGCATGGAAGGTGAAGTCATCACCATGACCGATATCTTCGTCTTTGAGCAAACCGGTATCGAAAATGCACAAATCGTGGGCCGTTTGCGGCCTACGGGTTTGCGGCCAAAGTTTATGGACAAGATTGAAGCAACCGGAATTAATCTGCCTCCATCCATCTTTGGCATTGGTGAACGTCGACGTTACTAATCTGGTGATTTTGACAGGCTGCTGAAATGAATCCGATAATCTTGCTTGGCGGTGGCGCTCTTATCTTGCTCCTTCTCATCGTGGGCGTGATCGTTTCTATCACCAGCGAGCGCTCCCTGGTTGAGGAGCGCCTGGGTCGATTCCTGGAAGACGAGAAACGGGAGCCGGATGCCGAAACCGGGGGCTCGCTCGTTACCGAATGGCTTAATCGCAGGGTAGCAAAGTCATCCCTGGGGGATCGCGTCGCGCGTGAGCTCGCCCGTGCAGACCTCAAGTTTAAGGTGGCGGAGTATTTTGCGCTGATCTTCATAGCCACTGTTATAGTAGGTTTTGCTGCCTGGATGCTCCAGCCAAATGTCGTTTCGGCAGCCATTGGCGCGGCGATTGGGTTCTTCCTGCCTCGGCTTTATGTGAAACGTCAACAAGCCGTCAGGTTGCAGAAGTTTGGTGATCAATTGGGGGACATGCTGAACCTGATGGTCAATGGCTTGCGGGCGGGCTATTCTACGATGCAGGCGATGGAAGCGGTCAGCAAGGAATTGCCAAGTCCGATCTGCGATGAATTTCATCGCGTTGTGCAGGAAATGCAGATCGGTATCTCAATGGAAGGGGCGCTGGAGAATCTTTTGCGCCGTATTCCCAGTGAAGATCTGGACTTTGTAATTACTGCAATCAATGTTCAGCGGGAGGTGGGCGGTAACCTTTCTGAAATTCTGGACACGATCTCATTTACCATTCGGGAACGTGTGAGAATCAAGGGTGAGATTCGTGTGATGACCGCAAATGTCCGGACTTCTGCGACAGTGCTATCAATGATTCCTCTGTTTTTGACAATTGCGTTGTGGTTTGTCAGCCCTGAATATATTGGCAGCTTCTTCGATAATGGACCTTTCTGCGGCTGGCTGGCTGTGGGCACAGTTGTCATCATGATCGTCTCAGGTTATCTTGTGATGATGAAAATCGCTGATATCGAGGTGTAAGATGGGATCGCTCATAGTTGGTGCTGTTGTTCTGATCGTTGCAGTTGCGGTGATTATTGTAAGTCTGCAAAGAAACGCACGTGGAGAAGAAGAAGAAGACCCTTTGCAGGCGCGTTTGGCTGAGTTTATTCAAAGAGGTGATGTCACGTCGCTGGAGGAAATCGAATTATCCCAGCCATTCAGCGAGCGCGTAATTATTCCGGCGCTTAATTGGGTAGGCCGGTTTTCTGCTCGCTTTACACCACAAAAGGTCATACAGGATATCGCCCGACAAATGGAATTGGCGGGCAACCCCTGGCCTATCGATCCTGCAACATTTCTTACGATTCGCTTTATACTGGGTGTGGTACTTGGCGGCTTGGCGGTTGCGGCTTTTATGGGGTCTGCTACATGGTCGACCACCGACAAAGTCATGTTTATTGGTGGAGCAGCGGTGGGAGGCTTTTGGCTGCCTCAAATTATGCTCTCGAGCAGGGTCACGAAGCGTCAAAAGGATATTCGTAAAGCCATGCCGGATGCCCTGGATCTGCTTACCGTTTGTGTGGAGGCGGGGCTCGGCTTTGATGCGGCAATGTCAAAAGTCGCAGAAAAGTGGGAGACAGAGCTGTCCATGGCATTTGCCCGCGTGATTCGTGAAATCCAGTTGGGTAAAGTTCGGCGTGATGCCTTAAAAGATATGTCTGATCGTCTTGGTATTCCCGAAATGACGAGTTTCGTCGCGGCGATCATTCAAAGTGAACAGCTTGGTGTTAGTCTGGCAAAAGTCTTGCGCATTCAATCTGATCAGATGCGTTTGAAGCGCAGGCAGCGCGCAGAGGAAGAGGCTCACAAGGCTCCTATTAAAATGATTATCCCTATGGCATTGCTGATCTTTCCAACTATTATGATTATCATCCTGACCCCGGCTGCCCTGCAAATTATGGCGACTTTCGGCTGACAATTATTCTCCGTGAAGGACATACCCTGGTCGTATCGCCTTTATCGATTGACCTGGAAGGGGCTGGATTTGCTCTTCCCGCCCATCTGTGGCGGGTGTAGAAAAATGGGATGGCGCTGGTGCCCTGATTGCCAGACACACGTTCCGCGCATCCACAAGCCATTCTGTGAAAAGTGTGGGATACCCACCCTGGGGGCCGATGTATGTGAAAAATGCAAAACGGATCCGCCTGCATACCAGATGATGCGATCGTGGGCGGTTTTTGATTCGCCGGTCCAGAATGGATTGCACACGATGAAGTATCGCCGCAATATTGGGCTTGGCGAAGCCATTGCCATGCAGATGGTGGACTTTGTCCAGCCTTTGTGCTGGCCGGTAGAGATGTTGATCCCTGTTCCTCTTGGAAAAAAGCGCTTAAAAGAGAGGGGTTATAATCAAGTTGGCTTGGTGGCGCGTCCGTTGGCTTATCAGATGGGATGGAGGTATATGCCGCGTGCACTCTGGAAGACGCGCGACGCGCGCTCCCAGGTTGGCCTGAACCTCTCCCAGCGGCGCGAAAATGTCCAGAACGCGTACCAGGCTGACCCGCAGGCCGTGCAGCGGAGATCCGTCCTGATCATGGATGATGTGGCGACAACGGGGTCCACCGTCCTGGCTTGCAGCGAAGCACTGCTTTCTGCCGGTGCGCAAAAAGTTTATGTACTGACCATTGCACGCGCGCTTCCACATCATGGTCTGGATCGTGTTTGACAATGGCGCGCCTGCGCCATTGATAAATCAATTCAGGAGGTTCTATGGTACAAAAAGTTGAGACCGTAGCACGCAACATGCGGCTGACCGACAATACACGCGACTATGTTGAAAAGAAGGCGGCCAAGCTTGAACGTTACCTCCAGGAGATTGAGGAAGTTCGGATTGAGCTGTCGCATGCCAAGTCGGCGCGCAGCGCTCTGGACCGGCAGGTGGCACAGATTACGGTTCATGGCAAAGGGTTCATTCTGCGGTCCGAGGAACGAGCGGATGACATTCACGCGGCATTCGATGCCGCGCTCGACAAAATGCAGCGTCAGGTCGATCGGTATAAAGGCAAGCGCAATCGCGGGCGCGGCGATGGACGTTCTGCTGCCGAAGTGGTGGAAGAAGAAATCCCTGTGGATGAGACAGGTGAATTGCTCCCGCTGATCGGTCGACGTAAAAAGTTTATCGTTCTACCGATGACTGAGGACGAGGCGGTTGAGCAGATGCGACTGCTCGGGCATGATAACTTCTTCATTTTCTTCAATGCTGAGCAGAACGCCATTCAGGTTTTGTATCGCCGCCGGAATGGCACATACGGCTTGATCGAGCCTGTGGTTGGTTAATGGCTTGGGATGTTAAGATAATCAATCCGACCTCACAGGTCTCCACGACCCGTGAGGTCGGATTGATATTGGCAAGGAGTGAAAATGGAATTCGACGATGATTTTGATGTCAGGAACCTCGAGGGAGTAAATATCGATTACGAAGCCGTCAGGAAGGCAGTTTTTGCAATCATAAAAGCCGTGGGGGAGGACCCGGAGCGGGAAGGCTTGCAAAACACACCCGATCGCGTCTCGCGCATGTATGCGGAACTACTGAACGGTTATAGTGCCGACCCCCAAAAAATTATCAATGAGGCTTTATTCAATATCAACTATGATGAGATGGTGCTGGTGCGGGATATCGAGTTTTACAGTTTGTGTGAGCATCACATGCTGCCGTTCCTCGGCCGCGCCCATGTGGCTTATCTTCCTAAAGGGAAAGTGATCGGCTTGTCCAAGATCCCGCGCATTGTGGATATGTATGCCCGCAGGCTGCAGGTTCAGGAACGGATGACCCGTCAGATTGCCGATCTGCTCCAGGAAGTACTGGAGCCGCAGGGTGTCGCCGTCGTTGTGGAAGCTGTGCATATGTGCTCGATGATGCGCGGAGTGAAGAAACATGACGCGCGCATGACGACCTCTGCCATGCATGGGGCATTTCGCGCGAACCTGGCGACGCGCCAGGAATTTCTTGACAATATTTCCCGACCGCGGGTGGCCGATAACATCTAGCTGTTCCCACCACTGGATCTCAACACGTTGCGCTGGACAATATTTCGAGGGGAGCGAAACCGCTTCAGATCCGGGATTTCAGCTGGTTCCGTTAAACCGATCCAATACCCCCGGACGCGCTTCCATCCATACTTTCTGCCGGAGGTATGCTGCCTGTTGGAGGATACTTTCCCGGGTGACCGGGTGTTCGTATTTGGGGTGGATTTCTGCCAGAGGGACGACAACAAATGCCTGTTTCCAGAACTTGTCATCGCAGAGCTGCTCGTCGAAAACGACGATGTCGATATCGATCGTGCGCGCTGCATACTTATCTGCACTTCTTTTCCTTGCAAGCTTTGTCTCGATGGGGTGAATGACTTTTTCTTTTACCTCCGTGCGCGAGAGGGGCGTGGCAAACAACACACAGGCATTGAGGAAATTCGGCCCGGGGGATCCCACTGCTTCCGACTCCCAGGCTCGCGAGACGCTGTGAATTTCCCCGTATTCCTGAAGCAGCTCAACTGCCCTGGGCAGGTTCGCCTCGGGCTGGATATTCGAGCCCAGACTCAGGTACACCTGATGCATGACTACTCCCCGCGGCTGCGCTCGATCTCCACGCCGACAGATTTTGCAAACCGCACTGCGCCGGGCTTCTCCACTCGCAGGATAACTTTTTGTACGCCTTTATCCTCGAAGCAAATTTTCACCAAATCATTTGCCAGCGCCTCGACGGTCAGCCGCTCTGCGCTTTCCGCATGCGCCTGGATTCGTTTGCTCATTTTGCTGTAATCGACGCAGTCCGCGATGCTGTCTGTTTCCGCGGCGCGGCGCGTATCGGTGAACAGGGTGATGTTGATCAAAATATCCTGGGCGCGTTTGCGTTCCCAATCATTGACGCCGATAATCCCGCGTACAAGTAAGTCCTTGATAATGACTCTATCCATCTTGCGATTTCCTTCCAGGGTCTGCGTGTAGCCAGATTGTTGTCCTACAAGCCAGCATTCAAACAAACCAGGCTCTACCGTTTTTAACGAGAAGCCTCAAGACCTCAGCCGCGCCTCCTTCGACAGGCTCAGGACAAGTTTCGCGAATTGGCACGAATTTCTAAAACTTTTCGCGAAAATTCGCATGAATTCGTGGCAAAGAAACCGTGAGCCTTGGCTTCGTCCCGCCCAAAACGGGAGAGCCGGAGAAAGCCTTGTAAAAATATGCCGCTTTGCTCCTTTGTGCACTTCGTGTTTGGGTCTTTTCCCGCCAGAAACGGGAGAGCCACAAACCGTTTTTTCAAAGTCGTTCCGGGTTGAGGTGGCAGGATATAACTGGCTTCGGGATTTATACCAAATGTCTTCCGCCATCCAGGTGCATGATCTCACCAGTGACATAAGTCGGGCAGGTCAGGAAGAAGAGCAGCGCCTGCTCGACCTCATGCTCATCTGCCCAGCGCCCGGCCGGGATATTGTCGGTGATGTTCGGTGTGGCTTTCCCGTCGGAGGGAGGCAGGATCGCGCCGAGTGCCAGCCCGTTGACGATGATCTTCGGCGCAAGCGCCACTGCCAGCGACTTTGTCAGCGCGGCAAGCGCCGCTTTGCTGATCGTATAAGGGAAGTGATCAGCCCCTGGGCGCAGGGCGCGCCAGTCGAGGATGTTGACGATCCGCCCACCGTCCGGCGCCTGTCTGGCGAACGCCTGGCTCAGCAGGAACGGCGCGGTCAAATTGACCGTGAGATGCTTTTCCCAGTCTTCGATGGAGGTGTTTTCCAGGGACAGTGCCCCAAAGATCGCCGCGCTGTTAACGAGACCATGCAGAGGCGTGGATTCGTTAATTCGGGGGATCAAGCTTTCGGCTTGGGAAGGATCGTTGAAGTCCGCCTCGAAGACCCAGGCGCGGCGTCCCAGGCCGGTGACCTCCTCCCGAACTCTCTGCGCCTCCTCCTCCGAGTGCCCGTGATGGATGACGACATCCGCGCCCGCGCGGGCACATGCCAGCACGAAGATCTTCCCAACCCGCCGCGCTCCACCGGTGACCAAAACGGTCTTCCCGTCCAGCGATTCGTTCATCTGACCAGGATTTTATCACCCTATTCCAAGTAACATAACTTGGCTAGCAGCGGTAACGACTTCAGTCGTTCATTTTCGGGCAAAAAA
>JAFGCG010000141.1 GCA_016932715.1 Anaerolineales bacterium
CGAACACATTTCCCGCATTGTCCACCACCCGGAACTGCAGTGTGTGTCGTCCATCGTCGAAAGCGATCGGTGTGTATCCCTGATACCGTCCGCCATCTGCTGCCACCTCGAACGTCGCCACGCCCGAGGTCGCATCGCTGGCAATCGCCGAGACATCGATGACGGACTTGTACCAGCCGTTGTGCCCCGTCGTCCCCGTGACGCTCAGCCCCACCTCCGGCGGAACCGTATCCACCCGGGCAGACGAGGTACCCATCCGCGAACTGTCGCCCCACGACGAGAGCGCCCAGTAGTGGAAGTTGTTGTCCCCTTCACCCATTGGCAGATTGCAGCTTGCCGCTCCGCTCGCGCAGGCAAAGCTCGTACCGTTGAGCGTCCCCTCGATCAGGGTAATGTTGTATCCGGCAAGAGGTTCGTTTGCACTTAGTGCCAGTTCAGGAACCGAGCCGCCATTGCACCAGCCGTTATAGGAGGTGCAGTTAACCGACCCTGCAATCGTCGCCGATGGGTAGGTGACAGTCTCCTTCCGGACCCCTTCGTCCCTCTCGCAAGATCTAGCGCCATCATTGTCCTTGTTACAGGCGCCCCCACCGTCTGAGCAGCCCCGATCTCCATGCGAGCAGTCCCAGTCTTCCACAGTATTCCATTCCCATTGACCATTCTTTTGCTGCGCGCAGCGTTTCTGTACATAGCGGCAGTAGGAAACGTACGTCGTCACCGTGCGGTCAGGTCCCAGGTAATCTGCCAGGACCGGCGTGACAATACTCAATACCACAAGTAGTACGATGAAGAAAAATATCCATTTATAGTATTTAGGCAGGTGCTGCATATGCATTTCCCTCCTGTTCAAAAATAGATCAATGTAGTTTGTTATATTGTATTGATTCTAATGCCCGTCTGAACTTACATTTTTGTAAGGAGAGTAAATGCATCTAAAAAATGCTTTTTGAAAACTCGATGGCAGAAAAGATGATTCCCGGACCATTATCAAATATTTTCAAGTCCAACAGCTCGATTAAGATCATTGAAATCCCAAATTTCGCGACTTGCAGCGGCTCCCGCAAACCTGGGCGCTGCAAGTTCGGCAGCAGTAGACTCGGCCCCAGCGACAGAGATCAGTCTTCGCACCAGGGTCACCTTTTATCCACTTCACACCTGCTTTGTTCAGTTTGTTCTCGGTGGTACCCTGCTCGCTCAGGTCATGCCCAAAAACAGAAACTGCCCGTTCAATCGACAACCGGGTACACCAAGCCATTGCCAACTTTTTCGGATGCCTTCAGCCGCGTGAAGCAGACTCTTTTCCCGCATTCGCGTTTTCGAACATTGCTTTTCACTATGACATCCACAATCCAGCCCATACTCGTTCCAATTACCGCATCTCTCGCTCTATCCATGCCTTTCTGCGAGCTTCCTTTGGATAAAGTCCAGCGAAGCAAATCATGTGCAAGTGCAGGTGTGACGAAAGTCTTTTCTGAGATGTACACCGGCAAATCGCCTTTCATTTTTGACGGTTCCTGCGGGTTGTAAGCTGTTCGTAAAGGCTCAAAACGAGGATTTGGGCGCATAATGTACATATCGTTGCGAGGGCGCTTCGAACCTCATCACAAGCCTCACACCCCCATTGCAGACCACATCAGGACAACATCACAGAGCATGGCAGCCTCAAAATAAATATTGCCGTATCATCGCAGTCCATCGAAGCCTCATCACGAACATGGCAGCCTCATCGCAGAGCATCGCAGCCTCGACGCAGCCGCTGCCCTCGCAATGATCGGTGGGCAGGTTGTTGGCTTGTTTCCAGCATTCTTTCGCCAGATCTGAAAGGATGGAACACGGAAACAAGCCCGCCCTTTTAAACGGAAGGAGACTTCGGAAACCGTGCCTGCGGCTTCCGAAGTTTCTTTTCTTCCTCAGGGTCATTTCGCCGGATCGTTCACAACCGGCTCGCGAACTTTCTTCCGGGCATTCCCGTCTTAATGACCATGATATCCAAAACGAAAATTATATCCGGCGTTATTCTGCTGATCTTCGTGACGACAGGGGGACTGTTCCTGAAGCTTTACCGCCAGCCGCTTGGACCGGGGCTGGAATTGCCGACCTCCACCCAGCCGAATCCCACGCGGACAGCCGCTCCGACCCGGACGATCGCGATGTCAACAGAGGGCGCCGCGACAGAGGTCCAGCCGACCGCCTCGCAGACTGCCACGCCGCAGCCGCTCTGCGGCGGACCAACCGTGATGAACATCCTCGCCATCGGTTCGGACGCGCGCGGCCAGCATTACCTCTACGGCCTGGCGGATATCATCCGGCTCGTGCGGGTGGACTTTGTCGAGGCGCGCGTCGTCATCCTCGAGATGCCGCGCGACCTGTGGGTGGAAATCCCGGACATCTCGGATCATTACAACATCGCAGAAGGGAAATTGAACCAGGCGTATCTCTACGGGAACAAGGGCCTCGGCTACTATGACGGTCCCGGCGAAGGACCGGGCCTGCTGGCGCGTACGTTGAACCTCAATTTCGGCGCGCGGCCGGATCATTACCTTGCCGTCAACATGCTGACCTTCGAGTCCATCGTGGATGCCATCGGCGGGATCGATGTGTACCTGCCCTATGAGATCAGCGTGAGGTCGAAGGACAATCCGAAGGGATTTGCGATTCCCGAGGGCCAGCATCACATCGACGGCGAGACAGCTCTGTGGATCGCGCGCATCCGCCAGTATCACACGTTCGGCCGCGCCGAAAACCAGAACATCGTCATGTGCGCCCTGCGCGAGAAACTGCTCAGCCCGGCGCTCGTGCCGGCCATCCCTGACCTGATCCGCGTCTTCCGGAGTTACGTGCAGACCGACCTCAGCCCGGAGCAGATCAACCAGCTCGCCTGTCTCGCCGGGCAAACGAAAGGGACGAACGTGGTCTTCGTCAGCTTCCCGATGGAGGTCTTCGCAGGCGCCAAGAAGTATGACCCGCAGCTCAAGGACACCACCTCGATCCTGGACGCGGATTACAACGTGCTGCGCGACTACATCGACCGCTTCCAGCAGGGCGTCTGGCCCGACCCGAACCTGCTCATCAACACCACGCCTTCGCCGGACGCGACCGATCTGGAATTCTCATGTGAGGATTAAATTGCTCACGCCGCCGTCCCCGGCAGCGTTATTATTTGTACGCTTTCTGCGCCGTCCGCCTTCGGCGCGGCGCAGAAAGCGTACTAAACGAACTGTGCGATATGCTCTTATTCCACTTTGACGCTCTCTCCAAAGACCAGTTCTATGAACTCCTGGATCAGAACCAGGGGCTGGGGATCGAACTCGGGCATGAGCAGCGTCATGCCATGCTCCCTGGTCCCGGAATAGATTACAGAGCGATAGCTTTCCCCACTGGCGCCCTCACAGGTCTTGGTGGAAGGATCCAGTTCACCTGCCAGGCACCAGACCGGAGTGGGATCGAGGTCGTTGACAACCGTCGAGTATTCCATGCCAAGGTACCCGCCGGGAGAAAGGGAAAGCGCGCCCACGCATCCCCCCCCTGTTTCCTGGTTGTGAAGCAGGCAGCCATCCGGGGCGCCATCTGCGCCGATGCTCGCGCCCAGCGCTGCCATACGGTTCGCGTCCACGCCTTCGAGGCCGGCCGCAGCCTTGAAAGCTGCCCTGGCATCTTTTG
The DNA here is from genome assembly GCA_016932715.1 of Anaerolineales bacterium. Classification (GTDB taxonomy): domain Bacteria; phylum Chloroflexota; class Anaerolineae; order Anaerolineales; family Villigracilaceae; genus Defluviilinea. The sequence continues at coordinate 3,661 of JAFGCG010000141.1, forward strand.
CCAAATCAGTACGCCCTCCACCAGTCTCGCTCTCGCCGTAACCGCGGAAGTCGAAGGCGAACACGGCGATCGAAGCCTCGGGAGCCATGGGCGGGAACCAGGTTGAGTCCCACCAGGGCGTTGCCATATCGGAAGGCAGGCTCGCGCCCGGGTCCGCGCAGCGTTCGAGGGCGGCGGGGTCCTCGTCGGCACGGTTTTGCAGCCAGGGCGCAATCGCGGACCAGTCACACAGATCGCCCACAGCCCAGTGCATCAGGATCATGACCGGCGCGTTGGCATACTTCGATGGATAGTAATATCCCACCAGTTTTGCGCCATCCTCCGCCTGGAATTCCACCCGCTGCGGATCGGGGCTGATGCCGGAGGGCTGCGGTCCCTCCGGTGTCGGCGGCTCGGTGGCCGGCGGTTCGGTTGGAGCCGCGGTTGGCGGTTCGGTCGGAGCCGCAGTTGCTGGTTTCGTTGGCGGTTCGGTTGGCACTACTGTGGTCTGCGAACAGGCAGCCAGCACCAGAGACAATAGCACAAGCCATGCCATCCCGCCAATGGCAAATCGAACGGTTCGAACGTTCATGTTCATAACTATTCTCCTTATAATGAATGAATCGTTGGTGATGAGATCAAATAAACCCCGCGCACTACTAAGAATGTCCTCCAGACGTTGCAATCATTGTAGCAAAGAAATCAGCCACATTCAAGCAACACTTTGCGAACTCCATGGCGTTACCAAAGTCGAGAATTTCTTAACGCGAAGTACGCCAATAAACTCAAGAAAATTGGCGAAATTCGCCCATTCGCAGTATTCGCGTTCCAAAGCTGTCGGTTTGTCAAGCGACTTTGGTAAAAC
>JAFGCG010000142.1 GCA_016932715.1 Anaerolineales bacterium
ACCTATGACCATTATCGCATCATTCCAGGTTTTGAGATGAATTTTCAAATCATGCCTATTTTTGACGTTTTGAGATAGTTACTAAGTAGTAATCTTGACGGCAAATGGAGTGAATGATAAAATCATCCTCCGTTGCCAAAAATAATAAGCGGCAATACCCCCGCTACAAGGCATGGCACTATATAATGAGGCCATCAGTTTCGTTGTGATGGCCTCATTTATTGTGAAAAATCATTGTGAAGAAAATAATAATCGGAGGCTGATCGTGCCGACAATCAATCAAATGGTCCGTAGGGGCCGCAAGAATAAGAAAGTAAAAAGCAAAGCCCCGGCCCTGCAGTACACATTGAACTCGTACAAGCAGCGCCGCGTGCGCCAGGAAAAGGGCGCCCCTCAAAAGCGCGGCGTTTGTACGATCGTGCGTACAATGACCCCCAAGAAGCCGAATTCCGCACTGCGGAAGATCGCCCGCGTTCGTTTGACGAACGGCATCGAAGTGACCGCCTATATCCCCGGCGAGGGTCACCAGTTGCAGGAACACTCTGTGGTGTTGGTGCGCGGTGGACGTGTGAAGGACCTGCCGGGTGTGCGTTATCACATTGTACGCGGTTCCCTGGATACCACCGGTGTCTCGAATCGAAAACAGGGCCGCTCCAAGTACGGTGCGAAGCGCCCCAAGTAAGTCAATGGAGTCATGAACTATGCGTAGAGCAAAACCTGAACAACGGGAAATCCTCCCTGATATTCGCTATAACAGTGTGCATGTCCAAACCATGGTCAAGCACGTCTTGAAACGCGGCAAGAAGAGCCTTGCCACCGGACTGGTTTACGACGCCATGGATTTGATCCAGGAGCGCACCCAGAAAAACCCCCTCGAGGTTTTTGATACCGCTCTCAAGAATGTCTCTCCGGTCATGGAGGTTCGCCCACGCCGTGTGGGTGGCGCGACCTATCAGGTACCTATGGAAGTCTCGGCGGACCGCCGCACCACCCTGGCGCTCCGCTGGATTTTGTCCGCAGCTCGTGAGCGCGCCGGGAAATCCTTCCCTGAAAAGCTGGCAGGCGAGCTGATCGATGCTTTTAATGAAACAGGTTCCGCGATCCGCAAGCGCGATGAAACACACAAGATGGCAGAAGCGAACCGCGCCTTCTCACACTACCGTGTCTAGGTGACTTTAGAGGAAATGTAAAGGTAAGCAAAGAAATGGCCCGTGAGTATCCGCTCGAGAAGTATAGAAATATTGGAATTATTGCCCATATTGACGCCGGTAAGACGACAACTACCGAGCGTATCATGTTCTACACGGGCAAGACTCATCGCATCGGTTCGGTGGATGATGGAACCACTGTTACCGATTGGATGGTTCAGGAACGCGAGCGTGGTATTACGATCGTTTCTGCCGCCGTCTCTGCTGAATGGCAGGGGTATCAGTTTAATTTAATCGATACTCCCGGTCATATTGATTTTACAGCCGAAGTTCAGCGCTCCCTGCGTGTTTTGGATGGGGGCGTTGTTGTCTTCGATGCTGTCCAGGGTGTGGAACCCCAGAGTGAGACCGTCTGGCGCCAGGCGGATCGCTACGGTGTCCCGCGCATCTGTTTTGTCAACAAGATGGATCGTGTCGGCGCTTCCTACGAGCGGACGATTGATTCCATTCGAGAGCGCCTGGGCGCCAACCCGATCGCGATGCAGCTTCCAATCGGTTTCGAGGCGACCTTCCACGGCGCGGTCGATCTGCTGGAAGAGAAGGCTGTTATCTGGTCGGACGATCTGGGAAAAGAACCCCAGATCATCGACATCCCCGAGGAATTGAAGGAACAAGCCTGGGAGGCTCGCGCCTATATGGTGGAGCGAATCGCTGAGCTCGATGATGAACTGACTCACAAGTACCTGGAGGGGAAAACGATCTCTGTTGAAGAACTCAAAGCTGCGCTGCGCAAGGCCGTTATCGCAAACCAGGCTGCACCTGTTTTTTGTGGTTCTTCGTTGAAGAATAAGGGTGTCCAGGTTTTGCTGGATGCTGTCATCGATTATCTGCCTTCTCCGGAGGATGTTCCCCCGGTGAAGGGAACCGATATCGACCGCGAAGAGATGATTGACCTTCCGGCAAAAGACGATGCGCCTCTGAGTGCCTTGGTTTTCAAAATTGTTACCGATCCTTATGTTGGCCGCCTGGCGTATTTCCGCGTCTATTCGGGCGTCCTTTCCCAGGGTCAGATGGTGACAAACACCAGCAAGGGCCGGCGTGAGCGAATTGGCCGTTTGATCCGCATGCATGCCGACCGCCGCGAAGATATTACCGAGGTGCGCGCAGGGGACATTGGCGCGGTGCTGGGTCTGAAGGATACGTTCACAGGCGATACACTTTGTGATACGAAGAAAATCGTTCTGGAAAGTATTTCCTTCCCGGAGCCGGTGATCTCCATCGCCATCGAACCGAAAAGCAGCAGCGATCAGGAGAAGATGGGCGAGGCTCTGCGCAAGCTGTCAGAAGAAGACCCGACTTTCCGCGTCCGCTCCGATGAGAATACAGGTCAGACGATCATTTCGGGGATGGGTGAGCTGCATCTCGACATCCTCGTCGATCGCATGCTGCGCGAGTTTCGTGTACAGGCGAATGTCGGCAAACCGCGTGTTGCTTACCGTGAATCGATCACTCGCTCCGTTCCAAAAGTGGATCATAAGTACGCGAAACAGTCCGGCGGTCACGGTCAATACGGTCATGTGGTCATTTCGCTGGAACCGGGTGAACGCGGCAGTGGAATTATTTTTGAGAATAAAATCGTCGGCGGCGCCATCCCGAAGGAATTCATCCCTGCTGTTCAGAAAGGCGTTATCGAAGCGGCTGACAGCGGTGTCCTGGCTGGTTATCCGGTTGTGGATATGAAGATCACCTTGTTCGACGGTTCATTCCACGAAGTCGACTCGAGTGAAATGGCTTTCAAGATGGCTGCCTCCATGGCGTTCAAGGAAGGCGTCCAGAGGGGCTCGCCTGTCCTGCTTGAGCCAATTATGAAAGTTGAAGTTGTTGTGCCAGATGATTATCTTGGCGATGTGATTGGTCAGCTGAATAGTCGCCGTGGCAATATTCAAGGCATGGAAGTGCGGCCTGGCAATGCTCAGGCTATCCGCGCCTTTGTGCCTCTGGGCGAAATGTTTGGTTATGCAACGGAATTACGTTCGGGGACACAGGGACGCGGTGTCTTCAGCATGGAATTTGATCACTATGCGCCGGTTGCGCAGGCTGTGGCGCAGGAAATTCTGAAGTAAATAACTACAACCTTTTTCATTATTAGAAGGAGATTCATCAATGGCGAAGCAGAAATTTGACCGGAGCAAGCCGCACTTGAATGTGGGGACGATGGGACACATCGACCATGGGAAGACGACGCTGACG
>JAFGCG010000143.1 GCA_016932715.1 Anaerolineales bacterium
CTGCTTTTCAGGCTTGTTTATCCAACCTGAGATTGAAACCCGTTGTTATTCCAGTCACGCAAAATGCAATTGTGTAAGGTAATCAGATATTGGCTATAATCTGGGTCGCATCAATCATCCTTCACAGGGAGTAACTATGAGTTTTACAATTCGACGCGCCACACATGAAGATAAATCAGATTGGCTGCGGATGCGCCAGGGATTATGGCCCGAGGCGCCCATTGAATTTTTGGACTACGACCTGGACGACAAGCTGGCAGACCCGGACTATGCCGTCTTTGTCGCTTCGAACGCGCACGAGGGGCTGGTTGCCTTTATTGAAGCGGGACTCCGCGACTACGGCGAGGCCTGCGAAACATCCCCTGTTGGCTACATCGAAGCCTGGTACGTGGACGAACACATCCGCGGCCAAAAACTTGGCAGGGAGTTGGTCCACGTGGCGGAGGGCTGGGCACGTGAAAAGGGCTGCACCGAAATGGCTTCCGATACCTGGCTGGACAACGCAACCAGCATCGCCGCCCATTTGAAGCTGGGCTATGAAGAAGCAGAACGCCTGGTGCATTTTGTAAAGAGGCTTTAACTCGCGCTTCGACTGCGCCTGCGGCTCCGCTCAGCGCGAAAGATATGAACAATTTCCTTATCTACGGTTCCTACGGATATACCGGCCGGCTCATCGTCCACCAGGCGTTGAAGAAGGGATTGCGTCCCATCCTCGCCGGGCGGAATGAAAGGAAAGTACGTGCGCAGGCAGAAAAGTACAATCTTCAATATTACGCCTTCTCCCTCGCTGAAACTTCAAAAGTAGACGCGGCTTTACAGGATGTAAACGCCGTATTGCATTGCGCAGGACCCTTCGTGCATACGTACCGTCAGATGGCGGAGGCGTGCCTGCGGACAAAACGTCATTACGTGGATATCAGCGGTGAGATCCCCGGGTTTGAGGCGCTGGCAGCGCTGGACGATCAGGCAAAGGAAGCGGGCGTGATGCTGCTGCCTGGCGCGGGCTTCGATGTTGTCCCATCGGACTGCCTCGCCGCGCATCTCAAAGGACGATTGCCCTCCGCGACCCATTTTCGTCTCTTCCTGCGCGGGGTCGGCGCGGGGGTTTCGAGGGGGACGGCGAAGTCGGGGATCGAGAACATGCACAGGCAGGGCATGATCCGCCGCGCGGGAGAGCTGGTCCAGGTTCCACCAGCCTGGAACGTCGGCGCGCGGGATTTTGGGCGCGGGTCGGTAAAGGTCGTTTCTGTCGGCTGGGGTGATGTCAGCACCGCTTACTACAGCACGGGCATCCCAAACATCGAAACCTATTTTGCTTTTCCTGAAATTGCGATCCGCTTTATGCGATCTATGCGCGTGATCGGACCGCTGTTCTACAACCGGCCGGCGAAGAACTTTCTTAAGCTGCTCATCAATGTATTTTCCCGGCCGGGACCAAAAGAAGATAGAAGAAAGAGGGCGTTTGCCATTTTCATCGGAGAAGTCACTGACCAAAATGGGGGAGGCGCAGCCTCGAAATTAACCACGCCGGAGGGATATACTTGTACCGCGCTGACCGCGGTCGAGATCATGCTGCGCATCCTGAACCGCGACTATAAAACAGGCTTCCAGACTCCGTCCCTGGCGTACGGCAAAGATCTCATTATGCAATTCGATGGGGTGCGGAGAGAGGATCTGTGATGAGACGTATCATTTACGAGCTAACATGGATGTCCATCCTGTTTGCCATTATGATGGCGTCGTGCACGTCCCCCGTAACATCGACACCCCAATCCACGACAATTCCCGAACCGACCGCGACGTCCGAACCGCCCACAGCGACAGAAGTTCCTGTACCATCCGAAATACCTGCTACGGAGGCTGCCATGTCCCTCGAATTGACAAGCGACGCGTTCATGAACGGACAATCCATCCCTGCAAAATATTCCTGCACCGGCAAGAACATCTCGCCCGCGCTGACCTGGAACGAGCCGCCCGCGGGCACGCAATCCTTCGCGCTCATCATGGACGACCCCGATGCCCCGGGAGGCACCTGGGTCCACTGGGTTTTGTTCAACATCCCCGCGAGCACGCGTAACCTGCCGGAAGACCTGCCGGTCACCGGGAAAAATGTGGATCCCAACGCGCTCTACGCCGGTAAGAACTCCTGGGGCAATACCGGCTATGGCGGCCCCTGCCCGCCGAGCGGCACACATCGCTACTACTTCAAACTCTATGCGCTGGACACGACCATCAGTCTCTTACCCGGTGCCACAAAAGAACAGGTGCTCAGGGAAATGGATGGACATATCCTGGCGCAGGCTGAGCTGATGGGCACATTCAGCAAATGACACTCTCGAATTCGACCATCCGGCGTGCACTCGAATCAGGAAATCCCGTCGTGCAGGGAGACCGCGTGACTTTCATCTGGGAAGGGGCGGCCGCGCTGCAGCTGATGAGCGACCTGACCGGCTGGGAAGAGAAGCCCAAGCCCTTCCGGCGCGTCTCCGCGACGCTCAAGCCTGCTTCCGGTAAGACGCTCTGGTCCTGTTCCCTGACCGTTCCGCGCGATGCCTATATCGAATACGCCTTCTATGACCCTGCCTCCCATGAAAGGTTCCTCGATCCGCTCAATGAACGTACGGTGGACAATGGCCTGGGGAGCCGCAACAATTTCTTCTACATGCCGGAGACCATGCCCTCCCCGTTCTCGCTGCGCCGCGCGGACGTGCGCAGCAGCACGCTGACGCGCCACCGCGTCAGCACCGATCTCTTACAGGACGACAGCGAACGCGATATCTATTTCTACAAGCCGCCCGTCAGTGAAGGCGTCCCGCTGCTGGTCGTTTATGACGGATATGAGTACCTGCATCGCGGCAAACTCACCACCATCGTAGACAATCTGATCGCCGATCGGCGCATCCGCCCGATTGCGATTGCTTTCCTGCAAAATGGAAAAAGCAGGCGCAACGTGGAATATCTCTGCTCGGATGCAACGATCTCGTGGCTGGAGCGTGAGATCCTCCCGCTGGCGCATGAGCATCTGCGGCTTCTGGACACCGCACAGCACCCGGGCGCGTATGGCGTGCTGGGTGCTTCGGCCGGCGGGTTGATGTCGCTGTATACAGGCTTGCGAATGCCGGAAATCTTCGGGAAGGTACTATGCCAGTCGGGCGTATTCGCGCTCGATGGGCGTGACTTTGCAGCTGTCGACCTGGTGCGCTATGGACACGCCCGCGACCTCAAGATCTGGATGGACGCGGGCACACTGGAGGAGGATCTGCTGGAGGATAATCGCCGTATGGCGGCTTTGCTGAGGGAGAAGAACTACGACGTCACCTACCGTGAATTCTCAGCCTCGCACAATTACACCGCCTGGCGCGACGACGTCTGGCGCGGACTGGAAGAGATGTTTCGGCTTTCAACGTGATGACATGCAATAGTTTTAGCTGATGTTACGCAGACAAAGTAACTCCACCACCGAGAGCACACACCTGCCCCGGATGCAGGTGCCGGGGGAGTCCACGGAGATTTTTAAGGGTTTTCTCTGTGTTCTCAGTGC
>JAFGCG010000144.1 GCA_016932715.1 Anaerolineales bacterium
TCCGTCTCGAATTCGGGGATCGAATTCGTCATGGCGCCACTGCCGAAGGAGGCGGCCAGACCGGCCACCGTCGGAGCGTGTCAGAGACGGGCGCAGTGATCGATGTTATTCGTGCCGATCACCGCGCGGGCGAACTTCTGTAAAAGGTAGTTTTCTTCGTTGGTGCACTTGGCAGAGGTCAGGATCGCAACGCTGTCAGGACCGCTCTGCGTTTTGACTTCTCCAAGTTTCTGCGCGACCAGGGTGAGCGCCTCGTCCCAGGTCGCTTCTTCCAGTTTGCCATTCCTGCGGACCAGGGGTTTCGTCAGGCGGTCGGCATGGTTGACAAAGGCGTGAGCATTCCAGCCTTTGATACACAGACCGCCCTCGCTGACAACATGGTTCTTCGCCGGGAGGACACCGACCAGTTTTTCATCCAACACCTGGAGGTGCAGGGCGCAGCCCGTGCCGCAGTAGGGGCAGGTAGTTAGAACATTCTTGTATTCGATCATCACATCACTCCTTAATGCGGCAAGCCAGTGTTCTCGTACTCGCCTTCTTCAAGCACCAGTAATTGAGGCGGTTTTTGATCCATGACCGCGCCAGGTTCGTAGTTGAACATTTCCTTGACATCGCGGGCGATCAGACGGAACTGGACCGCCATCGGGATGTCGGCCGGACAGGTCTCCTCACACTCATGGCAGCCCACACATTTGGCAGTCATGTGCATGGCACGCACCATGTGATACATGGAAGGGTTCGGCATCGGCAGGCGGCCCGTCTCCACCCACTTCTCGTCTTCGAGGGCGCAGATGTTGCAGAAACACTGCGGGCAGATGTTGCGGCAGCCGTAGCATTTGATGCAGTGTGAGAATTCCTCTTTCCAGAAAGCTAGTTTTTCCGGCTGGCTCATCGCCATGACTTTCGCCATCAGAGGGTCGCGGACGCCCTCGACCGGCTGACCCACTGTCAGCTTGGCGTGGACCGTGAAAGGCTTGAAGCATTGGCAAGACTCTACTTCCTGCTGGTCGCATTGCAGACCGATCAGGGTCACGTTCTCCAGGCTGAACTGGGCATGTTTGAACATCTCGACGATGCCGCGCTCCTCGCAGCCGCGGCAGACGATTGCCAGTTTGGCATCCGGATGGGCGCGCAGGATGATCTTCAACGTGTCGGGCACGGGCTCTTTGGGCCAGAGCGCCAGTTCTGCCAGTTCACCGGGATGCTCCTTGCTGAACAGGTAGGGGGCTACGATGCCACCCGGACCGGTTCGCAGGGCGATCACCCCATCGACATCCGGCAGGATCTTTTCGATCGTTTCACGCAGGGAACTCAGTCTGTCGCTCATTTCATCGTCTCCACAAAGGGCGGCAGGGCGCTGATCTGTTCGGTGAAGTCCTTGATGACCGTGGCAAACTTTTCACCTTCGGCAGCCGAGACCCAGTTGATGTACAGCCGTTCTGATTCGATGCCGGAATATTCCAGCAGCTTCTTCAGGACCGGCATGCGCTTGGCGGTACGGTGGTTGCCTGTGCTGTAGTGGCAGTCGCCGATGTGGCAGCCAAGCACCATCACGCCATCTGCCCCTTCGCGGAAGGTCCGCAGGACCAGTTCGGGGGAGATGCGTCCGCTGCAGGGCACGCGGATGATTTTGACGTTCGGCGGGTATTTCATGCGTGCCATCCCGGCTGTATCCGCGCCGCGGTAGGAGCACCAGTTACACAGGAAGCCGATGATCTTTGGTTCGTACATTATGCTGCCTCCACAGTTTCGAAGGATTTCATGGTTTGCATTGCTCCGATCATCTCGGCGACAATTTGCTCATCCGTGAAGTGCTTGAGGGAAATAGACTTGGGCAGGCAGGTACCCACACAGGTACCGCAGCCCTTGCAGAGCGCTTCCTGGACGTAGGCTTTGCCCTTGTCCTCCAGGTATTGGATGGCTTGATAGGGACAGGAGGCGATACACTCCTTGCAGCCCACACAGGTTGCTTCGTCCACGATGGCGGTGGCGGCTTCGATCTCGATCTCGCCCTGGCCGATGATGGAGAGTACACGCGCGGCGGCTGCCGCGCCCTGGGCAACACTGGCAGGGATGTCCTTCGGCCCCTGGCAGGCGCCGGCAACGAAGACGCCATCGGTCATGGTCGCGACCGGGTCCAGCTTGGGGTGCCGTTCGATGAACCAGTCGTCGGCGCTGCAGGAGATGCCGAACTTCTGGGCAACTTCCTTGGCGTCCGCGCGGGCTTCCAGCCCGGCCGAGAGCACTACCATATCCACCGGGATGCGGCGCTGCTTGCCGACCAGCGTGTCCTCCACCTGGACAATGAGCTTGCCTTCCTCGCTGGGGTGGCGGGCAGTGTCCGTGATCTCAGCAACCTTGCCGCGGATCATGTTGGCGCCTTCCTGAATAATGCGCTGGTAGAACTCATCGTAGGTCTTGCCCGGAGTACGCATGTCAATGTAGAACTGGTAGACCTCGCCACCGGTCTTTTCCTTGACCAGATGGGCGAACTTCAGCGACTGCATGCAGCAGATGCCCGAGCAGTAATTGTTGTAGTTCTTGTCACGGCTGCCCACGCAGTGGATGATCGCCACGCTCTTCGGCTGGGTGACGCCATCACGCAGGACGACTTTGCCCAGCGTCGGACCGGCGGCATTGGTCATGCGCTCGAACTCCAGGCTGGTAAAGACGTTCGGCAGGCGGCCATAGCCGTAGTTGGGGATCTTGCGGGCATCGAACAGGTCATAGCCCGTCGCCAGGATGATGTTGCCAACCTTGACGGTCAGGATCTCATCCTGCTGGTCGAACTTGATCGCGCCAGTCGGGCAGAACTTCTCACAGGCTTTGCAGGTGCCCTTCAGGTAGTAGGTGCAGTTCTCGCGGTCGATCACCGGGTATTTCGGAACAGCTTGCGGGAACGGCACATAGACGGCTTTGCGATAGCCAAGTCCGGCCTCGAAGACCGGGTCCACCACCTTCTTGGGGCATTTCTCCCAGCAGACGCCGCAGCCCGTGCACAACGATTCATCGATGTAGCGGGCGCGCTTGCGGATGGTGACAGTGAAATTGCCAATATAGCCTTCCACCTTTTCCACTTCGCTCCAGGTCAGCAGGGTGATGTTCTTGTGGTTGCCGGCATCGAACATCTTGGGAGTCAGGATGCAGGCTGAGCAGTCGAGGGTGGGGAAGGTCTTGTCGAACTGCGCCATGTGCCCGCCGATGGACGGTTCCCGTTCCACCAGGTAGACATGCTGTCCACTGTTGGCGATCTCCAGGGCGGCCTGGATGCCGGTCACGCCGCCGCCGACCACCAGCACGTTCGGGTCGATCGGGACGTAGAGCGATTCCAGCGGCTTCTGATAGGCTACCCGCCCGACGGCCGCCGCGATCAGGGCTTTGGCTTTCTTGGTGGCTTCTATTTTGTCGGTGGTGACCCACGAGTCCTGTTCGCGGATGTTGGTCATCTCGAACAGATAGGGGTTGACTCCGGCGCGCGCGCAGGCGGCGCGGAAGGTTGGTTCGTGCAGGTGCGGAGAGCAGGCTGCCACGACGACGCGCGTCAGGCCCTTCTCTTTGATGTCTCTCTCAATCAGTTCCTGGCCCAGGCTGGAGCACATGAACTTGTAGTCACGGGCAACGACCACGCCATCCTGTTCCAGTTCCTTCCCGGCCCAGGCGCTGACCTCCGCGACATCGACCACACCGGCGATGTTGCTCCCGCAGTGGCAGACGTAAACGCCAATGCGTTCCTTTGGTCTCTTGGTGGGGCTCATTGTCCTGCCTCCTTGGAATGAGTAGTGGTTTGGCTCGCATGGACGAGCGGAGGCGGCATGGGCAGGCCCGCCGGCTTCTTCTTCGCCGGGGCGTCCGCAGCCGGTTCAGGAGTCTGAACCCCGATGCGGCTCATAGCCTCGCGCGCCGAAACGAATTCCGACCCAAAGCCGAGCTCCTTTGCATCCGCGCCGAAGGCGATCCCCATCAACTGTGTGAAGAACAGGATCGGCATATGATAGTCGGTTTTGAAATAGCCGTTCATCTGGCCCTGGAAGGCGTCCAGGTTCATCTGGCACATCGGGCAAACGGCGACCATCACGTCGGCCTTGTACTGGTCAGCAGCGGTGGAAACCAACCGGCGGATCAGTTCGAAGGCGGTGCCGGGCCCGATCTGGGTCATGTGCCCGCCGCAGCAGGCTGTCCGGAGCGGGAAGTCGATGACGTCCGCTCCCAGGGCACGCAGCAGGTCGTCCAGTTCGGTTGGGTTCTCGGTGTCGGAATAGCGGTTCCCATAATCCGGACGGGGCAGCATGCAACCGATATAAGGGGCTACACGCAGACCAGTGAGCGGCTTGACCACTTTCGCCTTGACCGCCTCCAGGCCGATGTCATTTAGCACCACATCCAGCAGGTGACGGACAGCCAGTTTGCCGGGGGTATAGTGCAGGCCGCCGGCCGCCAGAGCCTCGTTGATGTTTTTCCCGAAAGCCTTGTCTTCGTGCATATAATGATCGGCTTTGGCGAGGTTGAGGTAGCAGGCTGAACAGGGCGCGACGACTGTCTTCGACCCATTGGACTGCTTCTCCGCCAGAGCCAGGTTGCGGGCGATCAGGGCGTAGGCTGGCATCCGCTCGAGGGAGAGGTACTCCGTCGCCCCGCAGCAGTTCCAGTCGTCGATCTCGTTCAGTTGGATGTCAAGCGCCTGGCAGACAGACATGACCGAGTCGTAATAGGCCTTGGCGCTGCTTTCCATCGAACACCCGGGGTAGAAGATATAGTCGCTCATGCAGCCTCCAGTTCCTTGGCACGTTTCAGGATCTTTTTCAGGCCCTTCATGCCCTTGATGCGCTTCGGCGGCAGAGGCGACATGCCCTTCTTGGTCAGCATACCGATGGCCATGGGCGCCATGTTCGGGAGGCGGAGTGCCAACCGGGGGTGGATCAGATTATGGAGTCCGGCCAGCCCGATCTCGAAACTGCGCCCGTAATTCTCCACGAAGTTGATAAAGGTCCGGGAGAAATCCGAAGCGGTTGAATCCTGCACCATCCCGGATTGGACTGCCATGTTCTTGAGTGTATACATGACATCGGTGATGTGGATCTCCTGCGGGCAGCGCACGGTGCAGTAGTAGCACGAGACGCACATCCACGGCGTGTTGCTCTTCAACACCGCCTCACGCATCCCGGCACGCAGCATGGCGAAGATGGCGCGCGGGGTGTGATCCATGTCCATCCCCGCCGGACAGGACCCACCACACGTTCCGCACTGGATGCACATCTCCACATGCGAATCGCCAGCCGTTTTCATGCTGACTTCATGCAGCAGCGAAAGATCCTCTTCCGGTGTTAATCCCGCTTTCGCTCGCTCGTCAATCATCTGGGGCATAATCCCTCCGTTCAGTCGCCTTACTTACCGGCAAACAGAACTAAAAAATTTTAAGACAGGCGCTCCCCTTTCGAGCGCAACAGACAAATCTACCCTAACTTGCCTTATTATGCTGATTTCATGCCGTTAATGTTAGTGTAAATTGTCACAACTAAATAAGATATTCTTATGTAGTTTAAGGTTACCGTTTCATAACCTTTTAAGCAAAAATGCGCTTGCTGAAGCGCATTTTTCTCTCTTCCAAGATGCTTTCTCATCAAGTCGCTACTTTTCTGGCGTCCCGGCATCAATCGGTTGTCGAGAATCCCTAACTCCTCAGGGGTCAGATTGGCAAAATGCCCAGCTTTGCTTTGGATTTTTGTTAAGCCCCCCTCCTGCAGCTTTCTCAAGGTGACAACCGGGTTACTTATTGCCTCAACAAATCCAGCACGGTTTTTGCCGCTTCAGGCACAGCCTTCGCCACAGGTACTGAGAGTTCTTCAGAAAAATCATAAACACGGTTCGTCGCGATCCCAACCACCACCAGTTCTTCAGGTAAATTTGCGCCCAGCCCCTTGCCCAATTTGAGTGCGTTTTGCAGTGACGTGTCGTGTGCACTGGTGGTATGAAGCGCAGAATAATCCGGCAATTCACTTAACTTCGTTACAATTACGGATCCAGGCTCCTGATCTGATGCAATCGCGTCGATCAGGATCGCGCGCTCGTAGCCAATGAGATGTTCCATCAGGCTAATGCCGCCCAGCGAGAGGAAATCCACGTCGACAAGACTCCCCTCTCCCTCTGGGAGAGGGGCCGGGGGTGAGGGCAGTAGCTTCTTGACCTCCTCCGCAATTTTCCACCCGACGCCATCATCCCCCAGGATGGGATTGCCGAGGCCGACCACCAATGTCTTCATTCTGCCGGTTTTTTGGGCGCTTCCGCCATTTGTGCGACGAGCAGGACGCGTGTCATTTGCAGTCGTTCCATGGCGGCTTTGGCGACCGCCTTCATCAACCCCACAGACAAATGCGGGTCCACTTCGCACAGAGCCCGCAGGGCCGGCGCGTCAATTTTGATGACACTGCAGGGTTTGTCGGCGCGCATGGTGGCAGTGTAGTAGTAGGGTTCGAGCAGTGCCGAGATGCCAAAGATTTCTTCCGGATTGATGTAGCCGACAAAATATTCCCGTCGATAGTCGGGAATGTGCTCGCTGGTAACCACCATGTAATATGGCAAATTCCCCTTGGTCACGAAGTACAGCGCGTCGGCAGGAGTATTCGCCTCCATCAGGACATCCCCAGGTTCGAGTTTTATTTCCTCGGCGATCATGGCGATCGCTTTCAACTCCGTCTCATTCATGAAAGAGAAAAAAGGGAAACGCTGGAGAAGGTCGAGAGCGATCATATGTACTCCTTTTGTCTGTTCGAAAAGGGGAGCTGTGCCGGGATGACATCTGTTCCGATTGATGCAGCGTGAAAGCGCTGTGACCATGTACACGCCGATTCTACACCATCTGCGAACCCTTTCCAACCAACTTTCTTGCGATAGGGAAATTTGAGAAAAGAGAGGCGCGCCACGCAGAGCAGTTGCCCAACACGCTGCGCGTGACGCGCCAATCCATTGAAAGGAGGATTTAATCAGCAGAATTGTTTGATCAAATCCACCAATTCACCCGCGGAATTGCGGATGGTGATCTCGAGGGGCATCTGACCCGGCAGGGAGTGCGTGGCACAACCAAAGCAGGGATCGTAGGCGCGGAATGCCATCTCGACCATGTTGAGCAACCCCTCCGTGACTTTCCCTTCTTTGATGAGACTCGTCGCGGCTTTGTGTGTGGACATCTGGATCGGCGCGTAGTTGTTGGTAGTGCCGACGATCAGATTCGCTTTGGTCACCACGCCGCGCTCATCGGTCCAGTAGTGATGGGTGAGCGTGCCGCGCGGCGCCTCGACGATGCCCACACCTTCCGTTGGCGTTTCCGTTGGGTTGGCGTGAACGTTCGGAGAGGTGATCTCCGGGTCGGTTGCCAGCTCCACCCAGCGCTCTGCCGCGTACAGCAGCTCGATCAGCCGCGCCCAATGCGTGGCGAGGCGTTGATGGACAGGTTTGCCGCCCAGCGTCGCATAGAACTTTTCGTGCTGTTCCTGCGCGAGCGGCGTCGCTATTCCATCTGAGGCGTTGAGGCGGGAAAGGGGTGTTGCCATATACACGCCCGAGTCTTCGCCGTCCACAAAGCCTTTCCAGCCAACCTTCTTAAGATAGGGGAACTTGAGATACGTCCACGGCTCGACATGCTCGGCAATGTGCTCGGCGTAATCCTTCGGCTCGTATTTGACGAACTCCTTGCCGTTCGGATCCACCACGCGGACTTTGCCATCATAGAAATTGACTTTATTATTCTGATCTACTACTCCCATGGAATAGGTGCGATGAGTGTAGATGTCGCCCAGGATCAAATCCACGTACGCCTGGTTACCCAGCACAATATCGTTGAAGAGCTGCAGGCTGAACTGCCCGAATTCAACCGCCCAGCGCCCCATCTCTTCGATCTCCTTTCGCTGCTCTTCCGTGATGCCTTTCGTCAGCCCGCCCGGGATGGACGTGCAGGGATGGACTTTTCGTCCGCCGATCATCTCGATGACGGTGTGTCCATATTTGCGCATCTGGATGACTTTGCCGCCGATCTCCAGTCCCACTTTATGGATCACACCCAGAATGTTTCTCTCCGCAACCGGCGCGTCAGGTCCCATCACAAAATCAGGACCGCCAAGGGCGTAGAAGTGCGTGGTGTGATCGGTGCAGTAGAATGCCATATAAAGCAACTCACGCAGCATCTTTGCCGCGCGCGGTGGATCGACCTTGTAGACCGCGTCGGCGGCTTTGGAGGCTGCCATGTGATGCGCCTCCGGGCAGACCCCGCAGATGCGATTTGTCAGGAGCGGCATCTCCTCGATCGGCCGCCCGACCACGAATCGCTCGAAGCCGCGCAGCTCAGGGATCTGGAAATAGGAGTTGGCTACGTTGCCCTTTTCATCGAGGAAGATCTCGATCTTGCCGTGACCTTCCAGGCGGGTGACGGGATCAATGGAAATTCGTTGCATATCTGCCTCCTATTTGCCTTGTCCACGCTGCCGCTCCGCGGCGTGCTTCGCTTGACCGTTTTTCTTCCAGGCCGGAACACCTGCCTTGAGCAGCGAACCCGCCAGGCTGAAACGATAGAATTGCCCGGCCGGGTCAGGAATGCCGTCCAGGATACGTTCGATTTCCTCAGGCTCTTTTGCATCGATCACGGAAGCAAAGGCTGAGATCAGCCTGGCGCCGTAATCCAGCACGCCTTCTGCGGGACCGTAACAACCGATGCACTGCGCGCCCGCGCTTGGGCAGCGCGCGTTGCATCCGCTGCGGGTAGCGGAGCCGTTACAGGGAATGCCCTGTTCGAGCAAACAGATTTCAGGATCCACTGGAGCAAGATCCTGGATGCGCCTGAACGCGGTAATGCTCCTGACATTGCGCTTGCGCGTGCACTCGTCGCAGACGGTGGAATTGCCCACGCCGATGACCGCGCCCTTCGGCGGCAGTTCGGCTTTGCCCTGCAGGACCTGGATCACCAGGTCGATCACCGCCGCGATCTGATGCGATTCGGGCGGGCAGCCGGGCATGTAGTAATCCACATCGACAACCTGATCGAGAGTTTTCAGGACAGGATAGAACTCTGGAATGTTAACTTCACCTTCAGGCATTTTGTAGTGGGATTGCGGGCGCAGATGTTCCGGATTGTCTGTTGAGATTGTTTCATAGTAAGTGTCAAAAATCTCTTGCCTGCTGCTAAAATTCGCGAGTCCGGGGATACAGCCTTCGCAGGCGCACGAACCAAAGGCGACCAGGATCTTTGATTTCTGACGCAGAAGTTTTGCGATATGCTCGTTCTCATCATTGCGAATTCCACCGTTGAAGAGCGTGAGCAGGATCGAACCATCTTCCATCGCTTCGACATCTTTATACTTGGCATCCATCGCCACGGGCCAGAAGACGACCTCGAAGTTCGCGTCCACATCCAGGATTTTTTCGTGAATGTTCAGGACGGCGATCTCACAGCCGCCACAGGAAGCCGCCCAGTACATTGCAAATTTCGGTTTCACGCTAGTGGTCATGCTGGCACCTCCTCTCCGAAGGATGAAGGATGAGTGATGAAAGATGAAATTTCATCCTTCATCCTTCCGCCTTCATCCTTGCCCCAGTTAAGTGGACCCAGCTTGCGGATCTCTTCGACGAACTTATTGATCTCCGCGGCAAACATGGCGCCTTCCGCGGCGCTTGCCCAGAGAAGTTTCAAGCGCCCGGGTTCGACGCCCATCTGGACGAGCACGCGCTTCATGAGGATGAATCGCCGCAGAGCTTTGAAGTTTTGTTCCACATAGTGACAGTCGCCCGGGTGACAGCCGGAAATCAAGACGCCATCCGCGCCGTCGGCAAACGCCTTGAAGACAAAGGTGGGATCCAGACGCCCGGAACACATCAAACGGATTAGGCGGATGTTCGGCGCGTATTTCATGCGCGCCGTCCCGGCGGTATCGGCAGCCCGGTAGCTGCACCAGTTGCAGGTAAAGCCAATTACGGTGGGTTCGAATTGATCTGTCATCATTCACTCCTTAGGCAGTCACTGCCTCCGCCTTCTTTCCGTTTACGGTCAGCAGCAGCAAGCCCTCGATCTGTGAGAGGATCTGCTCATTGCTGAAAACGGTGCCGCTCATCGCGCCCGCCGGGCAGGCTGCCACGCACGTGCCGCAGCCCTGACAGAGAGCCGGGTTGACCTCCGAAACCATCCTGTCTTCGTGGAAGAGGATCGCCCCGAACGGGCACAGGTCGTTACAGATCCGGCAGCCGGAACATTTCTGTTCATCGACGCTGGCGCGCACCGGCTCGAGGGAGATCTCTTTTTGCTGGATCTTGCCGAGCACGCGCGCCGCCGCCCCTGCGCCCTGCGCCACACTGGCCGGGATATCCTTGGGACCCTGCACGCAGCCGGCAATGAAGACGCCCTCGGTCATCGTCGCGACCGGATCGAGCTTCGGGTGTCGTTCGATGTACCAGCCGTCGGCACTGCAGGCGATCCCAAACAGCTTGCCGACTTCCTTGGCATCATGACGCGGCTGCATCCCCGCGGAAAGAATGACCATGTCCACCGGGATACGGCGCTGTTTGCCGATCAGCGTATCCTCCACCTGGACGATCAACTTGCCCTCTTCCTCGGGAAGACGAGCAAAATCGCTGATCTCTGCCACCTTGCCGCGCACGAAGTGCGTGCCTTCGTCGAGCAGGCGCCGGTAGAACTCCTCATAGCCTTTGCTGGGCGTACGCATGTCGATATAGAAGTTGTAGACTTCCGCGCCCGTGCGTTCGTGTACGAGGTGGGCGAACTTCAAACTCTGCATACAGCAGATCGATGAACAATAAATATTGTAGTTCTCGTCGCGTGAACCGACACAGTGGACGATGCCCACGGTTTTGGGAACCGTCTTGCCGTCGCGCAGGACGATGTTCCCGCTGGTCGGACCCGCGGCGTTGCACAAGCGCTCGAACTCCAGGTTGGTGTAGACGTTATCGAAACGGCCATAACCATACTGGGGAATGCGTTTCGCATCGAACAAGTCATAGCCTGTCGCCAGGATAATATTACCCACCGGGACGCTGATGGTTTCATCCTTCTGGTTGAAATCGATCGCGCCGGTCGGGCAGAACTTCTCGCAGGCTTTACAGGTGCCCTTCAGGAAGTAAGCACAGTTCGGCGCGTCGATGACCGGATATTTCGGAACGGCTTGCGGGAAAGGTGTGTACACGGCTTTGCGATTTCCCAAGCCGGCCTCGAACACCTCATCCACAACCTTCCAGGGGCATTTCTCCCAGCAAATGCCGCAGCCCGTGCAGTCTTCCGTTTTGATGTAGCGGGCTTTTTTATTGATGGTGACCACAAAGTTGCCCACATAACCATCTACTTTGGTCACCTCACTCCACGTCAGCAGCGTGATATTTGGATGACTGCCCACCTGCACCATCTTCGGCGTGAGGATACAAGCCGAACAATCCAGCGTGGGGAAGGTCTTGTCGAACTGTGCCATGTGCCCGCCGATGGAGGGTTCGCGTTCGACCAGATAGACGTGGAATCCCGCATCTGCCACCTCGAGGGCGGCTTGAATCCCTGCGATGCCCCCACCGACGACCAGCGTGTCGGGATGGATGGGCACACGCAGGGGTTCGAGCGCTTCGTGATGCGCGACGCGTGCCACGCCGCCAGCGATAATGGCTTTGGCTTTTTCCGTGGCTGCGACCTTGTCCGTGTGCACCCAGGAATCCTGCTCGCGGATGGAGACCAGCTCGCACAGGTAGGGATTCAGCCCAGCCTGTTTGCACGCATTCCGGAACGTGGCTTCGTGCAGGTGCGGCGAGCAGGCCGCCACCACCACGCGGGTCAAACCCAACTCCTGAATATCCTTCTGGATCAATTCCTGGCCCAGGCTGGAGCACATGAATTTGTAGTCACGTGAAATGACCACGCCGTTCGCCGCAAGTTTTTCCCCGGCCCATTTGCTGACTTCGACGACGTCAACAACGCCAGCGATGTTGGTGCCGCAATGACAAACGTATACGCCAATTCTTTCAGTCATAGGTTTCTCTCCCATTCTGCATTCTGTACTCTGCAATTGTGACAAGAGAATCTGGGATCATCTGTTCGGCTTCCTTTCATGAAGGAACAGGCACCTGTGCTTTGGGCACAGGCTCTTTCGTGATTCCCAGACGGCGTGATGGAATATTCAGTGCCATCCCCATCAGCTGGGTAAAGTACATCACAGGGATGGAGTACTGCGTGCCAAACTCCTGGTTAACCTGATTTTGATAAACTTCCAGGTTGACATTGCACATTGGGCAGGTGGTCGCGATCACATCCGCCTCATGATCGATGGCATCCTTGAGCAGAATACGAACCATTTCCAAAGCGGCTCTGCGATTCGTGATGATCAACGAAGCGCCGCAGCAGCGCGCTTTGGAGGAGTATTCCAGCGGCTCCGCGCCGATCGCCGATAACAATTCCTCGAAGAATCGAGGGTTCTCGACGTTCTCATGATCCTTCCTTGGACGCAGGAGCTGACATCCGTAGTAAGGAGCGACGCGTAAGCCCTTGAGAGGATGCACAGCCTTGGTTTTGATTTCTTCCAGCCCCACATCTTCCAGGATCACTTCAATCAGGTGTCGCACGTTCAACTTCCCATCAACATGCAGGTGGTCTTCCTCCAGGGCAAAGTTGATATGCTCAGCCAGGTCGGGATCTTTTTTGAGGTAAGCATTGGTATAGTAAGCAT
Source organism: Anaerolineales bacterium (assembly GCA_016932715.1). GTDB lineage: Bacteria > Chloroflexota > Anaerolineae > Anaerolineales > Villigracilaceae > Defluviilinea. The sequence continues at coordinate 12,696 of JAFGCG010000144.1, forward strand.
TCTTGAAACACGCACTGCAGGGTGCGACAAAATCCGTGAGCCCGGTTTTTTCCGCAATGGCCAGGTTGCGGGCAACCAGGGTATATGCCAGCATTTCGTCCACAGGGAAATAGGCGGTGGCGCCGCAGCAGTTCCAATCCTCGATCTCTTTGAGTTCCAAATCCAGGGCGCGCGCGACTTCCTTTGTGGAGAGCTGGTAATCTTTTGCCAGGCTTTCCAGAGAACAACCGGGGTAATAGGCGTATTGCTTCATGAGGACCCTCCTAGCGGGATGATCCGTTTCACCATCCGCTGGAAGTTCTTCAGTCGCTTGATCTTCTTGGGGAGCAAAGGCATCTTTCCCTTCAGCACCAGACCGGTTGCTGTCAGGGCTTCCTGAACGAGTTGGCTGGCACTGAACTTGGGGAGGTACGTCGTTGCCAGGATCGGCTCAAAGGATTTACCGGAGTTCACGATCATCTTGACAAAGCCCTCGGAGAAATCCGGACCGATCAAATCCTCCTTATAACGACTCTTCCACATGGAGTAGCGCTTTAGCGCGTACATCATGTCGGCGATGTCGATTCCCGCGGGACATCTCACGGTGCAGTGATAACAGGAAGCACAGGTCCAGTAAGTATTACTTGCCAGGACTTCATCCTTGAGATCCGCGCCGATCATCCCGATCATGACACGGGGAGTATGATCCATAAATTCAGCCGCCGGACAAGTGCCGCTGCATGTTCCACACTGCAGGCAATTTGTGATGGGATTGCCATGCGTGGCATACATCATGTTGGCAATTTCCTTGCTGAAAGAGAGTTCTACTGCCATAAAGCCTCCTGATTATTGGGGTTGCAACTTTTTCTCTTCGGCTGCCTTCAACAAGGCGCTGACTTTCTCCAGCAGGAGCTTGGGTTCGATCGGTTTCTCGACCAGTTCGTCGACATCGACAAAGTTTGGATGGACGGCCTGACCCGGGAAGAGAAAGGCGATCTGTTCCCTGACGCCCGTGATGATCAGGACCGGCATCTCGCGCAGCTTGGGGTCTTTCCTGATCTTGCGCGCCAAGGCCACCCCTTCTGCTCCCCTGCCCATCATGATATCGAGGAGCAACAGGTCATACTTGCCGGCCTGCAGTGCCTGAAATCCATCCTTGGGGTTGTAGGCTGCATCCACGTTATATTCGGCTTTCTCAAGGACCGATTTGATCCCACTCACGAAATCGGGGTCATCATCGATGATGATCAGTTTCTTCTTGGCATTCATTGGACGTCTCCTTGACTTACGATGTAGCCATCTCGATCTCCGCATTGGATCCGGAAGCAGATCCTTCCTTCAGAGATGGCAAATGAATTACAAATGTACTACCCTGGCCCAATTCACTTTCAACCGCAATTGATCCCTCATGAGCCTCTACGATCCGCCGGGCAATGGCTAACCCGAGGCCGCTTCTTTGCTCTGCCGTTTGCCCGGACCTTCCCGTGTAGAAATCATTGAAGATATACGGGAGGTCTTCCTTCGCTATGCCGACGCCCTGATCCGTGATGGAGATCAGGATTTCCTCTCCCGGTCTTTCGGCATGGAGACGGACCTGGCTTCCAGGCCTGGAATACTTGATGGCATTCCCGAGAAGATTGATCAGGACTTCAACCAGGGTGCCCTCGTCTCCATTCACCAAGCCGATGGGCTCCTGCGTGGAAGAGAACACTTCAATATCCTTGCGAATCGCCTGGGGCTGAATGCTCTCGACCGCCTTTGCGATGATAAAGTTCACATAAATCGGTTTGAAGCTTTCCCGGATTTTCTTCACATCCACAGACAACACACGCAGCCACGTATGGATCAGACTGATCAGATCGCTGATATTGGTCTTCATCCGCTCGAAGCGCTTCTTCTGATCTTCATTCAGCTGACCGGACAATTCGTCGATCAGCACAAACAGATTTTGCTGGACTGCACCGAGAGGCGCCTTGAGCTCATGGGAGACGATCGCGGCAAACTGCTCCCGGAGCATGTCCTTTTCCCTTTTAAGCGCAATCGTTTCCAGGATCAATCTTCTCTTATCAAGTCCGCGCTGCGTGATCAGGCGGAATTCATCGGGCGTGAAGGGCTTCGGCAGAAAATCATAGGCGCCGTTCTTCATTGCCTCCACTGCAGAGCTCACTGTCGCATATCCGGTGATGACAATGGTCACAATGGTCGGATCGAAATCGCGAGCTTTTTCGATCACTTCGAACCCTGAAACGCCCGGCATTTTGAGGTCAACATAAATCAAATCGGGATGGAATTCCTGCAAAAGACCCAGGCCCAGTGTGCCGCTCATGGCGGTGCGGATTTCATAGCCGCTGCCTTTTAATATTTGTTGGCAGGAATCCAAAACGACTTCCTCATCGTCGATGATCAAGATCTTAGACGGGTTGTCCATTACTCACACTCTCTTCCACCGTTACAGGTAATCTCACTGTAAAAGTGGTTCCTTGTCCTATTTCGCTCTCGACAGAAATCGTGCCTTTATGTTCTTTGACAATGCCGTAACTGATGGCCAGCCCCAGCCCGACACCATGGCCTGTGTCTTTCGTTGTGAAGAAGGGATCGAAGATTTTCTCCAAATTTTCCCTGGAAACTCCATGGCCGCTGTCTGCAAACTCAAGTTCGATGGAACGCTCGGATGGGTCAAAACGGGTGGACAGCGTTAATTGCCCGTTGCCGTCCATGGCTTCGGCGGCATTGACAAGCAGATTGATGAACACCCGCTCGATTTGCGCAGGATCGATAATGGCTTTCGGCAGATCGGCCTGCAAGTCATAGTTGATCTGAATATTTTGAAAAATAGCCTGCCTCTCCAGCAAGGAAACACAGCCTGTCAGAACATCGTTGACGTCGCATAATGTCTTGTCAGGCTTCCTTTGGCGCGAAAAATCCAGCAGCCCGCGAATGATGTCGCGGCAGCGATTGGCCTGGATCACGATTTTCTGGAGCGAGTCGTTCTCTGCATCTTCGGCGGGTTTATTCTCCAACAGCAGATGGGAATATGTGACAATGCCCTGAAGTGGATTGTTCAACTCGTGAGCCACATTTGCAGACAACTGCCCAATGAGCGCCAGTTTTTCGGACTCCATGATCTTCTTTCGGGTAAATTCCTTCAACTGCTCATCGCGCTCTTTTAAAGCCGTACCCATCTTATTGAAGGTATCTGCCAGTTTGCCCAGTTCATCGCCGGACTGGATTTCCACTTTTGCATCCAGGTTGCCATCAGCAATTTCTTTGGATGCCGATACCAGTCTTTTAATGGGGATCGAGATCCTTTGAGAGATAAAATAGGAAAACGCCATCGTGACCAGCATGCCGATGATCGTGATGGTCAAAAACGCAAAGATGATCTCTGTCTGGATATCCTGATATTTCTGTTCCAGGATCCCAACATACAAGATGCCAATCCGTTGGTGATTAAGATCCTCGATGGGTTCATACGCTGTGATGTACCAGTTATTGACCACGTACGCCCGGTCGACCCAGGGCTGTCCATTGAGGATGACCTGGTCGTAGACCTCCTCCATGATGCGCGTGCCAATCGCCCTGGAGCCATCCTCATTTCTGACATTGGTCGAAATCCTTACATCATCCTGGAAAATGGTCGCCGTGCCAATATCTTCGCCTTTGTATTTCAATCCCTGAAAGACCGTTTGTTTGACCTCATCGACGATTTCATAGTTCTTGTTCAGCAGGATCCCGCCGTAGACGATCCCGAGGAAATCGCCGTCATAGTCAAAGATGGGCGACGCCGCTTTCAACATCATGCCGGAGGTCTGTTCTGTCTCGCTGCGTGCTCTTGCCATTGGCGTATCAATGAACTTGAAATGGGCCTGCTTGGCAAGCAGCAGGGATTCTTTGAGCAACTCTTCCTCTGCAACAATCGATGTGGCCGCAGCCGGGATCCTGTCGCGCAAAACTGCAGCGACAAGTTCATCCCCGCCCTGGTCGTCACCGGCAAGATCCCAATTGTTCGCACGTATCAGGACAGTACCGTTTGTATCAGTGACAGTCAGTACATCCAGGTTTTCTTTCTCTTTTATCCGCAACAATTCAACAGCCGCATCCTCCACATTCTCAGACCTCAGTGCAGTGATGATGATATATCGGTCAGCAGTCAACCGGACGACATCGTTAATTTTCCGCAACCTGCCTGCATAAATTTCCCGGGCCGAGTTAAGATCACGCTTCACCGTTTCCTGAGCTTCGGCCACGATGCGATCGCCGATCAAGCGGATGCCTGCGACGGTGAAGATCGCACTGGTCATGAGAATGACCAGCAAAAAGCTGAGAGTGAGCCGCGTTGTGACAGATGTTCCAAGCCCTCTCACGCTTTTCGAAACAAACCTTCGCAGGCCTCGCTCACGAACAGCTTTACGCATCTTATTCATGGCCTCTGCATTCGCTCACAACGCCTCGTGAACCAATTCCATGAGATCTTTTACGACGAGACGTGCCTCGCTGCCGGTCGTCTTGACCGCATCGCGGAACATCGTGACATCCTTGGGGCAGGCAACCACCAGCGTCTGCACTCCCGCGAGCGCGGCGGCCTCACGGACGCGCGCCTCGCTCGGCCTTTCCTCGACCTTTTTCTCTTCCATCCAGATGCGTCCGCCGCCCGCGCCGCAGCAAAAGGCGCGGTCGCCGTGACGCAGCATTTCCACCAGCTCACAGCCCGTGGCTGCGATCACTCTGCGCGGGGCATCATACACATCGTTGTAGCGTCCCAGGTAACACGGGTCATGGTAGGTGACTTTGTAATCAAGTTTTCGTTTGAACTTGAGCCGCCCGGAGGCAATCATTTGGTCGAGCAATTCCGCAGTGTGAAGAATGGCGGGGCGATTCCCATTCCACGGATACTCATTCTTGAGGGTATTGTACGTATGTGGATCGGTTGTGATAATGGTCTGGTAGTTGCACTTCGACAATGCCTGGTTATTCTTTTCAACCAATATCTCGAACAGACCTTCCTCACCAATGCGGCGTACATCATTGCCAGCATTCCGTTCACCGTCATACATGATGCCAAAATCAATACCAATCCGCTGGAAGACTTGCGCCGTCTTTTGTGTAATGTCAGCCAGGGTTGGGCTGTAGGAAGCGTAGTCCCCTACGAACCACAAGTATTCGACCGGTGTCTTGCGCGCATCATTGATGGGAGGCTGGAGAGGCTGTGTCCACTTGGCGCGCATCCGCTCGGACTGGCCGAACGAGTTGCCATAGCGCCCGAGATTCATGAGCGCTTTTTGGAGCAGGTTATCCATCTCGCCCTGTTCCACCAGATGGCGACGCATATCGACGAAAGCGCCGATGTGGTCAATAAAAGCCGGACAGACTTGCCCGCAGGCACGGCAGGTGGTGCACGCCCAAAGCTCCTCGGCGCTGACCACATCGCCGTGCAGGGCCTGCCCGTTCGCCTTCGCCCACAGATGCGTTTCCAGCTTGACCATCATGTTCCGAGGGGAGAATGCCGGCATGCTCACATGCGCCGGGCAGACATCCTGGCAGCGCCCGCAGCGTGTGCAGGCTTCAAAGTCCAGCAGTTGCTTCCAGGTAAATTGTTTCCACTCTTTTACTCCGCCGTCCCCGCGCGCCGGCAGAAGCGCTCCGGCGGGCTGCATGGAGCGGAAGTAGATGTTGAGCGGCACCGAGAGGATGTGGAACAGCTTGGTAAAAGGCAAACTGGCGAGGATGCCAAAGGCGGTCAGGACATGCAGCGCCCAGACGATCAGATGCAGCGTCTGGTTGGCCGGGTCGCCAAGGGCAAGAAACGCGGCGGCGATGGCATTCCCGATCGGGGACCAGGCCGCCCAGTCCGGCTGTGTGACCGCAATGCGTAACCCCTCCGTCAGGTAGCCGCTGAGAGTGATGAAGGCTAACATGACGAGGACATACAGATCATCCCATGCCAGCGAGCGGGCTGGAAAATCCTGTATCCGCGCTGGGCGCGTCACGTAGCGGCGGTAGATCGCCATCCCCAATCCAACTGCCACCAGCAAGCCAAGCACATCCAGAGCCAGTTCGAAGACGATGTACACCCAGCCTGTCAGAAACTGGAATCCGAAGATCAGGTGAGTGACATCCCAATCCACGGTCGCAAGCGCCGTGCCGACGGCAAGCACGAGCATGCCCCAGAAGATGGTGAAGTGCATGATGCCCGGGTAGGTCTCATCCAATGTGCGGCGCTGCGCCAGGACTTGCGTAACGAGCGACCAGATGCGCCTCCAGAAATGACCGGAACGCCGCGTAGCGTCCGGCTGACCCTGGCGCCAGCGCAGGACACGGCGCCCCACACCATAGAGAAACACCACGACCGTCACAAATGCCAGAATGTATTGGGTGATTTCCGCCCAGTGTGGGATATTCCAGAAGGTCTCTCGGATAGGCATACGTCACTCCATCGTTACGAGTTATTTCGCCTGCTGAACTTTTTCCGTCAGCACTTCCACCAGATCGAAGATGTCACCTTCCACTCCATATTTCGCCACATCGAAAATGGGCGCCTTGGGGTCGGTGTTGATGGCAATGATCGTGTCGCTTTGCATGATAGCTTCTGCATGCTCAGGTGCGCCGCTGATCCCCATGGCAAAATAAATTTTGGGCTTGACATGCTTGCCGGATTTGCCCACCAGCCGCGAGGTCGCCAGCCAGCCCTGATCGATCACAGGCCGCGAACCGCAGACCACGCCGCCAATCGCCTGCGCAAGATTTTCAGCCAATTCGATGTTGTCCTTATTTTGAATGCCGCGCCCAACTGCGATGAGCAGAGGCTCTTTGGAAATATCCACATCGCCTGTTTCGGGTTCGATATATTTGGATAAGGCGACGCGCAGCGCCTCGAGCGCAGGGACAGGGGCTTCCGTTATGGACGGCGCTGCCGCGCTGCGGCCCTGATCCGGTTGATATCCGCCAGGGACCATAGTCACCAGCGCGGTCGGACCCGGCAGCTCGCCCTCCGCCATGATCTTGCCGCCGCAAATCTGGCTGACGAACTTACCGTCCTGGGTGAAACTGCGGCATGAACTGACCAACGGCAAATCCAGTCGCATGGAAAGTACACTGGCTACATCGGCACCAATGGAGCTATTGCCAAAAAGCACCGCCCGCGGCTGGTCTTTGCCGATCAAATCTGCTAACGCTTTTTGGTATGCGTCGGATGTGAAATCGGCGAGAAGTGCATGATCGAGATAGAGTACCTTGTCGGCAGCAAAGTCTTTGCCAAGTTCCTTTGCATTGTGTCCGAGTAGCACAGCAACCACGTTCCCACCGGCGCCCTGAGCCAATTCGCGCCCGGCCGCCAGCATGGTGTATGAAAGTTCTGCAACCTGCCCCCGCAGGTGCTCGATGAGGACGTAAATATCCTGGCTCATGGCACTCCTCCGTTACAAGACACCTAATTCTTTGAAAAGGTCGACGAGTTTGTCGGCAACTTCGTCCGGGCTGCCCGCGATCATCGTTGCATGCGCCGCAGCCTCAGGCTGGAACATCCGTCCCACGGTGGGACCTCCACAGGGATCCAGGCTGGAGGCGTCCTGCTCTTCGATGCTGGAGGTTTTCATTGCCTGGCGCACCTTGCTGACAGCCACGTAGCGCGGTGGTTGTTCAGCGGCCTGGATCCCCAGAACGGCCGGGGTTGTCACTTCCATTTCGGCGAGCAAGCCTCCGGGATATTCCTTGCGGAGGAGCGACTTGCCGTCGTTGATCGAAACGCCGGAGACATAACCGACATAGGGCATTTGCAGGCATTCAGCCAACAGGGGTCCTGCGGATCCGTCCAGATCATCGTGTGCCTGGACGCCGGTCAGGATAAGATCCGCTTGAAGTTCTTTGACGACCGCCGCAAACGCGCGCGCCAGAGCGTGGTTATTTACTCCGTTGAAATCGCCTCCGAGCTTGATCAGCCGGTCGGCGCCTTTGGCCGCCGCGGTGAAAAGCACATCGTCTGCCCCATCCAGGTCGGGAACCAGGACCGTGACAGTGCCTCCGCCGCGTTCTTTAAGCAGGATGCCCTGCTCGATGGCATGGTCATCGAACTCATTGATGATCCAGCGCGCAAAGGTCAGGTCAAGCGCCGCCCCGCCGGGATCAATGGTCAATTCCTCCACCAGGTCAGGGACAAGTTTTGCCAAAACGATGATGTTCATATCGATCACACCTCCTTCATACTCCCATGGACTCGGCCAACAATTCGGCGATGTCTCTCACCTTGAGTTCACCTGCGCCTTGCACGGTCTTTGCCGCGTCTTCAAAGCGCGGTGTCTCGTAAGGGCACGCGACGGCCAGGAACTCTGCGCCTGCAGAGATTGCCTCACGTACGCGCCACTCCGAAAGGCGGACATGTGCCTTTTCCCACTGAAAACCGTCCAGCCACATTCCACCGCCTCCGCCACCACAGCAGAGGCTGTTCATATGGTTATGTGTCATTTCCACCAGTTCCATCCCGGGGATCGCCTGCAACAGTGCACGCGGTTGCTCGAAGATCCCATTTGCACGGCCGAGGTAGCACGGATCATGGTAAGTGGCTTTGACTTTCACTTCCTGCTTCAGCAATGGCTTGAGCTGATCCATCCGCTCAGCCAGAAACTCAGTGTAGTGTTGAACCGGGTACGAGATACCCAGTGCCGGGTATTCATTCTTGATCGCATTGTAGGCATGAGGATCTGTGGTGATGATGCGGTTGAATTGGTACTTGCCGAACGCTTTCCCATTCTTCTCTGCCAGTACCTCGAAGAGACCCCGTTCGCCAGCCAGCCTCTGTGAATCGCCATCACTCCATTCTTCGGGACCCAGGATTCCGAAATCCACGCCGAGGGCATTGAGGACGCGCGCCAACGCTTTGGTGGCAAGCTGGACGCGGGGATGATATGAGGCGTAATCGCCGACAAACCACAGGACATCGACCGGCTGTTTCACTTTCGCCAGCAGCTTGACCTCCGGCTGGATGCCAAGAGTCCAGTCTGCCCGTTTGCGGGGCGACTCACCCTGAGGGTTGCCATACCTTTGCGAATTCTGCAGAGCAGCTTGAAGCTCATCCGGGACATTGCCGGCCAGCAGCAATTCCTCCTTGATGCTGGCCATCAGACCAGGTGTCAGCGGAACCTTCGACGGACAGGCTGCTGTGCAGGCATAACAGGATACGCACATCCAGACTGTATCGGTTTCCAACAGCTGATCGAAGCGATCGGCGCGCAGCATCGCGATCATTCTGCTGGGTGGATAGAGCATCAAATAACCAAATGGACAGATCCCACTGCAATTCCCACATTCGAGACACAGCCGTAGCCGCTCACCCTCCGGTGTGGCTTCCAGAACCTTGGCGTAGAACGAACGCTCTATTACTTCAATGGTGGCCACAGATCACCTCCATATCAGCCTTATTTCACTGAGCAATTCCTATCAGAAATACAATACGCCTCACACACTGCGCCAGGAGTATGCTTCCAAATGCAAAACGTCAGCCGCTTGCCTGTTGACACCATGCAATAGCGAAAGATCATCCTTTATATCAACCCCGCTTGGACTTGCCCATCAGTCCTATGAGGCATACTCCCTCCGCTCAATTGCCTTACCTACGGCAAAAGAGGCCCAAAAATTTATGTTGGCGCTCTTCTTTCGAGCTCAATAAATAAATTCACCCCGTCTTACTTTATTATGTGATTTTCATCCACAAGGTCGAGTATTGAAAGTCATTCACATATGTGCAAATTGTCACAACCAAATAAGATATTATTATGAAGATTAAATATTCTCTTTTTCCGCCTCTTAAAAAAGAACCGCGCTCCACGCCTTTGGCGGGAACGCGGTTTTTGATATTCTGTCCATCCAGTCTTTATTTTTCCAGCGCACCTGCATCGATCCACTCGATGACCTGAGCGATCTCCTCAGGGGTCAGTTGACCGGGATGATCCCCTGTCTGTTGTCTTGTGACAAGTAAACTGTTGGCGCCATCCCCAGGGATAATGACCGGGCCGGACGCCCCACCTCTCATCGCATCAGAATAGGTGGAGAGATCCAGGCCTCCCAATGCGCCAGGCCCGTGACAGGAGATGCACTTTGATTGGAGCAGCGTGCCGATCGAGCTGTCCCACGTCAGGGCGGAGGCGGGAGTCCCGGGTGTGGTGGAACCCGCTGCCAGCTGGGTCGCGTTCGGGGAAGCTGTCGGGAGGGGGGTCTCTGTCGCAGGAGGAGTGGGCGTTTGGGTCGGCGCGGGAGTCGGCGTCCACGGCACGAACACTACGACCGTTGGCGCCTGTCGTTCCACTGTGGTAATGGCCGTCTGTTCCGCACTGACGAAACCATAGACGCCGAGCAGCATAAAGAGCGCCAGCACTGTGGCAATCGGTAAGTAGACCCTCTGACGTTTGCGAAGCGTGACCGGGTCAACGGGATGTTCCGCGACACCAGCCTTGATATCTGCCAGTTCGAGGGGATGCTCATGGAGCATCTCCTCCTCACTCATCCTTCCGGTAAACATGGATTTATTCAAGCGCCTGATATGAACGCCATACATGTGCCAGATGATGATCGCCAGGACAGCCAGCAAGGCTTCGCCGCCGTGTGCCGCCTTTGCAGCCGGGATCACTTCACCGGGCAGGAATCTTGTCGTGGAGAGCGGATTCCACATCATGAAGCCGGTCAGGCCCATGATGATGGCTCCCCACACGAATGCCCAGTATTCCAATTTTTCTTCGAAGGTGTAGCGGCCCATTTGAGGCGGCGTCTTGGCGCGACCGATGTTATACAGAAGCGCCTGCCAGCCATCCTTTACATCCTGCAGGGTTGGGATCATCGTCAGGCGTGTGCGGCGCACGTACGCCAGGTAACCGAATACGAGGATATGCCAGGCAGTGCCAAGCATCATGACGATGGCAGCAATATGGTGGATGGTGCGCAGGGTTTCGATCCCACCGAGGAAGCCCACAAAGGCAATGGAAAATGGGGCAGAGGAAAACCGTTGAGGCAGACCGGTGATCGCCAGCGTCGTGAACGAGAGCATCATCACCCAATGCTCGATGCGGCGGGCAAGCGGGAAGCGCTCGTAGGTGCGGGCAGTGGTTCTACTCATTGGTTTCCTCCTCTTTTGTTTCTGCCTCGACTGCCGCTTTCGTACCCGCACGGCGCACAATAAATCTCCGGTAAATATCCGTCAGCACAAACAAGGTCATGCCTCCTAGAACAGCAGGGATGAAGATTTTGTAGAACAGGTTGACGAAGTACACAAGCGGAAAGACCTGCGGACTTGGTTCATAGTGGCTCAACCAGGAATCGGTGAAACTGGCGGTGGTTGCATCGGGATGGCATTGCTGACATTTGCCAAGCAGATTCTTCTTGTAAGCAATCCCGGCATCCGGATGATCCACCCGGAGGACATCGTGAAAGCCATGACAGTCCGTACAAACGGGTTTGTTCGTTGGCTGGTCGGGATAATTCTCCTCGAACATTTTTACCGTCGTCCCGTGGAAATCAGCAACATAGGTACTCAAGACGTTGGTCGACAGGCCATATTTAGCCATCAGGGTTTCGTCAGTATGGCAGCTGGCACACAGGGCTGGTATGCTATTGCGGAAGCTATTGCTGGTGGGGTCCGGAATGCTATGAACGCCATGACAATCGATACAGGTAGGCACATCCGGATTGCCATCTTCCAGGGCTACACCATGGACACTTTCCCGGTACGTTTCATAAATGGTGCTATGGCATTGCGCACAGGTTTGCGGGATGACGACCCGCGCTTCCTGTAAGAGTTCACCTGTATTTTCGTCTGTCAGGCGAGTCTGTGTATGCGGGTTATGACAGTCCGTACAAACGGCAGCATTCGTATTGCCGGCGGCGATGGCGCGCTGATGGACGCTATCCAATGTTTTTTCATATTGCTCGAGGTGACATTCCTGGCAGGTGGGATAAAGCTCGAGGCTAAAATCGCGCCGGCTGCTCGCGGTCACGGCAGGATGTGGAAACCCGGTGATGTTCGTATGGCAATCTACACAGGCAATCTCTTCGACGCCATGCACGGAGGCGAAGAATTTTTCCGGATCGATGGTGATTGGAAGAGGTTGTCCCCCCACTTGAGCGGTCATACCTTCCTGGTGGTGACAGGCTAAACAACTTTCGTCGGTCGGCTGCTCAGCTTGAGGACGGGGGGCTGCCGCAACAGGTGTGACAGGCAAAGTCATGATAATCAAGAGAAGCAAAACCCCAAGTACAAGGCCGGTCAATCCCAACTTCGACCTGTTGGCCTTAAGCCAATTTCTCATTAGACACTCCTCATTAAGAGTAAGCTCATAAACTATTGCGAAATTATACAGCCAAAATACCCATTTTCTCGCGTGGGTCGAACGCCCCAATTCTACGTGGGGGTATCATCTTTCAATAGTGAATATTATCACATAAACTATATGATTATGGGAAGAGTTGTCTGGAAATGGATTGAGAGATGATTTTAGTACATGGTCAGCCAATATTTTATTTCTTTATCGAGTGGAAACAAGGGCAGCAAGTCGACCCGGTAGCCTTTCCCGGCATACGCCTGCATCATTTGGGCAGCTTTCTTCAGCACGGCGCGGTCATATTCCAACGGCAGCGCCATCAGCTCGGCAACCGCAGAGTGCGGATAGGTTCCTTTTACGCGGTAATAAATGCCGAATTCCAATTGCCATGCATCCAGTTCACCATAGACAGATAATGCGGTGATAATTCCCTGCTGCAAATGACGGGCTTCATGAATGATAAGTGTCCTGATGCGTAGATCGTCCAGCGGCGTCTCATACGTGTAATACTGTGAATTCAAACGGATATTGCCAAAAACAGTCCAAAAAGCACCGATATTGGGACGCGCCCGTCTGAAACCGATCTTCGTGCGGCGTGCACGCAGGAAGTCTACTGCGAGGCGGCCCTCCTCCCCCATGCGGGTGACTGCTTCCAAAAGGTTTTCGGTCCAAACATTAGGCTCCATGCGAATAAATCTCTCACAGGGGAACGGGCTGGAATTCCTGCAAGTATAAATCATTTGGAAATGTGAGGTGACAACTTAGCCCATCTGGGAGTGGCAAATTGTGTGAATGGTCAAACAATTTCACCACGGAGCACACTGACACTTGCACCTGCATGCAAGTGCAGGTGGAACACGGAGAAAACCCTTGTAAGAATCTCCGTGAACTCTGTGTTCTCGGTGGTAAGAAATACTTGACTCATTCTGCCAGCCACTTCCGCCCTTCTATACGAAGCAGATTAAGCAAAGATTAGTTTCTGTAACAAAATCGGGATTTGTGCATTATTTTGGTAATTTGGTGGCCGGTAAATTGGTATTTGGTAGATTGGTACCATTTGCAGCTTTGTTAAATGTACTGTTTTTAGCCTCGCAGGTGCGATTTTTCCGTCTTAACTTATATAGGACAAAATCAGAGTTCGAAAAGGAGAGACAATGAAAGTACTCGCAAGTCTTCTACTAGTCCTGGCCGTCGCGTTCATGCAGGTCGGCAGCGCACTAGCCGCTCCCCAAACGCAGGATGATACAGTAACCATTAGTGGTACCGTAACCGAAATTGGACAACCTGAAACCGATGAGAATGGGGTGGTTACTGTCCTCGTTACAATAGAGACCGCTGAAGGACCACAAACTGTTCGCCTCAGCGAGCAGGTCGCTGCCGACCTTGAAGTCGGGGAGCAGGTGGTGGATTTGGTGGTCAATTCAGAGGCTGTGGTTCCCCCTGAAGAGGTTCATCCTGTTGCCGCGATCCTGGCTGATTTCTTCGGTGAAGATCCAAGTGTCGTCAACGATTATCATGAGGATGGCTTTGGCTTCGGTGTCATTGCCCAGGCGATGTGGATGTCACAAAGTATCAGCGGCGATGCCTCCTCCACCGGTTTGATTCTGGAAGCAAAAAAGAGCGGCGACTATAGCGCCTTCACCCTGCCCGACGGCTCAACCCCGACCAACTGGGGCCAGTTCAAAAAGGCACTCAAGGAGAATAAGGACAAGCATAATCTGGGCATTATCGTTTCGGGCCGTGCCGACAAGGACAATGCCCTGGGCCCACAGGACAAAGGCAATGGCAAGGATAAGAACAAGGACAAAGGCAACGGCAGAGACAAAGACAAGAACAAAAACAAACCATAAATCAAATATTCAGCAAAAAAGGAGCGGCGCTTGCCGCTCCTTTTTATTTCTAAAGTGGGGCGGGATGGCACCCCGCTCCGCCAGCATGCCTTTATTTGATAGAAGATGAGAGCCAAATCAGTTAAAATAACTGCGGAGAAAACAATGCGACAAGTTGCTATTCTAGGTATTGGTCAAACAAAAATCGATGAACAGTGGGATCTATCCCTGCGCGAGATCGGCGGGAATGCGGCGCTGGCGGCCATGCACGATGCAGGCATGGATAAGGTGGAGGCGCTGTTCGTTGGGAACATGCTTTCGCCGCTGATCAGCGGTCAGAATCAACTCGGGACTTTCCTTGCGGATTGGATCGGACTCTGGCGCCGGGAAGCCGTCAAAGTGGAAGCGGCCTGCGCCTCGGGCGCGGCGGCGCTGCGCGCGGGGCTGATGGCTGTTGCCGCCGGCGACATCGACTCGGCCCTGGTCCTGGGCGTCGAAAAGATGAGCGACAAAGCCGGCCATGACATCACCGCCGCGCTGGCAACCGCTGCCGATGCCGATTACGAAGTGGATCAGGGAATCTCGTTTGTAGGACTGAATGCGCTGATCATGCGCCGTTATATGCACGAACACGGCTGGAAACACGCCGATTTCGCGCCCTTCTCGATCAACGCGCACGCAAACGCCATGCACAATCCATTTGCACGCCTGCATCAAAAGATCAATGCCGAGCAATTCGAAAAATCAGCCATGATCGCGACCCCGATCAACCTGCTGGATGCCTCACCCACCGGAGATGGCGCCGCCGCAGTCGTGCTCGTCCCGGCGGAGAGAGTCGCCTCGTTGAATGGCAAGCCGCGGGTCCTGGTGGCAGGCTCGGGGTCCGCGACGGATTCGATCGCCGTCCACTCGCGGAAAGATCCATTGTTTCTGTCCGCGGCGCATGAATCCGTCAAACGCGCCTATGAGATGGCAAACGTCGGTCCCAAGGATATTGACGTGTTCGAACTGCATGACGCCTTCTCGATCATGGCTGCCCTCTCGCTCGAAGCCTGCGGATTTGCAGAACGCGGACAGGGTGTGCGACTCGGCCTCGATAACGAGATCAGCCCGAAGGGCCGCCTGCCCGTCTGCACCCGCGGCGGATTGAAAGCGCGCGGGCATCCGGTTGGCGCGACGGGCATGTACCAGGTGGTGGAGGTCGTCCAGCAATTGCGCGGCGAATGTGACGGGACGCAGGTGGACGGCGCCAGGGTTGGGATGACGCAGAACATCGGCGGCTCCGGCGCAACCATCCTGACACACATTTTGAAGGCAGAATAAAGCGAGACCAGATCATGTTCTATAAATCCTCAGATGATCATTTCCAAAAGATCCTTGAAGGAATATCCATCAAGACATTGGTGGTTGGGGAAAAGATGTTGTTCTCCGAGTTTCATATGGAAAAAGGAAGTCAATTACCCATGCATTCTCATCCGCATGAGCAAACGGGAAGGTTATTAAAAGGCAGGATCATTCTAACCATCGCAGATGAGAAGGTGGCAGTATATCCCGGCGATTGCTGGATCGTACCGGGTAACACCATGCATGGTGCAGAAATCGTGGAAGACGCAGTCGCAATTGAAGTGTTTTCGCCCGTTCGAGAAGATTATCTCCAATATTTCCAAACGGAAAAGAATACTGCCCCATCAGGCATTGCATATACTTTGAAGGCAGAATAAAAAACTGGTCTAGCACGAGACCAGTTTTACAGCCCAACCGGACCCACAAAACTTGACAAGATGATAATCAGGATCAAGACCAGCACCGGCAGAAACGTCAGCGTGGTAAGGACAGCTGCCAGCTTATCCCTTTTACGAGCGTAGGCGACCCAGGCTGCAACCGTAAATGCAATCGGCCAGACAGGATATGCCCAGACGGCGATCACAAAACTCCAGGCTTCCTGAGTCACTCCCGGGTCGAATGCCATGACCGAAATCCCTGCAGCGAACATCCAAAAAATCAAGGATGCCAACGCCAGCGTCTGTGAGGCGATCAGCCAGATCAGGAGGGGGGTACGTGAAGCAGGTCTCGTTTCCAAATCATTACTCCTCTGAAAATTCTTCCGAACGGTAGACTGAGGCAAATTTTACTCCAGCAGACATATGACTTCAATCCATATCTGGCAGTCTGACGCCCGCTCCTGCCAGATATGGGAGGCACGCCAGCTGCTGTAACTTTTTTATTTTAATTACCTATTGAAACTTGATCGAACTTGACATATACTATTCTAAAGAAAGGAGCGAACATCATGGCTGAGAAACGAAAAATCCCCCGTCGTGACTTCACTTACTACATGCCAGTCATGGACGCGCTGACCAAACAACTGGTTGGTCACCTTACAGATATCAGCACGGGCGGATTCAGGCTGGACAGCCTAAAAGAAATCTCTCCCGGAGAGGATCTGCGGCTGCAGATTCAATTGACGCCTGATATCGCCAACAAGGAGTTCATGGTGTTCATCGCTCGCAGCAAATGGTGCTGCCCAGACCGTATCGATCCCAACACATATAATGTTGGCTTCCAGATCGTCAACATGTCTCCCGCCGATACACCGATCTTCCAGCAGATGTGTGAGAAGTATGGTACGCAGAAACAAGCGACAAAAAAGAATTACGACGATTATTTGTGGAGATAGATTCAAAGATATTTTTTAGACGGTAACGTGGCGCCCCCGCTGAGCCTGCTCGGCGACAGGGCGCCACGTTTTTATCCCCACGATTTGCTTAGGGAGTGTATGCAAAATCCTTCCCTTTGCCGCGAAGAACGCGAATTGTCGCGAATTGGCTAAAAAATCCGCGTGAATTCGCGCA
>JAFGCG010000145.1 GCA_016932715.1 Anaerolineales bacterium
AACGCTGATTTTCGCTGATTCAAGACAAAAAATCTGCGTTTTCAGCGTGAATCAGCGTCCCGATTCTGAAAGTGTAAGGTAATCAACAACGCGCTATAATTTGCCTCGATGAGCTCGATCACCATCCCGGTCAAAGCGAACGATCATCCGCACCTGCGGCCGCTGAACGTCCTGCGCGATCTTTCGGCGGTTGCAGACTTGATCGAACTGTGCTTCTCGCCCACGATGGACAACGACGGTCAGCGTTATCTCTCGGATATGCGCCGCGCCAGTCATGATGACAGCTTCCTGCGCTGGGCTTCGCACATGACAGAGACAGCCTCCCTGCCGTTGATGGGATATGTCTGGGAACAGGACGGGCGGATCGTTGGCAATGCCAGCCTGATCCCGTTTCGCGAGCGGGGCAAGCGCATCTATCTCGTTGCCAATGTGGCGACGCATCCCGATTATCGCCGGCGCGGCATCGGGCGGGCGCTCACCGAACGCGTCATGAGGCAAGCCCGCGCGAAAAGAGCCTCCGCCATCTGGCTCCATGTCCGTGACGACAATTACGGAGCGATCCAGCTTTACCGCGAGCTTGGGTTCCAGGAAATGGCGCGCCGAACCACTTGGCAGGCAAACCTGGACGCCCACCTCCCGTACCCTGACACGGATATCCAGGTCGTGGCGCGGCATGCGCGCTTCTGGCCCCTGCAGCAGGAGTGGCTTCGCCGCCTCTACCCCGATGCCCTGAGCTGGTACTACTCCAGGAACCTGCAGGCTCTCCGGCCCGGCCTGGGGAGCTGGCTGTATCTCCTGTTCGTTGAATCCAATATCAGACAATGGGCAGCGGTCCGCGGTGACAAATTACTTGCCACGCTGACGTGGATGCCGCAGGGCGGCCGGTCAGAGTCGCTGTACGCCGCAGCCCCTCCCGCCTCGAGCGAAGACGAAGCGCTGACGGTACTGCTGCTCCACGCGCGGCGCATGTCCACGTATCATTCCCAACTGACTCTCGAATGTCCCGCCGATGAAATGGCGCAGGCGATCCGCACGGCGGGTTTCAAGCTGCGCCGCACGTTGGTATGGATGCGGGCTGACGCCTGATGCAACTGGGATGAATCTTTCCCGTATTAATAGGTGACAGTCACTTCGCCCCGCCCGGCTTTGCCTCGGGGATGCTTCGCAAAAGTGACTGTCACCTGTTACAAAAAGAGGAGAAAAGATGACAAAATTCATTCTGCGCTGGGCTATCAATGCGATAGCTTTATATCTGACCGTACTGATCCTGCCTGGAAGAATTGACCTTACCACTGGTCTGGTTTCCATAATCTGGCTTGCACTTATCTTTGGTTTGGTCAACGCGCTGTTCCGTCCATTGATCAACCTGCTCACCTGCCCACTGATCGTATTGACCCTGGGTTTATTCACGCTGGTGATCAATACTTTCATGTTTTGGCTGACGAGCGTCATCGGGCAGCAGTTTGATCTTGGCTTGATCATCGCCGAGCCTGTCTGGTGGAATGCATTCCTGGGTGGGTTGGTTGTGAGTGTGGTCAGTGTGCTCATGACCATGATCCTGAAAGATGAGCTGAAGGGCAGAAAGTAATAAGTATTTGGTAAGAAGTGAAAAGAGGCTGGCCGGAAAAGGTCAGCCTCTTTTATTGTCTGAGGGAGTGTTTTGAAATTCCGCGGAGGCGATGTTGAACTCCCTTTTGGACAAATTTGAGCCGCGAATTGCGCGAATTCGCACGAATTGTTCCTTTTACGGACCCAACCTTTGTGCTCTTCGTGTCCTTTGTGGTGAATTAAGAAACACTCTCTGAGCAGGGTGGGCTTGGCGGCGAGGATCTACTTGCCGTAAAAAGGCGCGGACACCTCCATGATCTGGTAAATCAAGCTTAAGTTCGTAATCATCAGCATTACGAGGAAGATGATCAGCAGAAGCCGGAGCCATCGCCGGTCTGCCCATTTCTGCAGCGTCAGCGCGACGAACAGGACCAGCGCGTAGACCCAGTTCGGCGAATAGAGCATGGGATCATCGCCATAGACAAGGTGGAGGCTAAAACTGAATCCCAGGCACAGGAGCAGACTCAGCGGAAGCAATACTTGTTTTGGGGATCTGAATAAGTTCAGGCTGAACAGGATGCCTGCAACCGCCAATAGGACGATCCAGGACTTGACCGTGACATCTGCCAGGCCGCGATAGCCCGCCACGTGAAATTCCCCCAGCAGGATTTGATATGTACGGAAGTTGGGGACGTCCACGCCAAGTTCCTCCATGAGAATGAACGGGGTCGGCGCGACCACGCCGTAAAGCGGAATCGCACGCGCGATCAGGGAGAAACGGCCGAGCGTACGCCATGAAACGTCGAAGGGATTCCAGATGTAATAGCCTTCGCGGGCGAAGTTGGCGGGCTGGAACAACGAGCGCGCATTTGGATAGATCCAGACCTGTACCAGATTCAAAATGGCAGTGATGAATGCCACGATCAGTATGTATTTGAGGATAACCTTGATGCGCGGGTAGTTGAAAAAATACAGGATGCAGGTTTGGATAAGGTTTGTTACCGTGATGCCAAACACCAGTACACCCGCCGGGACGGTGAATTTGAGCGAGGTGTGCCGGTTTTGGATCAGGAAGGTAAAGAGGAGAAGCGCCAGGGCGGAGTAAATATAGGTTTCCAGCATCGAACTCAACAGCAAATGGGAGGAACTGGCTCCCAGGAGCGCTGCCATGATCAACGCATAGGCTGTATTGCCGGAGGCGCGTTTGACGATCAGCCAGACCAGCAGCACGCAAGCCGCGCCTGCCAGGGCATTCATCAGGAAGACCGCCTGGAGCCTGTCCCCGTTCAGGAACAGGGAGAGGAACCAGAGCGGCGGACGCAAAAAAAGCAGGACGGCAGGGTGAACGGCTCTCACAATGCTGAGATCCTCGAACGTCGTCGCGGTGAGTCTTGCCAGCCATTCGGAGATGTCCGTGTCGAAGAACTGATCCAGCGTGCGAAAGCCGGGGAAATTAATGCTTTCCGCAAATATGAGGTACGTCACCAGAAAGAACATGGCGAGGAGAAGTCCCGGCCCATTTCCCCGCACAAACTCGAAAAATCGGGTCTGTTTGAATCGTTCAAAGGACCCATTTCGATCCATCATCCTGAGAGGCACAAAAGCAGCTGCGAGCGAGATCAACGCCAGCAAAGCAAAGAAAGGGAGCCTGGCTGAATCCATGAAAAGGATTCGACGGTCGAACAGACCGGGGAACTGCCAGGCAATGATCACAGCAGCAATGCTCAGGACGAACGCGAGCAAAAGTATCAAAACGGCGAGCGGATCGTTATCTCTTCCAGCCTGGGATTTTTGCAGGGTCCCGTCAAAAAAAAGAAATGCCGCTGCCCCACCGAGGAATTGAAAAAACAAACTCAATAAAATAAATTCATAGAGAGAGGCATGGAAATTGGAAAAGAAGCTTGTGAGAAAATATGCCCCGCTGCTTCCCATC
Source organism: Anaerolineales bacterium (assembly GCA_016932715.1). Taxonomy (GTDB): domain Bacteria; phylum Chloroflexota; class Anaerolineae; order Anaerolineales; family Villigracilaceae; genus Defluviilinea. The sequence goes on from JAFGCG010000145.1 coordinate 3,482, forward strand.
AGCCAGGAAAGAAGGACCCGCCTCCAAAAGGTCTTTGCCGTTTGTGTGTCTGCCTGTGATGTGCTGCTCATTTGGCTTCTGTGATCGCTTTGTGAGGCTACCTTAATAAGCCCGGAATCCCACCTGCTGAAGCAGCCATTCTTACGGCGCGCGCGATGGCTTCTGCCATGGCTTCCGCAGCGAACGCGCCGACCGTTGAAACATCCGCTTTTTTGACGCCCGTTGCTAAGGCAAAGATGACATCCCCGTCCAGCATGGTATGCGCGGGACGGATCGTGCGCGCCACACCGTCCTGCGCCATCTGCGCGACTTTGGTTGCCTGCGCTTTGGTCAGGCTGGCGTTTGTCGCAACGACGCCGATCACGGTGTTGGCACGTGAAGCGAGTGCCATCACACCGCGTCCGACCGGACTCTTCAGCATGGCGAGCGTATCGGCGAAATAATCCTTCGTGCCCACACGCAGCGGACCGACCTTGCCCGAGCGGAGGCCCGCGATGATTTCATTGGTTTGCGGGTCGATCACGTCGCCCCAGGCATTGACGGCGACCAGCGCCCCCACGACGACTCCGCCGCCGATGTCGAGGCTCACGGTTCCGACGCCGGCTTTCATCGCCAAATTCGAGCCGAACATTTTGCCGACCGAGGCTCCCATCCCGGCGCCGGCATTACCCTCAGCCGGCGCGGCGGACGACGCTGAAGCCGCGGCGCGATAGCCCATAGCGGAATCCGGCCGAACGTCCGCGCGACCGATATTCAAGTCATAGAGGATGGCTGCCGGAACGATCGGCACTTTTGCCGCGCCGGTATCGAATCCGATCTTTTGCTCTTCGAGATAGCGCATCACGCCGCTGGCTGCGTCCAGCCCATAAGCCGAGCCGCCTGCCAGTACAACTGCATGCACTTTTTGGACGAGGTTCACAGGATCGAGCAGATCGGTCTCGCGCGTGCCCGGCGCGCCGCCGCGCACATCCACACCCGCTACGACTCCCTTGCGGCAAAGGATGACGGTGCAGCCTGTCAGGGCTTCTTCATCCTGCGCATGACCCACCTCAATACCGCGCACATCCGTGATGGCGTTCCTGATCTTCATATTCTGTTTCTTTCAAATGTCCAATGGCTATTTACTGATTTGCCTATTTGCTGATTTCTCTTGCCAGATTCCTGAACTCTGTCCAATCCTCTTCATCCAGCCAGACATCGACGTTGTCGAATTCCAATCTGTATAACTGCTCATTGTCCGGCTTGATCTCATCGATACCCTTGATCAGATCCAGGAATTGATCCCACTCCTCCTGAAAGAAGTTGATCGTCGCCCGCCCCACTTGCAGGTAGTACGTGGTCTCGCCATCGGGTTCCTCTGCCATCCAGGCCTGGAAGTTATCGGTCTCGGCAAGCGTTTCCGTTTTCGGTTCACTGTGATTGTTGTTGTTCATTAGATTTCTCCTTCGGATCAGTTGTTTCCTTCGGGATCTTTCTTTGGAACCTCGACACAATAAATACCCGGGTGCGTGTGACCCATTCGAATGGATTGGATTGTGCTGACCCTGGCTCTCCGGGGGGCCAGGGATCCAGGTCGAACATCTTGCGCATGATGTAGCGTCCCAGCAGCATGGCGGAAGCCAGGAACGGCGCGGCGATGACGACACCCAGGATTCCCAGTAAATTGGCTGCCACGAGCGCGGTCACCAGGACTGCGGCAGGATGGACTCGTAGCGTGCGAGCCATGATGCGCGGTGCAACGAGATTATCGATGATCCAGTCTATTACGGTTGTCGAGATGACGACCATCAACATGTAATACAGAGGAGCCATGCCGAAAGGCGTGTTAGACTGGAAGAACGTGACGAGCGCCATGATGACCCAGGTGATCGCGGGACCGATATAGGGCAGGAATTTTGCAAGCCCTGCCAAAAAGGCAATCCCAATGGCAAACTTCACGCCAAAAATGGAAAGTACAACGATATAAATGACCGTCGACATGGCGAAAATAAAGATCTGCCCGCGCAGGAAAGAGTTCCAGATGCTGCTCAGCTGGCTGCCGAGCTTGCGGAGATCTTCGTTATAACCGGGGACTTCGACCTTGAAGAGGTCACTTTGCAATCCGCTGCTTTCGACCATGACGAAATAGGAAACGAGCAGGATGAAGAACGTCCAGCCAAGGGCGCCCGCGGCGCCGCCCGCCACTGTGGTGACGATGTTTCCCGTCCGCCCGAGCAGGGGCTGGATGTAGGAAATCAACTGCTGGCTGACGGCTTTTAGATCGATGGTCTGCATATCCAGGGTAAAGGGTCCGATCTGAAAAACCTGCCCGGAGAGAGACTCCATGAACTTGGGGAGATCGGCAACGATCTTTTGCACCTGTGTGATCAGGCTTTGTACCTGTCCTACCAGTCCCACGCCGCCCAAAGTAAGTGAGCCGATCAGGAGCAGGAGGATCACGAGGTAAAGGATATTCACGGAAGCCTTCCAGGAGAGGTGGAAGCCGCGTGCGATCAGCGTTGCCACGGGGTGCAGAAGGTACGCCAGAATAAATACCATCAAAAGCGGCGTAAGCAGGCTTGTAAACCTGTAAAGCAAAAACGCCACAGTACCGACGATGACCAGACCCACCAGGAGTTTGGTGGTCGCGTTCCAGTGCGGCGATGAGGAAGCGCGGGCTGAGCTTTGAGCGGTTTCCGAAACCTGTTCCAGGAGTTGTCCCTGGGGCTGAATGCGCCTCCTGAGGCGTCGCCTAAAACCTGGTTTTCCTGGGTAGTCAGAACTCATATCTGAACCTCAATGACAGTTGTCGTTTTGTTCCTGTGACATGCTTCCACATGAATTCTCCATATTCTACCGCTTGTCTCGTTTAAAACAAAACACCCCGCGAGATGTTTTTCCCGCGGGGTGCAGCCTGTCGAAGATTAACAACCGCCCAAAAACGGGAAGAATGTACACCACATGTAGTTCGCGTCGATCCACCAGAGGACGCCGCCGCACACGCACAGCAGGAGGACAACGCCAACGCCGATAAAGATCGGCACAAGGTTTTGCCTCCTGGGCGCTGCATCTATGGGCGCCGGGCTGGCTGGCATGCTGCCCGCGTACTGGGCCGGGGGCGGCGGGGGGGCGGGCATCGGCCTTGGCGCTGCAGAGGCCGGCGCGGCGCGCTGCGAAACCATCGTGGCGCCCGGGTCAAGGTTGACCGCCTCAAAGACCAGCATGATCTGCTCGCCGAACGAGATTACTTCGCCCGGTTTCAGAACACGGGGTCCTGACAAGCGCTGACCATTTACAAACGTTCCATTGGTGGAGCCCAGATCTTCCAGCACATACTTTCCGCCCTGGAAGGTCAAACGCGCGTGGCGGCGGGAAACTTCTGCATCGTTGATTACGATCTCGGTGGTCGAATCGCGGCCGATCGTCATCTGGTCGCCTTCCAGCGCGAAGGCTGCTCCAGGCGTCGGTCCTGACCGCATGATAAGCTGGAACTGTGATGCCATAATTTCTCCTTGACGAAAGCAAAGGTTTTACTTAGTGTAAAGGTTTCAGGGTAAAAAGTCAACTGCCCCTATGGAGTCGTACATGGTCTTCTCGAAGCCGCGAATTTGCGCGGATTGGCGCAAATTCACGCGATTTAGAGGCAAAAAAGATGCGCGCCCGGACTATGACAAAGTCCTGTGGAGTCGTACACTTGACAGGAAAATATGCGGGTATAAAATCCTGTTGGAGGTGCCATGAACGTTCCTGATTTACCTGTTCCTGATTTCTTTAATGCTGAGAAGGTCGGCGCGATCTGGCGGATTCCCTACGAGGAGCGCGCAAGCCAGGCGCGGGAATGGGCGCGTCGACACGCCCTGCAGCCTGCTTCCGTTGATGCGGCCAGAACCTGGCTGATGCTGATCGACGTGCAAAATACATTCTGCATCCCCGACTTTGAGCTCTACGTCGGCGGTCGCAGCGGACGCGGCGCGGTGGAGGACAACGCGCGCCTGTGTGAATTCATCTATCGCAAGCTGGGCAGCATTACGCGGATCACTGCCACGCTGGACACGCATCTGACCATGCAGGTCTTTCACGCCATTTTCTTCGTGGACAAAGATGGAAATCATCCCGCGCCCTACACGGATATCCATGTTTCCGAATTACGGGATGGCAAATGGAAATTCAATCCTGCCCTGGCTGATCAATTTGAGATTGCCCCGGAATACGGACAACAGATGGTGGTCCACTACGCCGAGGCGCTGCAGAAAAGCGGAAAATATGCCCTGACGATCTGGCCCTATCACGCCATGCTCGGGGGTCTGGGTCACGCGCTGGTTTCTTCCGTAGCCGAGGCGCTCTTTTTCCATTCCGTCGCGCGGCTGGCTCAGACAGAGATTGTGATCAAAGGCGATACACCCTTCACAGAAAATTATTCCGTGATCGGTCCCGAGGTGCTGACCGGTCCCATGGATGAGATGCTTGGGGTGCACGATCAAAGGTTCATCCAGGAGTTACAGGAATGTGACCGGCTGATCATCGCCGGGCAGGCCAAGAGTCATTGCGTTGCCTGGACGGTTTCTGATCTGCTCGAAGATATTGCCGTCACCGATCTTGAGCTCGCTAAAAAAGTCTATCTGCTCGAGGACTGTACCTCGCCCGTCGTTGTGCCTGGCGTGGTGGATCATACCGAGGTGGCGGACGCAGCCTACGAACGATTCGCAAAAGCAGGCATGCACATTGTGAAGTCGACGGAAGATTTCTAGTTCAGGTGCACAGGTTGCAGGTATACAAGTAGACAAGTATACAGGTACACAAGTAAACAAAGTGCGCGTTTCCCTGTTTACTTGTCTACTTTTTACTTGTGTACCTCTGAGGATCCCATGAGCATTTTCGACAATAAACGACTTACCAACAAGACCTTCAAACTCGATATCGACCGCATGCGCCGGGGCTGGTATTCGGACAAATATTTCGAAAACATCGGCCGCATGCTGACGGTACTGGCATCAGAGGGATATGTGTATTCGGGCAAATATCACAACCTGCCGGCCGACGTTTCAGCGGAGGAGGTCGCGGTTGGCGATATCGAAGTGGAGATGCAATGGTTCACGCGCCGCGCTGGGAATACCATCGTCGTCGGCGTGGATAAATCGCTGGAAATGCTCAGGTGCTGCACCGGCTACTGGGAGGGCGATCGATTTGTCGATACTTCGGACAAGTTGGAAGTGTGGGCTGTCCATGATGGAACCGTTGTCAAATCGGATGGCAATCCGCTGCATGCCGAGCCTGTCATCAAAGTCCGCGGACGCTATCGCGATTTCGCCCTGCTGGAAACACCCACGCTGGGAACCCTCACCCGCTCGAGTCGCGTAGCCACAAACGTTTATGAAACCTTGATGGCGGCGCGCGGCAAACCCGTCCTGTTCTTTCCGGCGCGCTTTGACATGCACGAAGTCCAGGCGGCGGATGGATACTCCTACAATATTGCCATCCAGCGTTTCAACATGGATTTCTCCCACCAGATCGGATCCTTCGTCTCGACCGACGCGCAAGGCGACTGGTGGGGCGGCGCAGGCGGCGGGACCGTGGCTCACGCGGCGATCGCTTCGTTCCTCGGCGACACAGCCGAAGCCATGATGCACTTCGCGCGTGTCCTGCCTGCCAGCATTCCGCGGATCGCGCTGGTGGATTTCAATAATGACTCTGTCACCGACACCCTGCGCGTGCTGGAGGCGATGTTCCGGAAATACCGCGAGCTGTGCGACGCTGGCGACCAGGCCGAGGCAGAGAAATATGTTTTGTATGGGGTGCGCCTGGATACAAGCGGCTCGGTCCGGGATGTGTCTGTGGCTCCGCTGGGTGACCCGGGGCTTGACCTGGGAGTCAACCCGCGCCTGGTCTTCAATGTCCGCCAGGCGCTGGATTCCGCCTTCGAAAGCTGGGACCTCCCCGCGGCGTGGCAGGAGGCGGCGCATACCTATTGCCGCAATGTGAAAATCGTCGTCTCCGGCGGTTTCAACCCGGAGAAAATCCGCAGGTTCGAAAAGCTGGGCGTCCCTGTGGACATTTACGCGGTCGGTTCGTGGCTGTTCAACAACAATGGCGACACGGTGACTGATTTTACCGGAGATGTGGTACGCGTGAAGGTCCATGGTAAATGGATCGATATGGCGAAGGTGGGAAGGAAGCCGCTGGATAACCCGAATCTGGAACGGGTGTGGTGATTCTTACACCGTGAAGGGCGCGAAGAATCTTTCCTCTTTCCTCTTCCTCTTTCTTCTTTCTTCTTTGCACTCTTCGCGCACTTTGCGGTTCAGATAGTCATTCTCTCCACCTTGAACGGTGTCCCCTCGACCTTTTCTTCCTCGAACTCCCGCGCGGCGAGATGACCGGAGAACACTGCCTGTGCAATAATGTTCGGCGCTTCGGCATCGCCAATGATTCGCAGCGATTGTATTTTGCCCACTTCCAGAGCGGGTTTGAGGGCGTGATATAACGAGTCGTTCGGAATCCGATCGCTCACCAGCAGGACTCCATCACGCGGCAGTTCCATTCCTTCCCCTGAAACCATGTTTTTCAACCTGACACAGTCGTTCCTGATTTCGCTCAAGACAGTCTGCGGATATAACTTCACACCGAGCTTCATCAGCCGGTGCTGAATGCGTTCCTGTTCGAGGGTGAATTGTGACCAGTAGGAAACCAGCGGCGCAGGCGTAACGAGCGAGACAATGCCTCCCTGCCCGGCAAGCAATTCCGCCAGCACCCCACCCATGTAAAAGTGATCGTCATCGTAAATCACTATGTTTTGGACTCCGACAGCTTGCTGTCGAGGATTCAGGAGCAAGCTCCTGGACTCCATATTCATTTCCATCAAATCCTCTGGGCTAAACACATTTTGTAAATCGTGTCCGGGGATCGGTTTGCGCAGCGTGCGCCCCATCCCATCGCCTCGCCAGGTCGCGCCTGTCGCCACGATGACATTCTGCACATCGGTTTCCAGGATCTCCTCTGCCGTCATCGGGCTGGAGGGGTACACGGCGACCTTCTTCATCTTTTTGATCTGCGTCAAGCGCCAATCGACGAGGCGGCGCCATTCGTTCAAGCCCGGCAAGGCGGCTTCGCGGATCACGCGTCCGCCCAGCTCCCGGCGCCTCTCGAGCAGGGTCACGTCATAGCCGCGTTGACCGAGCGCCCGCGCGGCTTCCAGCCCGGCCGGTCCCGCGCCGACGATCATCACTTCCTGATCGGATTTCTTCGGTGAGATGATCTCGGGATGCCAGCCGCGCCGCCATTCCTCGCCCATGGTCGGGTTCTGCGTGCAGCGGATCGGCACGAAGCGTGTATCGCCGGTCACGCAGATGTTGCAGCCGATGCATTCGCGGATGTCTTCCACGCGCTCCTCTTTGATCTTGTTCGGCAAAAACGGGTCGGCGATCGAAGGCCGCGCCGCGCCGATGAAATCCATCACCCCGCGTTTGATCGCCGCAACCATCGAATCAGGCGACGTGTAGCGTCCCACGCCCACGACTGGTTTCGTCGTCAATTGTTTGACGAACGAAATGTATTTTTCCTGCTGGCCTTCTTTTTCGAAGCGGGAGGTGACGGAGTCGTTGCTCCAGCCGCTAATGTTTACATCCCACAAGTCCGGTAACTCAGCCAGCATGGCGACGACATCGTGCCCCTCGCCCTGATGCGTGATTCCCTCTGCGCCAATCAATTCATCCACTGCAAAACGGACCGCCACCGCGCATTTGTCGCCAACGGCTTCTTTGGTTTCTTCGATCAGTTCACGCAGGAAACGGACACGATTCTCCAACGAGCCTCCGTATTCGTCGGTGCGGTCGTTGAAGCGCTTCGTAATAAATTGCATGGCGGCTGTCATTCCGTGTGCCGCGTAACAATAGACGATGTCGAAGCCTGCGCGCCTGGCACGCAGCGCTGCCTGGCGGTGCCACTTGCGCACGGCCCGAATATCCTCCTTGTCCATGCGGCGGGTTTGGACCGGGTCATAGCCTGAGCCGCCAATGGTCCCCATCGAAATGGGCGCAAGCGATGGGAGGCGCGCATACAGGTTCGGGGCATTGTACCCGTGATAAGCAAGCTCGATCCCGGCGAGCGAGCCATGCTGGTGAACCGCCTCCGCCATCAATGCCAGCGCAGGGATGTCATCATCATCCCACAGACGCCCTTCGAAGTAGGGTGAAAGATCGCTCGAGGCATGGATCTCCACTTCCTCCGTGCAGACTACGCCCCAGCCGCCTTCCGCTTTCATGCCGCGCATGGCTGCCAGTCCCTGCGGCATACGATAGCCGAACCCGTTACAATGCGGCGCCTGATAAAAACGGTTCGGAGCGATGACAGGACCGATCCGAACCGTTTCGAATAATATGGCATAAGGATTGTTCATTAACTTCCTTTCGCGCTGAGCGGACTGGCGCCTTCGCGCCGAGTAGGCGTAGTCGAAGTGCAGACACGCCAGCTTACTATCCTTCCAACAACTTGGGAATGACCTCCAGCATCTCGCTTCGCACCTGACGAAAGACCTGCTTCCGTTCCTGGCGCGTTCCCTCTGCTTTGGCAGGATCGGCGAACCCGCGATGGACGCGTCGTCCCGCTTTCCCGGGCCACACCGGACATGCCTCCGCGGCTGAATCGCAGACCGTCACGACGAGGTCAAAGTCTCTGGTCGGCAAGTCATTGATGTGTTTGGATGTGCCTGAATGTGTTATGCCGATTTCATTCAATGCTTCGATTGCCATCTCATGGACATAACCGGCTGGTTTTACACCCGCTGAATACGCTCTCCACTCCGGGTAACGCGCGTTGACAATGGCTTCCGCCATCTGGGAGCGACAGGAATTACCAGTGCAGAGGAAGAGGACAGTTGGCATAAAAGTAATCTCCTGAAACTCACCACGGAGTTCACAGAGATCACAGAGTTCTCTTTTTTTGTTTTTCTCCGTGCGCTCGGTGCTCTCTGTGGTGAAATTTAGCCGAACCTTCCCGTCACGTACTCCTCTGTCCGTTTTTGTCTGGGCGCGGTGAAGAGCGATTGGCCTTCTCCGTATTCGATCAATTCACCCTGCAAAAAGAACGCCGCGTAATCAGCAGTACGTGCTGCCTGCTGCACGGAATGAGGCACAAGGATGATGGTGTATTCCTTCTTGAGTTCCTGTAGGGCGGCTTCCACTTTGCCGGTCGAGATGGGGTCGAGTCCGGAGGTTGGCTCGTCGAGCAGGATGATCTCAGGCTGCAGCGCGAGGGAACGCGCCAGGCACAAGCGCTGCTGCTGTCCGCCGGAGAGGGCGATGGCCGGATCGTCGAGCCGGTCATTGACCTCCTCCCACAGCGCAGCCAGCTTCAGGCTTCGTTCGACCGCTTCCTCCAGCTTCGACCTGCGTTTCTCGCCGGCGAGTTCCAGACCATAGGTCAAATTTCCGCGGATGCTCAACGGCAGTACAACCGGGCGCGCAAAGACCATGCCAATTTTCCGGCGCAAGGCGATGACATCCACATCCGGGTCAAGGATATTTTTGCCATCGATGAGGATCTTTCCTGAGGATGCCTTAACTTCGGTAAGATCGTTCAAGCGGTTGAGGCAGCGCAGCAGCGTCGACTTTCCGCCTCCGGCAGGACCGAAGAGGACGGTCACCGCTTTCTCGCGGATGTTCAGGCTGATGCCGCGCAGTGACTCAATTCCATCCGCGTATTGCAATGACAGGTTTTCGATAATTATTTTATCCATTGGTTTCTACCAAAAGACCACAGACCACAGACCATAGACCACAGACGACGAAAAAATGGTCTATGGTCCATTGTCCATGGTCTGGAATTACCATTGTCGTTTTGCCCTTGCCCTGGAACGGATGACGGTTGCGATGACATTCATGGTCAGTACAAAGACCAGCAAAACGAGTGCAGTACCATATTGGATTTGAATTGGCATTTCCGGGACCTGGGTGGAGATCACGAAAAGATGGTAGGGCAATGCCATGGTTGCATCGAAAGGCGAGTGAGGCAAACGCGGCAGGAAGAAGGCTGCGCCCGTGAAGAGGATGGGAGCTGTTTCTCCTGCGGCGCGCTCCAGCCCGAGAATGACTCCTGTCAGGATCCCGGGCAGCGCCTCCTTCAAGACGATACGACGGATGGTCTGCCAGCGCGTGGCGCCCAGCGAGATGCTCACTGTGCGGAATGCCTGCGGCACCGAGCGCAATGACTCTTCTGCGGTACTGATGATGACCGGCAGGGTCATGATCGAAAGCGTCAGGGAGGCAGCCAGGATGGACGTGCCGAAATTCAAAAAGATGACAAAAAGACCCAGACCAAATAGTCCGTAGACGACCGATGGAATGCCTGCCAGGTTGATGATCGCGATCCGGATCGTGCGGGTGAGAGGCGTATCGGAGGCATATTCGGCAAGATAGATCGCCGCCGCAATGCCCAGCGGAACGGAGAAAATGGCTGTGCCTACCGTGAGGTAGAGCGTGCCGATGATTGCCGGCAGGATCCCGCCCGCCCGCATGCCATCATGTGGAAAGCCGGTCAGGAACTCCGTGGAGATCGCCGGCAGACCCTGGATCAATATGTAGATAACGACCGCGATAATCGGGAGGACGGTTGCTACCGCCATCAACGTGAGAGCCGTATAGCCAATCTGCTGTACAAGATGACGGTTGAGGGAGAGTAGGCGTTTCATGACAGGATCCTCTCGGCGCGCTTCTTGGCGCGGAAGACGACCGAAGACGCCGCGATGTTCACTCCCATGGAGATCAGGAATAAGACCATGCCAATAAAGAACAACACATGATAATGAGTGCTGCCGCTCGCGACTTCACCCATTTCCGCCGCGATGGTCGCGGTCATGGTACGGACCGGGGAAAACAGGCTGCCAAGTTTCAGCGCGAGCACCGGTGCATTCCCGGTGACCATCATCACGGTCATCGTCTCGCCGATGGCGCGTCCGATGCCCAGCATGATTGCGGTCAATACACCTGAGCGTGCGGCCGGGAACGTCACTCGCCAGATCGTCTGCCAGCGCGTGGCGCCCAGCGCCCAGGCGCCCTCGCGATAGGCGCGCGGCACGGCATCCAGCGCATCTTCCGCCACCGACACGACGGTGGGCACCGCGATCCCGCCGAGGAGCAGGGAACCTGTCAGGGCGGTCAGACCCGTTGGCAGGTCCAGAAAGACGCGCAGGAACGGCGAGAGGAGCAGGATCCCGAGAAACCCGAGCACCACGGAAGGCAGTCCTCCCAGCAGCTCGACTAGCGGTTTGAGGATTTCGCGCATCCAGCGCGGCGCGATCTCAGAAATATAGACCGCTGTACCGATCCCGAGGGGAACGGCAACGAGCGTCGCACCGAGGGTCACGATCAATGAACCTGTGATCAGAGGCAGAATTCCATAATATTCTTCAATGGGATACCAGCGGGTACTGAGGAGGGAAGTGATGTCTGCCTTCCAAAAAGTGGGGAGGCCCTCCCGCACCAGGAAGAAAAAGATGAGTGCAACAAAGAGAATGGCTGAGTACCCCGAAGCCTTGACCAGACGAGTGATCACAAATTCGCGCCAGTTAAGAGATTTTTCCATACGGTTTCTCCCGCCTCTCCCTTAGGGAGAGAGGCTGGGGGTGAGGGATGCAGGCACAAAACCAAGTTCAGCGACGATTTCCTGTGCCTCGGAAGCCATGATCCAGTCGAGATATTCCTTGACGATCCCGGTTGGTTCGCCATTGGTATACATGTAAAGGTCACGTGCAATGGCATACGTTTTGTCGTTCACCGTTGCAATGGACGGCAGCACATAGGCGCCGCCTTCCCGCTCGGCAATCGCGATCATCTTCAGGTCTTTGGGGACGTAACCCAGCCCGTCATAGCCGATCGCATTCGGGTTCTGGCGCACTTCGGCGATGATGCCCTCGGAAGAGGGGAGCAGGAGGGTATCTCTTGAAAAGAGTGTTTTGTCCGCCTGGCTGCCCAGGCGCAGCACCGTCTCGAGAAAATAGACATGCGTGCCCGAATTCGTCTCACGCGAGAGCCGCACGATGGGCCGGTCTTCCCCGCCGACCTCAGACCAGTTGGTGATCTCCCCGCTGTAAATGTCTGAAATTTGCTTCAAGGTTAATTGGCTGACAGGGTTTGTGGGATTGACGATGACCGCGATCGCGTCGCGCGCGATGATATGTTCCAGCGGCTCGATCCCATTGGAGCGAGCATTGGCAATTTCCTCCTCTTTGATCTGGCGGGAGGCGTTGGCGAGATCCACCGTCCCGTTGATGAGGGAAGCGATGCCTGTCCCGGACCCCCCGCCAGTAACCGATATGCGGACTTCCGGGTGCTCCGCCTGATACGTTTCTGCCCAGGCAAGCGCCAGGTTGACGATCGTGTCCGAGCCTTTGTTTTCAATGTATGTGGACGGGGAATCAGATGCGGCTCCCTCTGATGAAGCGGGGCCGCACGATGCAGAAAAGACAAGCGCAAATATTGTGATGGCAAGCAAAAGGAAACGGTTCATCGAGCCGAATTATAGCCGAAAGTTTTCGGCATGTCATTGACATGATAAAATCACACTATGTCACAGGCTCAGCCCATCTTCTCGGTCCATGAACTTGATTTCTATTATGGTTCGTCGAAAGCTCTTTCGAAAATCAATATCGAGATCGAACCACGCAAGGTGACTGCGCTCATCGGCCCATCCGGATGTGGCAAGTCCACGTTTTTGCGCTGTCTCAATCGCATGAACGATACGATCAATGGCACACGCGTGGATGGCAAAATCCTGCTGGATGGAAAAGATATTTACGATGAGGATGTAGACGTTGTTTCGCTCCGGCAGAGGGTGGGCATGGTCTTTCAGAAACCCAACCCGTTCCCGCAGTCCATTTACGACAACGTGGCGTTTGGTCCGCGCGTCCTGGGCATGGGTGTGGAAATGGACGAGGTCGTTGAAAGATCCCTGCGGGCGGCGGCCTTGTGGGATGAAGTCAAGGACGACCTGAAGTCGGATGCGCTGGGTCTCTCCCTGGGTCAGCAGCAAAGGCTGTGCATTGCGCGTGTGATTGCGGTGCGGCCCGATGTGATCTTGATGGATGAATCGACTTCCGCGCTTGACCCGATTGCCACATTGCGTGTCGAAGAGTTGATTGCCGAATTGAAAAAAGATTACACAATTGTGATCGTTACACATAATATGCAGCAGGCTGCACGTGTCTCAGATTACACAGGTTTATTCTGGCTGGGGGAATTGGTTGAATTTTCTGCGACAAACGATATGTTTACCAAGCCAAAACAGGAATTGTCCGAAGCCTATATCACGGGCAGAATGGGGTAGCACCCTTTGCTTGAAGTTAAATAAAAATCTGCCAGTGATTTCACTGGCAGATTTCCTTTAACCACCATTCTTTTGCTGTTTCCAGAACTCATCATCCGTGGACTTGATCTCGGTCATTTCGCCGGTGGCGATAAACACAGTCCTTTCGCAGATATTCGTGACCCGGTCGGCGACGCGCTCGAGGTTGTGCGCCACCCACAGGAGCCAGTTGGCGCGCTCCATGGTGGTTGGATCGCTGATCACGAAGGTCATCAGTTCACGGTAGATCTGGTTGTACAGGGCATCCACTTCATCGTCTTCCACAGGGATTTTTTGGGCGGTTTCCACATCTTCATTGACAAAAGCGGTCAGTGCCCGGTGCAGCATGTCGACACCCTTTTGTGCCATGCGCGGGACGTCGATCAGCGGCTTGAGCAGCGGCGCGTCGCCCATGCGGATGTTGATATTGGCGATCCCTTTGGCATAGTCGCCCATGCGCTCCAGCTCGGAGATAATCTCCATGCAGGAAGCCAGCAGGCGCAGATCGTGCGCCATGGGCTGCTGCGTGGCGATCAGGATCATCAATTTGTTCTCGATATCAAATCGTTTCTTGTTGATGAGTTTGTCGGCACTTAAGATTTCATGAGCCGCCTTGATATCCCGTTTCTTTAATGCGTCCACCGTATTCAGGATGGCTTGCTCGACCATGCTGCCAAGTAGAAGCACGTCATCTTTGACTTGCTGGATCTCGTGTTCGAACGTTTTACGGAGCATGCGCGCCTCATTTCTCTTGTTATTCGCCATATTATACACTTCTTCCTTTCATCTCTATTCTGTCTCAACGCGGCTCTGTGCAGATTTTGCGGATGGAACGGATGTTTTCGGCCTTTTTGCAAAAAACGTGTGTTGCCGTGGCGACATTGTTCTTATGATTCATGTACGGAAAGAGAGTTTTGGGATTTCACCCACTTTTTGACGCGGGTATCGATCTGGTCACGCACGCGGCGTGTGAATTCGAGCCGCTCTGCCTCGGTTCCTTCGAATTTCGCCGGATCATCAAACGGCCAATGTTCATGGATGCCCATATTAAGGAAAACGGTAGGACACCTTTCTTCTGCATCTCCACAGACGGTAATTACATGAGAAAAATGCAATTTACCCAAATACTCTGAGACGCTTTTCGAAGTTTGCCCGCTCATGTCCATCCCGCGTTCATGCATCACTGTGAGTACCTCCGGAAGAATGAAACCTCTTGGCTCAATACCTGCGCTGTGAACTTCGACGTGTTCTCCAGCGTAAGCCTTCAAAAATGCCTCTGCCATCTGGCTGCGGGCTGAATTGCCTGTACATAAGAACAAGACCCTGAACTTGTGCATATTAGCCTCTCTGACTTATCCAAACCGGCCGGTGACGTAATCTTCCGTCCGCTTGTCTTTTGGATTGGTAAAGATTCGAGTGGTCTCATCGAATTCGATCACCGTGCCGGAACGCTCACCATCCCTGGAAAGCATCATCATGGCGGTGTAATCCGAAGCCCGTGCAGCCTGTTGCATGTTGTGCGTAACAATCACAATTGTGTAGTTCTTTTTCAGTTCCTGCATCAGCTCTTCGATCTTGAGCGTGGCAATCGGGTCGAGGGCCGAGGCGGGTTCGTCCATCAAAATGACCTCCGGTTGGATCGAAATGGCGCGCGCGATGCACAAGCGCTGCTGCTGGCCGCCGGAGAGCGATAAGCCGGACTGATGCAGTTTGTCTTTTACTTCATCCCAGAGCGCCGCCTGGTGCAGGGAGCTCTCCACGATTTCATCCATTTTGCCCTTGTAGCCGTGGATGCGAGCAGTCCAGGCGATGTTTTCATAGATACTTTTAGGGAAAGGGTTGGGCTTTTGGAAGACCATCCCAACGCGGTAGCGGACTTCGACAGGGTCCACTTCACGAGCGTAAATATCCTGTCCGTTGAAACAGACGTCCCCGCGGATGGAGCTGTTGGCATAAAGTTCATTCATGCGATTGAAGGCCCGCAGCAAAGTCGATTTTCCGCAGCCGGAGGGCCCGATGATCGCGGTAATCGCGTTCCTTTCGACTTGCAGATTGACATCCGTCACGGCTTTGAAAGTGCCGTAATAGATATCGAGGTCATGGGTCTCGATGACATATTTATGGTCAGAGTTATTGTTCATAGTACTAGAATCTCCTGCTGAAGCGGTTACGCAGTAGGACAGCCGAGGCATTCAAGCTCAACAAGAGCACAAGGAGCACGAGGATCGATGCTGCGGCCAGGCTGCGAAATTCGTCCTGGGGGCGCGAGGTCCATTGATAGATTTGAATGGGAAGTGTGGTGAACTTTGAAAATGGCGATGACGGGTCGAAGCTGATGGCTGTCGAGGCGCCCACCACCACCAGGGGTGCGGTCTCGCCGATGGCGCGGGAAATCGCCAGAATGGTCCCGGTTAGAATCCCCGGCATGGCATTGGGCAGGACATGAGACCAGACCGTTTGCCATTTGGTGGCGCCCACACCGAAACTGGCATTGCGCAGCGAACGCGGCACGGCGCGGATTGCCTCCTGGGCGTTGATAATGACGATCGGAAGCACGAGCAAGCCCAGGGTGAATCCGGCGGAGAGTACGGTTCTTCCGTTCGCGGACGTCAGGTTTACGATCCCAAACATTTTGCCGCTCGTGAACGCCTCCAGGGCCCGGACGAAAATGGCCAGTCCCAGAATGCCATACACGATCGAGGGCACCCCCGCCAGATTGTTGATGTTGGTCTGAATGATGCGGTTGAACCAGTTCTCCGCAGCATATTCTTCCAGATAGATGGCAGCTCCCACGCCGATCGGAAAGGCAAGCAGGATCGTGAACAGGATGGTCCACAGCGAGCCGAGGATGGCGGTGCGAACGCCGGCCGTCAACGGTTCACTGGACTGCGGTCGTGTCACGAAGTCAGTGGTGAGCCAGGAGACGAAATCCAGTTCTGCTCCCGGGTGGTCCTGTTCTACTGTGGCGCGGATTTGATCTGCCTGGGTGAGAGACGGCCACAGTTTCCACACCTGCACCACTTTGGGGCGGATGATCCTTTCGACAACCAGCTGATACACTTCCTCGCGTGATCTGTCTGCGAAAGGCTTTTCCTTATCCAATTTATTGTATGCGCCGCTCGAGAGGCTGGACTGAAGCAGAGCTACCAGCTGTTCCTTGCTCTGGTCCTCGATGGGTGTTCCATTCACCGCAAGCGTATCGGGGTCCACGCGGGCTTCATAAGCAACATAGCCGAATGCGCCATCGATCACATTGAGCAGCAGCGCGATCAATGCAATGATGCCCACAACAGTGGATATCTGGAAAAACACATGCCATATCACGCCCTTGCGCTTGCGCCCTTCAAGATCATTGGCAAACCCCTGAACGACTGCCTGTTCTTTCATTCGTACACCTCACGGAAACGACGCACAATCGCCTGGCTAATAATGTTGAGGGTCAGGGTAATAATGAACAGGAACAACCCCAGCGCGAAAATGCTGTTGTAGTCGATCGAGTCGTAACTTAAGTCGCCGCCTGAAATCCTCACAATATGACCGGTGATCGTCTCTGCACCGACGAAAGGACTGAACGTGAAATTCGGCCCTGCCCCGGCCGCAACCGCCACGATCATGGTTTCCCCGATCGCGCGCGAGATGCCCACGATGATGGCCGCGGCAATGCCCGAAAGCGCCGCGGGGACCACGATCTGCACTGCCACCTCCAGTTTGGTCGCGCCCACGCCGTAGGCGGCTTCGCGCAGGGAGCGCGGCACGGCGCTCAAGGCATCCTCGGTCATGGAAGAGATCAGAGGCAGGATCAGGATGCCCATCACCAACCCGGCTGATCCCGTATTGTAGATTTGTACGACATCCCTGCCGAAGATCTCGCGCAGGATGGGGGTCATGAAGGTCAGAGCGAAGTATCCGTACACGATGGTTGGGATTCCCGCCAGGACTTCCAGGATGGGTTTCAAAGTACTGCGAACCCGGGGAGTGGCGTATTCACTCAAATAGATTGCCACGCTCATTCCTAAAGGAATGGCAATCAGCATGGCAATGAACGTTGTCATCATTGTGGATGTGAGCAGCGGCCAGATGCCAAACTTATTGACATGTGGTTTCCATTCTGTTGTGGTCACTGTGGCGAGAAGATCCACCCCGGGCATTTGGAAAAACAGCAGCGCCTCTTTTCCAAGTTCATATACGATGCCGAGGGTTATGAGTATGGAGAAAAAGCCGCTGAAGAATAACAATCCCTGGATGATCATCTCCCCCCAGCGCGGTTTACGTCGTAAATTCATTGCAGGGGCCTTCGTTTCCACTTTTTTCAATGTCAGTTCAGCCATGAAGGCGCCTCCTTTCGCAAAAAGTCAAAGTCCCATTTACAGCAAATGACCTTCCTTCTCCACATGGAGAAGGAAGGTTCGAATTTGCAGTCTGGTGTTCGATCACATATCCAGTGCAGAGTTCCAAGTATCCAGATTCTCCTGCGCCTTGTCATCGCTGACCGGGAAGTAACCGACATCGAGAATTTCATCTACCACATTCGTGAGGTAGAAGTAGATGAAGGCACTCACCTGTGGTTTCTCCCGCATGATCTCGGTGCTGGAGTAGATGAAGAGCGGGCGGGAGATCGGATATTCACCGGATTCAGCGGTTTCAGCTGTAGGAGCAATACCGTTCACGGACAGTGCTTTGAGTGTCGAAGCATTTTCCTGATAATAGGCGTAGCCGAAGTAACCGATGGCATAGGGTGAGCCCTGTACACCCTGGACCAGGACATTATCATCTTCAGAGAGTTGAAGATTAGCAGCATCGAGGATGGCGGCTTCGCCAGCTTCAAGATCAGCTTTGCCTTCAGCGTTCGGGAAAGCCGGACCCATCACCGCCTCGACGAAGTAATCGAAGGTGCCTGAGTCGGTGCCGGGGCTGAAGCGCTGGATGGGTTCCGCTGGCCACTCGGGGCGCACATCGGACCAATTCGCAGCGGTCGAGAAGATCAGGGCGAGCTCTTCGAGCGTGACATCGGTCACGAAATCATTTTCAGCGCTGACAACCACTGCCAGGGCATCGATCCCGACCTGGAATTCAGCCACCGTGCGGCCGATCCCGGCACATGATTCGACTTCGCTGTCCTTGATCTTGCGGGAAGCATTTGCAATATCGGTTTCACCAGCCACGCAGAAGCGTTCGAGCCCGGCGCCGGAACCGATCGAGTCAATCGTCAGATTGCCGCTGAAGCCTTCCTCTTCAAAGCGCTGTTTCATGCGCTCAGAGAGCGGGAAGACAGTCGAGGAACCCGCCGTGACAATATTACCCGAAACGGCGTCCGGCGCGTACATCGCCATTGCATCTTCCGCGGAAGCTTCGGCAGGCTCGGAACCGGTGACAGGTAGAGTTTCTGTCGGTGGAGGAGCATCAGTGGGTTCAGGAGCCTGGGTAGTAGCAGGCGCACAGGCCGCGAGCGCCAGGCTCGTAGCGATGATTACAAACATAAGTGAACGAACAAATTTGGTCATTTCTATTTTTCTCCTTGTTTTTTATACATTGGCATCTTATCAAGCCGGTTTTAAGGACAAGGGAAGAATAGGTTAACATCTTGTTAAAGGTTGCAAAGTTATCGAAGATGAAAAGAAATTGCCCGCCTTTTCATAAGAAGGCGGGCAATTATTCCCTCCGGGAGACCGGGAAGGAGAAGAGAAACCCAATTACTGTGAAGCCAGTATTTCTTGTTCCAACAGTGTGGTCTCCAAAGATGATCCATTCCACTGCCAGGTGTTAAGATTAGGCAGAACGCGATAGGCTGTGAGATCCAATTGAAGAGGTGTGACGGAGACGAACCCTTCAGCCAGCGCACCCACATCTGTTCCGTGTTCAGGAACTCCTGTGGGCGCGTCCCCGCCAATCCAATAGTAGGGTTTCCCGCGCGGGTCCATTCGTTTATCCAGACGACTGTGATAGACGCGCAATCCCTGCCAGGTGAGGCGGATTCCGCGGATCTTATCTTCCGGGAGAGAAGGCACATTGACATTGAACAGGATCTCGTGAGGCAGATCGTTCTCCATCACCTGGCGAACCACCCTGCCTGCCGCGCGCGCCGCAGGACCATAGTCGATTTCTTCGAAACGATGGAAGACTGTTTCGAGCGAAACGGCGATACCCGGCACGCCGGCAATGACAGCTTCCATCGCGGCTGTCACAGTTCCGGAATAGGTGACATCATGACCGACGTTCTCACCTGCGTTGATTCCTGAAACCACAAGATCGATCGGTTCTTCGAAGAAGCCGAGTGTAGCCAGGGCGACACAATCGGAAGGAGCGCCATCGCTGGCAAATGCCTGGGTTCCATCGACAAGACAGACTTCTTTGACTCGCAAGCCGCGGTCGAGGGTTTTGACATGCCCACCCCCGGACCAGTTTCGATCTGGCGCGAGGATGCTGACCTTTCCCAGCTTCCGCATTTCCTGTGCAAGAGCCAGCAAGCCGGGCGCAAATACGCCATCGTCATTGGTGACCAGAATATGTTTTTCCATCTCTATTTGCCTTCATCCAGGAATCTGTGGCGCTTTTGGTGCGTATCAATTGCAAAGACGATGATCAGGCTGGCGACCAGGAATGTAAGAATTATCATTTTCCTGCAACCTCCATTCATATTTGTTTCTAAAAGGCATACGCAACTGTCACCCTTGCGGTCGCGCTGACAATGTAGTTAATTGCCCAGGTACTCAACATCCGGGCAGAACTCAGCTGGGTACCCCGCCGAACATCGGTTGCGCCAACCCATAAGGCATCGAGCAGGTCAGCAGCCGTGCAGCCCGAAAATTCAGTGGCACCCAAGCCAATTGCCTGCAAAATATGTGCATCACTGTTGCCTACTTGAGCGATCTCGGGGCATTCTGCCAGGAGAGCTTGTGCATTTCGATTACTTTCGCGGTCGAGGACAGTCGCATTGTACGTTTCGATCCCGATCAAAATGCGGCAGGCATCCGGATGCCGGAATGCCTGAAGAATGGTTTGAGCACTCAGGCTTTTCATCCCCATGCCTCTCGCCGTGGGATGAGGTGCAATGCAAATCCCGCCCGCCTCGCCCACCTTGATGAGCGTTTCGATGAGCGGTCGTCCCGGCTCGATATTTTCTGTCACAAACAAACCCAGCAGGTCGCCTTCGGCGGTGGTGATCTCGATGCCCGGGATCACTTCGATGCCGAACTCCGGCGCCAGATCAAATGCCTGCAAGGCACCTCTGATTTCATCATGATCGGTGATGGCGATCACATCCAGGCCGATTTGTTTTGCGCGTGCCAAAACAGCAGGGACGGAAGCCGTGCCGTCGTAGCTGTAGATTGTATGGATATGCAGATCAGCGAGTCCCATAATTCTCCTTTTCGTACATTGCCAGTTTAGCAGGGAGCAATTAAGGGCAAATCAAGGGTGGTTTAAAGTTCAGTTAACAGTTTTCGAACCTTAAATCACAAGAGCCTGGGAGGAGGACCAGGCTCTTGTGAAAAGGAGAACGAAAATGTCTTATTGGCAGGCTCAATTTCGCTTGGCGGCCTGTTCCCGCTGGCACAGGAAGTCACGCCGCTTTTTTCCCGTATCTACAATGATGACCGTCAGCAAGGCAGTCACGGCTGCAATAAGAAACATTTCCATGCTCATAGGATAGCACGAAGTCGCCGATACGCGCTTTACAGGGAGTTTGCCAACAAAAAACAATTATGAAAACCTGATTCTGGAATATGGACCTCAATTTAGTGGGTTTACCAATCGTTAACAACACTTTCCTAGGGCGTTAATTATCCCATGTTAAATTTGGATAATCCCAGGACACTTATTTGGAAATCAATTATGTCGCACAAAACCTTCAGCCAGGAAATGCAGGAAGTAAAAGATGAAGTCCTTCTGCTCAGCAGCATGGTGGAACAAGCTGTCATGGGCTCTGCAGAAGCGCTAAAAAACAACGATCTGGAACATGCGCGTCAGATCCTTTCCAGGGATGTCATCATCAATCGGAAACGGTTTGAGACGGAAATCTTGATCATGGTCCTGATGGTAACCCAACAGCCGATTGCCCATGACCTGCGTATGCTGGCGGCCAGCCTGGATATTTGCACAGAGCTGGAGCGCATGGGAGACTACGCCAAGGGGATTGCCACGATCAATCTCCGCTCGGGAGGCTTGAGTCTTCCGCGTATCGTGAGGGATATTTATTCCATGGCGGAAAAAGCCGTGGATATGCTCCATTATGCAATGACAGCTTTCGCCATCGAGGATACGCAGGCCGCGCAGACCATCATTCAGGAAGATGATGTAATTGATGAATACTATTCCAAACTATATTCTCAAGCCGTCCAAAGCGTTTTAGAGAATCCCAGAAATATTGAGCGGGCAAACTACGTCATTTGGGTGGCTCATAATCTGGAAAGATTGGGAGATCGTGTTACCAATATTTGTGAACGCGTCGTGTACATTGTCACCGGCGAACGTCCCGAATTAGACGACCTTCCACAAGAAATCAAACTCTCTGTGGGAGTATGAATGTTGAACATATCTGCCATTGACGTGGGGTCGAATGCCATGCGGATGGTGATTGGCGAGGTGGACGAGTCCTGGCAGGTCAACACAATTGAGAATATCCGCCTGCCTGTTCGCCTGGGTCAGGATGTTTTTAGCAAAGGGTATCTGGAGGAAAGGACCATCCAGCAGACCGAGGAAGCCTTTCTTCGTTTTAAGCACATGGCGGAGAGCTTCGATATTCATCATCTGCGCGCAGTCGCTACCAGCGCTGCCAGGGAAGCTGCCAACAGCGATCTCCTGCTCGACCGGGTTTTTCGATGCAGCGGGATCGAACTTGAAATTATCAGTGGGGACGAGGAAGCGCGTCTCATTCATCTGGCAGTTGTCCATGAACTCAAGTTGAAAAGTAAGCACACTTTATTGATCGATATTGGCGGGGGCAGCATTGAGATGACCATCTCTACCGGGCAGAACATCATTTCCACAGACAGCTATAACATGGGAACGGTGCGCTTGCTGGAGAGACTAAATTCGAACAGCAAACCCGGGATTCCCTTTGGAAAACTGGTACGTGAATACACGGAAGCTGCGCGGCATCGTATCGAACGGGACCTTGGGGACCAGAAAATCCAAATTTGTGCGGGGACAGGCGGAAATGTGGAAGAGATTGGTCGTCTCCGTCAAAAGCTGTTCAAAGCGGAAAGTGATCGCTGCATTACGTTGAAAGAATTGGAACTGTTGATCGAACGTCTCGACCGCATGAGTTATGAAGAACGTATGTATAAGTTGAAACTGCGCGCCGACCGTGCCGATGTGATCCTGCCGGCCTCGATTGTCCTGCATTTGATCGCCAGGGAGGCGGGGGTAAAACATATTGCAATCCCCAATGTTGGTTTGAAAGATGGGATCCTGTTGGATATCGCGGAAGACCTTTCAAAACGTTTGCATTTACGCCGCAGGGAGCAGGTTTGGGAATCGGCCCTGCATCTGGGACGCAAATATCGGTTCGATGAGAAACACGCCCGTCTGACCTCCAAACTGGCGGCGCGTCTCTTTGATCAATCGAAGCCCCTTCATGATCTGGAGGATGGCAACCGGCTTTTACTTGAGATTGGGACGCTACTGCATGATATTGGGCATTTCATCAACAGTATAGATCACGATCAACATGGTTATTACTTGTTGAAAGCCAATCGTTTGATCGGATTGAGCCAGCGCGAACAGGATATCGTCGCCAACCTCGTTCGTTACCATCGCAGACAATCCCCCTCCACGGAGGATGAAAATTTCAAGTCTCTGCCTCAAAAAGATCGTTTGATCGTGATCAAACTTGCCGCCCTTCTGCGCCTGGCGGATTCCCTGGATATCAGTCACATGGAAAATGTGACTGACGTCGCCCTCAAGGAAACAACTTCAGGCTGGCGGATGAAAATATCTGGCAAGAAAGATCAAATGCTGGTGAACTGGGCGTTCGACAAACACAAGTCACATTTCAGGGAAGTATTCGGTGCAAACCTGGAAATGGATTGATGAACTGTGATGTCCACTCTTTTAACCAAAGATAATCCGACAATGCTATCTGTGAACCAATTCCTGCTCGAAGCGCTGGATCAACGCTGGAAAAACTATCGCGCCGAACTCAAACGCTGTCGCTCAGAATTTTCGAACGAGGCGGTTCACGATCTGCGGGCAGCCGCACGGCGTATGCTTGCGCTCATCTGGCTTTTGAATTCCATTTCTCCGCGCCCGCGCCTGCAGAGATTAAACCGTGCTTTCAAAGATCAATTGGACGAATTCGACGATTTGCGGGATACACAAGTCGTCCTGGCTGAAATTTCAGAAACACTACAGCAATTGCCCCAGCTTCAAGAATTTCAAGACCACCTGCAAGGTGTCGAAAAGAGACTATTAAAAAATCTTCGTAAAAAATTAAAGATCATCGATCTCTTTGACGTTTCCAAACGTATCCGCAGGCTGCGCGAATCGTTGAAGGCCGAATCAGATTCAAACGGAGATCTTGTTTTGCAGGCTCTTCAGACAGTGGATGATGCGTTTCTCATCTCCAAACAACGTCAGAACTGGGTCAACCCTGTACAGGCGAACACGATCCATCGTGTGCGAATTGCCTTCAAGACGTTTCGGTACATGGTGGAAATCATCAGCCCTTTATTGCCTGATTTTCCACCCGAGAATCTGAAACAGATGAATGACTATCAGTCCTTGATGGGAGAAATCCAGGATGTGGAAGTCATCATGCAGGCGTTTGCGGACGCACCTGCACATGCTTCTTCCTTCGATCCTGAGCCTGTCCGTTATTACTATGAGCGTTGCCACGCGGAAGCCATTTCCGCCTACATTAAATGCATGCATCAACTCGAGACCTTTTGGCGCCCCGCGCCAGATCAACCTTTTCCCTGGGAGCCATGACTATGAATCTTTACATCATTCGCCATGCCATCGCGGTCGATGAGGCGCTGTCCGATTATGAACAGGACAGCGAGCGCCCTCTCACTGATAAAGGGCGCAAGAAAATGCGCCAGGTTGCCAAGGCTTTGCGCAATTTAGGTGTGGAATTCGACCTGATTCTTTCCAGTCCATATGCACGCGCCTGTGAGACGGCTGAGATCCTCGGCGACGCATTCAAAATGAAGAAGAAGATTGTCCTTAGTGACAACCTTGTCCCATCAGTTAACCCTGAACTTTTGATCGGTGAAATCAATGAGAAGTATTCTGTGGACAGTATGGCAGTGGTCGGTCACGAACCCTATTTGAGCGCACTGATCGGCCTGCTTGTGGCAGAGAACGCCAAAATCGACATCACCCTCAAAAAGGGCGGGGTATGTTACCTCGCAGCTGACGATCTGCATCATCTTGACCACCGTGCCACGCTGGAATGGCTGCTGACCCCCGGGATATTGATGGAAATTGGCGATAAATAAAAAATGCCCGAATCTGTCGATCTTTCTTCCCCTTCCCTTTATATCAACCGCGAACTCAGCCTGCTTGAATTTCAGCGGCGTGTCCTGGAAGAGGCACTGGATGAGTGTAACCCGTTGCTGGAACGTCTGAAATTCCTCGCTATTTTCGGTTCGAATATGGATGAGTTTTTCATGGTGCGTGTGTCTGGCATCCGCAAACAGGCGGAAGCGCACATCATGGAAGTCTTCCGGGATGGCCTGACCCCACCTGAGATTCTGGCTGCCACGCGCAAAGTGTCACTCGAGTTATATGGAAGTGCGCTGCATTCTCTCAACAAAAAACTCCTTCCAAAGCTGGACAAGGCCGGGATCCATCTGATGGAGTATCGCAAACTGACGGAAACTCAGTTGAAAAAAGTTGACGATTACTTCGAGGAAGTGGTCTACCCTGTCCTGACGCCACTGGCGCTGGATCCAGGTCATCCTTTCCCGCACATTTCAAACCTGAGTCTGAATCTTGCGATTGTGATCAGGGATAAAAAAGGCAACGAACGATTCGCCCGCCTGAAGGTGCCGGATACATTGGCGCGCCTCGTGCCGATCAAACGGTCCTCCGGCGCGGCCCGCAGAGATGGTACGATCCCTCACCACCACTATTTTGTCTGGCTCGAGCAGGTGATCGCGGCAAATCTTGCCTCACTCTTTCCGGGGTTGGAAGTTGTGGCTGCCTATCCCTTCCGTATCATCCGCGATGCAGATGTTCAGATCCAGGAAATCGAGGCAGACGATCTGCTGGAAACCATGCAGCAAAGCATTCGCAAGCGCAGGTTCGCCTCTGTGGTGCAGGTGGAGATCGATGAAAGCATGCCCGATTCCATTCGCGAGTTGTTGATCGAAAACCTGGAGATCAAACCAAATGATGTCTATGTTTTACCGGCTCCGCTCGGTTTGAGCAGTTTATGGCAGGTCTATAGCCATGTCGAGAGGCATGACCTGAAGTTCCCCGTCTATCAGCCGGTGGCGCCGAAGGTTTTTGAGGAGGCAGCACTGACGGGTGATATTTTTGAAGCCATCAAGCAGGGGAACATCCTGTTACATCACCCGTATGATTCCTTCCATCCGGTTATCGATTTTCTGCGCGCCGCGGCGCGCGACCCGAATGTACTTGCCATCAAACAGACAGTGTACCGGGTTGGACAGAACGCGCCAGTGGTCGAGGCATTGCTTGAAGCCATCGAGCGTGGAAAACAGGTCGCCGTCCTGGTGGAACTCAAGGCGCGCTTTGACGAAGAGAGCAATATCGGCTGGGCGCGCATGCTTGAGCAGGAAGGTGTCCATGTTGTCTATGGATTGGTAGGACTCAAGGTCCACTGCAAGGTAACCATGGTGGTGCGCAAGGAAGGGGACGGCATTCGCCGCTACCTTCATCTGGGGACCGGGAATTACAATGCCGTCACCTCCCTGGTTTATGAGGATATTGGGCTTTTTACATGCGATGAAGCCATGGCGTCCGATATCACCGACTTGTTCAACCACCTGACCGGCTACTCCACCAAACATGATTTCAGGAAATTGCTTGTGGCTCCCTTTAATTTGCGGGCTGGATTGGAGAAATTAATCCGGCGCGAAATTGAACATGCACAGGCGGGCCACAAGGCGCACCTCATTTTCAAGGTCAACGCCATTGTCGATCCTTATTTTATCGAACTGCTTTACGAAGCCTCGCAGGCAGGCGTAAAAGTGGATTTGCTGGTACGCAGCATGTGCTGCCTGAAACCGGGCGTCAAAGGCGTGAGTGATAATGTAAGTGTTGTGAGTATCGTTGGACGTTATCTCGAGCACAGCCGGTTATATTATTTTTACAATGGAGGCATGGAAGAGATTTACATGAGTAGCGCCGATCTGATGCCCCGCAATCTCAATCACCGTGTGGAAGTGGTTTTTCCTGTGGAGGATGCGGAACACGTCTGCTATCTGCGCGAGAAAATACTGGCTATCTATCTGAGTGACAATCTGCGCGCCCGCGTGATGCAGGAAGATGGAAGGTACCTGCGCCTTCAACCGCCAAGCGAGGAGGAAGCGGTTGACGTGCAGGAGTTTCTTATGAAGAATTCCAGAGAAAAAGATCCAAAGAAACTTTCTCTATCTCCAATTCGTTCTCTGCCTTCTATTGTGGGATCATGAAATAAAAAGTACTACCCTGTCCCTCGACGCTCTCCGCCCAGATCTTGCCCCCGTGCGCTTCAACGATGTGCTTCGCGATGGATAGCCCCAATCCCGTTCCACTGCCTGCCCGGGATTTGTCGACGCGGTAGAAGCGCTCGAAAATGCGGGAGACTTCCTCCGCTGGGATGCCGATCCCCGTATCGCGTACGGCGAAGCGGACTCCGCTGTCAGCTGCTGCCGCCAAAAGGACGACTTCGCCTCCCGGGCGCGTGAACTTGACCGCGTTGTGGATCAGGTTGACCAACACCTGTTCCAGCCTCTGCGAATCGACCTGTACTTCCGGCAGGTCATCGGCGCACTCGACTCGCAGCGCGATGTTCGCGCGCTCCGCCTGGACCTGCATCCGCCGGGAGGCAGAAAGAAGCAGGTCGGAAGCCGCGACCGGCGAACGGTCCAGAGCGAAGCGCCCCGACTCGATCCTGGAGAGCTCCAGCAGTTCGTTCGCCATCTGGGTCAGCGCATCCACCTCGATCTGGATCTGGTCCACGAAGCGCCGCGCCGCGGGCGGGTCCTCCAGCGCGCCTTCCTGAAGAGTTTCGGCCAGGGCTTTGAGCGAGGCAAGCGGTGTCCGCAGCTCATGCGAGAGGTTGCTGACGAAATCCCTGCGCACTGTTTCCAGGCGGCGCAGGCGGGTCAGGTCCTGGGCGAGCAGGAGGCTGCCGCTGCTGTGCTTGTCGGGAATGACAACGAGCTGTAAATATTGATGGCGTGTGGGGAGTTCGACCGACTCGCTTTGCATTTGACGCGTTTGCTGGCAGCGCCGCCAGGCTTCGACCAGCTGGTGATTGCGCACGACTTCGGTGATGCTGTGGTGAATGGGATCCCCAAATTGGAAGAGCCGGCCCGCAGCCGGATTGGCAAACTGGATGAGACCCACCTCGTCGGCGATCAGCACGCCATCGGTGATCTGGTCGAGGACGGTTGCCAGGCGCGAACGTTCGGATTCCAGGGTCGAGCGTTGAAGGTTGAAGGTTGAAAGGAGTGAGGTAACGGCGCCGGATAGATTTTCAAGTTCCCTGATGTTTGTATCGATCTCCCGTCCCTGAACGCGGCTGGCATATTCATTGACCCCCTGACGCAGCCTGTAATAGCGCCACGCATACCACGCGGCGAGGAGGAGAAGAATAATGGCAAATATAAAGGCGTAATTCATGGTAGATTCATATGCGAATCGCTTATCGCATATCGCTAAACACTGAAAGCTAATCGCTAACAGCTAATCGCTAATAGCTAATCACCCTTCGAACCGATAGCCTCCGCCTCTGACCGTCACAATGCGGACTGGCTTGCCCGGCTCGTCTTCGATCTTTTGCCGCAGCCAGCGGACGTGCACGTCAACGGTGCGGCTGTCACCGATGAAGTCCCAGCCCCAGACGCGCTCGAGGATGAATTCGCGCGAGAGCATCTGACCTTTGTGTTCGGCAAAGAAGAGCAGCAATTCATATTCCTGCGGCTTGAGCGAGAGTGGGCTGCCATTGAGAGTTACTTCGCGGCGGGTGAGATTGATCGTGAGATTCCCAAACGTCAGCTTCTCCTGCGGGGTTGCTTCTGCGTTGGATTTTTCGAGTTCTTCCCGTAACAGGCGTGAACGCCGCAATTGTGCCTTGACGCGCGCCATCAGCTCGCGCATCGAGAAAGGCTTGGTCAGGTAATCATCCGCGCCCACTTCGAGGCCGACGACGCGGTCGATCTCGTCATCGCGGGCGGTGAGCATCAGGATGGGTGTGATCATCTCCTTGCGCAGGATGCGGCAGACCTCGAAGCCGTCTATTTCGGGGAGCATGAGGTCGAGGACGATCAGATCGGGTTTCAGGCGCCGCGCGGATTCGAGGGCGGAGCGCCCATCGCCAACAGCTTCCACGGCAAAGCCATCCTTCTTGAGGTTGTAGGAAAGCGTATCACGCAGGGCGGGTTCGTCTTCGACGACCAGAATGGATTCAGGCATAATTGTTAACAAACTATACCATAAGACATTTTTGCCGAAGTTAATATCCTGTTAATGGGTTTGATGTCGGAAAAGGATTATTTTCGAGAAGATAGATGGAAAGTCTCTGTGCCTGAGAAGGACTTTGTCAATCCTTCCGATTCCAGCGCCATGACGCGGCTGGGAGCGAAGAACGCAAAATCGAAGTTCGTTTCATCGCCCGCTTTTTTGCCCGGGATGGGCATCAGCCGCGCAGTGAGAGGTTTGTCGAGGCGCACAGCCAGAGCGCAAAGGTCCAGCAGCAGGGGGATCAACTGTTCTGAGGTTGTGTCTCCCGGGAGCGGGACAGTATCCAATCCCGTTCCACAGACAGCCGAATAGAGCAGAGCATCTTTGATGGTGAGCCTCCCTTCCGCGGCGCGCCTGGCGAGGACAGAATCTTCGAGGACCGGCTGCATGAATCCGCTGAAACCGGTGTGCGGGAAGTCGGCGCGGTCGATGGCTTCGGTCAGGATGGCCGCGGCAGCGAGAGAACCGTGTAAGCCAATCTGTGGGATACCCATTTGTTCCACAGCGTTGCCAAGCGAGGCGGCGTCGTCCGGGAAGGGAGCGAGGGAGAAGTCGATGCCGAGGAATTTGGTGAATTGGTGATTGGGCGATTGGTGGTTGGTAGATTGGGAATTGGGGAGTAGGGATTGTGCAACGCGTGTGACTGCCTGTCCGTGTTTTGTGATTTCTGAAATTAAAGCCTGTCTTCCATCTTCCAATGTTTTGGCATTCTCGAAAGCCCGGACTGCCAAATCAGCCGATTCGGTCGCGATGGCAAAGGCCGGCTCGTCACGGTCATGGTACGAGGCCGGGAAGAACGGCGCGCCCGCCTGCACATTTGCCAGGGCCGCGAATTGCAGGTTGGCAAATCCGTTTGGCTCGATGGGTGCAGACCTGACGATCACCTCTGCGCAGAGGCGCACAGCGGATAGATAAATTTTGGAGTCGGACAGCTTGCTGTCCACTTTGCCTGCCATCACGCCGCCGAAGAAAACATTTTTGGAAACAAAAATAGCCTCGGGGATCACTTCATAACTGCGCGGCATCTCTGGCAGTGCCGGACCGAGAGAGACATATCCGATTTTGAGCTGTCCGGCGATGTCAGCAATTCCGCTTGTCAGTTCCGGCAACTTGCCGATATTTTCAGCGCCCAGCAAGTTGGGAAACGGAATGGTCGCCAATCGTACTGTCTGCACTTCATAGCCCGCGGCTTCATAGGCGGACCTGGCTTCGGAGAGGAATTGTCCCGCTTTTTGCAGGACTTTTTCATCGAGTGGGTATTGGGGATTGCAAAAATAAGTGATGGAACGGATTTTCATATTACTTATTTTGTCTGATTACCTTACACAATTGCATTTTGCGTGACTGGAATAACAACGGGTTTCAATCTCAGGTTGGATAAACAAGCCTGAAAAGCAG
>JAFGCG010000146.1 GCA_016932715.1 Anaerolineales bacterium
GATCTCGAGAGAATGGAAGGAAGGCGAGGAGATCGTCGTGACGCGCCTCGATCACGATGCCAACGTGACGCCCTGGGTGCTGGCGGCACAGGATCGCGGCGTGAAAGTCAGCTGGGTAGATTTCGACGTGGAAGATGGCACATTGAGAATGGATGACCTGCACAAAGCGCTCGAACGCAAGCCGCGGCTGCTGGCTGTGGGCTACGCTTCGAATGGACTGGGGACGATCAATCCAATTGCAGAGATCATCAAGATAGCGCACGAGGCCGGCACGCTGGTTTACGTCGATGCTGTGCAGTATGCCCCGCACGGTCCCATCGACGTGCAAAAGCTGGATTGCGATTTCCTGGTTTCCTCCGCCTACAAATTTTTCGGACCCCATGCGGGGATTCTGTACGGCAAGCGTGAATTGCTGGAAAAGTTGTTTGCTTACAAGGTGCGTCCTGCCACGAATGAACTCCCGGGCAGGTTCGAGACCGGCACGCAAAACCATGAAGGCATCGCCGGCGTCCTGGGCGCGGTGGAATATTTCCAGTGGATCGGCAGGGAATTTGGAAACAGGAATATCGAAGGCAGCTATCAGGGTCGCCGCCTGGAGCTCGAGCAGGCGATGACCGCCATCCACGCGTATGAGCTTGAACTGGGAGGCGCGCTTCTTTCTGCGCTGGAATCTGTCCCAGGCTTACATCTCTATGGATTAACCGATGCCAATCGCCTCGAGGAGCGCGTCGCGACCTTCTCCTTCCGCTTGAAGGACCTGCATCCGCGTGCTGTCGCCGCGAGACTCGCTGAACAAGACATTTATGTTTGGGACGGGAATTATTACGCCCTGAACACCACCGAGCGGCTGGGGATCGAAGACAGCGGCGGCATGGTCCGCGTCGGCGCGGTCCACTACAACACACTCGAGGAAGTGGAGCGGCTGAAAGAGGCGCTCTTGAAGATCGCGGCGGACGAGCCGTCCACCCGCACGCGCTGACCGGTCCGGAGTCGTTCGGCAGCCTGCTGCACTCCCATTTTGGAGGGATGGAATGAATCTTAAGCTTCAGGGCTTAATACAAACTCGAAGTCTTTCCCCCTGTTGGACAGAATCATGGTTATTTCTACTGGTCCACGATTTCCAGGAAAAGCTGGACGATCTGGGGGTCGAAGAGCCGCCCGGCCTGGTCCCTGAGATATTCGATTGCCTGCGAATGCGACCAGGCAGGTCGATAAGGCCGGTCGGACGTCAACGCGTCGAAGACATCCGTCACGGCGAACAAACGTGCAACCAGCGGAATTTGCTCGCCGGCTAAACCGTACGGATAGCCGGAGCCATCCCAGCGCTCATGATGGTAGAGCGCAATATCCAGCGTTTGCCGCAGATTGGTGATGGGGGCAAGAATGTTATAACCATAGACCGCGTGCTGCTGCATGACTTCCCGCTCGCGCGGTGTCAAACTCCCCGGCTTGAGAAGGATTGCATCGGGAATACCCAGCTTTCCAATATCATGGAGCAAAGCCCCCTGTTTAATGGCATCCCACTGAGAGACCGGGATCCGCATGTGTTCCCCAAAACGCAGCATCAATACACTTACACGCCGCGTATGGCCCTCCGTCTCGATGTCACGCAGTTCCAGCGCGCGTGACAGTCCTTCGATCATGGCGTTGTAGGCCGAGACGATTCCTTCGCTGCTATGTCTTAGGTCCCTCACAATGGAACTGCGCTCCATCGCAAGGGATATTTGCTCGGTGACACGCCCAAGGAAACCCGTGTCCCAGGCCTGGATCTCCGGAGTCTTTCTCCAAACGATTTCCAGGATGCCGAGGAAATCATTATGCCCAATCAGAGGCAGGGCAAGATAGCTCTGAAATCCTTCCTCGGTCAACTGACTGACCGGGCGTACGTCCGGCTTGGAATTAAGCAGGTCTTCGATCCAGATCGGCTGGCGTTCCGCCGCAATCTTCCCGGCTACGCCGGTCTCGAAATATAGTTTAAGCTTTGCGACAGCCCGCGGGTCAAGTCCGTGGACCGAGAGCAAGTCGAAGCGCTGCAAAGGCAGGTTATAACGGAGGGCGGTCACAGCATCGGCCCTAACCGCATCGGCCAGGAGCGCCAAAACAGCCGGTAAGGGATCCTGCACATCCAGACTGGCTTGTAAAATTCGAGAGATCGAGTGCTCGACCGCCTCCTGGTCGCTCCTATAGTTTTCCAGCTGAAAGAAACTATCCGAGATGATGCTGGTTAAAACGCTAATCCAAGCCATGGCGCCCGGTCTGAAATAATCGGTCTGTCTGCTTAGCAGCCCGATCAGACCAATTACTCGACCCTCGTGAAACAGCGGAAATATACCCCCGGATACCAATTCTTCACGATCCTGAAACGTGGCAGCTTCTCCATACTGTATTGCCCTATCCAACAACTGATTGGAAAATGAATGGAGTATCGGACCGGGAGGCCAATGCGCGACCCATTGGACAAAGCTGCCCGCATCGACGCGGGCAATCCAGGCCTGCGAGACCTCGCCCTGCTCCACGCAGATCTTTGCCCAGTGTTGCCCCCAGGCGAA
This sequence comes from Anaerolineales bacterium, assembly GCA_016932715.1. Classification (GTDB taxonomy): domain Bacteria; phylum Chloroflexota; class Anaerolineae; order Anaerolineales; family Villigracilaceae; genus Defluviilinea. The sequence continues at coordinate 2,550 of JAFGCG010000146.1, forward strand.
AATGTCTGATGAGATTCTGAAAATCTGATCAGCTCGTTTCGACAGGCCGTCGGTGGACACACTTCGAAAACTGTGTAACATGCTACAGGCTAGTCACAGGCCTCAAGCCGTCCGCGTGCTACTGGCTAGCACCTCGTTCAACTTGAAAACGAACTCGGGCAAGGTAGAAGCCTGAATCGATACCAAGCTGTCCAGGGTGGTTTGCGAGAGCGGAAAGCCTTCGCCACCAAACCCGGCTTGAAGAGCATGCTGCGGATTTGTGAGGAGGGCGGCACAAAACCGCGGATTGATCGCCGCTGCAACCAGCAGGCGAGCAAGTGAGTCTGTGTCTTTTGATGTATCCAGAGTTGTGATTGGTTGACGGGTCAGTGGTTTCGTAAACATTAAGTATCTCCTAATTTAGTAGTTCCGATAGTGATGGGCTGCCCAACAGGGGGCAATCAAAATGTCCCGGCCGCCACGCGTACATCGCCCAGGCTGAAAACAAAGCGACAAGATATGAACGGCGGGCTAACAAAACGATCGGCAAAGCCAGGGCAGCAGAATTTCCGCCTCTCGCGACAACCACCCTTACCAGCGCGGCTTATGCGCTCACCGATTGTCGGTGTGCAGCTCAATCCAAGCGTCCGAAGAGGCATGCCTGGCAAACGCAGATTTGCCAACGTCAACACGAGCAGCACCAACTGTGAGCAGACAAGGCTTAATGAGGCCAGTTCATCTGTCGGCGAACTGCGCGTGTACGTCAGGTAAAACGCCATCAACTGTGGCAGAAATCCCACCGTTACCAGCCAGATGGCTCGAAGAGCGGGAGGTTGCCGGACCATCCCGCTCCACTTGGCATGTATCATACCAGCCAAGGTTCCAGCTGCAATCGCTGTCCGCAGGGTCACTACCTGCCAATACCACCCACCTCTTCCGGGCAGCGTGTGTCGATAACTGAGCAGGCGAATTGGTTGATTGTTGTTTTCATGGGGCACCTTTTGTAGAAACGGGATTTGATAACTAACTTTACCCAACACCCGGTTACAAAGGTGGCCTCAAATTGTGGCCATCAATTGCTCATAGAGAGTACTGATTTCCAACGATGGCTCTAACCCCAACTCATTTGCCAGCGACTGCTGGTACTGTCGATATTGAAGGGTCATATTGGCAGGGTCATGCAGGGATGCATATGCCTGAATGATCAGCCGGTGGGCGGATTCCAGCAGGGGATCAGACAGCAGAACCCGCCTGGCCGTATTCAGGCAGTTGTGCGCCTGCCCATCCCCCAGGTAGTGAGCCGCTAATTCCAGCATGATGTAACGATAGGTCTCCTGATATCTCAGCCGGTCCAGCACCGCCCAATCAGCATCCAGATCGGCAAGATAGTCTCCCCGCAGGAGGGCAACAGCCTGTTCCAGCAACTTTCTCTTCTCGGAGCGCGCCAGATCCTGATGCAGTTTCTCGAACAACCTGTCGAATTCCTCACGATCCCAGCTATAGTTGATGGCTCGATTGAACCGGTAACGATCATCTTCGAATACAATGGCATCCTGACCAATTGCCTGCCGAATGCGATATATGTTGATCTTAAAGCGCACCTTCAGGCGTGCAGGAGAAATATCCGGCCAGAACACCAGCGCAATTTGCTCCTTTGTCAAGGCGGGCGATTGCAGCAGGAAGAGAAACAGGTCGCGCGCTTCGCGTGTCTGCCAATCGGATAACTCGACAACCTGCTGGTTATGACGCACCTCCAGGTCCCCAAAGGAAGTGATTTCCAGGCGCGGGCTCACAGGCGGGAATTTCTCGTTGATATTCCGTAGTTTCCTGCAAAGCGCAGGCAGCGATTCCCGGATACGTTCAGCCTGCTCAAAGAACAACTTGAGAACCGGGTCCTTCAGCAGGGGACTGCCGCGCTTCTTTAACCAGCGGCCTGCCCGACCCGCATGGATCATTTGGGGCGTGGGCTTTTCCCAATCCCGCCGCGCCGGGAGCAGATCTCTGAGTCGACTGGCTGCCTCGTCAGGATTCTGCACAGACGATGCAATCTCAAGCCATAATTGCGCAACCGCCTGCTCCATCTGGTTGCCGCCCTGACCAAAGAGAGCGATCGATTCACGCAGCATATCCATGCACAGTTCCAGTTTATTGGCATCCAGCCAGCAGCAACCCAGCTCAAAGTCGAAAATCGCCCGCTCGAAAATCCCCAGGGTGACCTGCGAGAGTTCAGCCCGTCTTAATTCCTCGATCGCCAGCAAGTGATTTCCTTTCAACCGCTGCAGTCGCGCCTGTCCGAGGGAAGCATAAAAAATATACAGGGAATGACCGAGGCTGCTAGCCAGGGTCAGGGCACTGTCATAGTATGAGTAGGCAGCAGCATAGTCGGAGAGGTCTGCCAGGAGGTCTCCCAGGCTGATCAGTACGTTGGTCTGAGTGCGCGCATATCCGCTTTGTTCGGAGGTTTTTAACGCATCCTGCAGGAGCGGGTAAGCCTCCTCCAAACGACCGGTCATGTGGTAAAGCATGCCAAGGTTGTTCAGCAGGCGTGCCTTCCAACCCGTGTTCCCGGCGTTCTCCCAGGCTTGCAGCGCGCTGGCATAATATTGAGCGGTGATCTCCGGTTCGCCCAGCCTGCGGTGAACGACGCCCAGGTCCGTCTGCAGGATCGGAACGTTGTTTTTGATTCCAAACGACTGGCATGCCCGCAGGGCTTCCTGCAGCCAGGTGAGCGACTCTTTCATATGACCAAGAGCGAACAAAACCAGGCCCTTGATTCGCAGGGCTTCCGAGAAGGTATATTGCATATCTCGCAGCGGGGAACCTTTGGTCAATTCCAGGATCTGTTCGACGTCCTTCTGCGCACGGTCATAATTCCCAAGCTGACGGCAAACCTCAGCCCGGCGGACAAGCGTCGTTGTCCACTCGACCTCGTTCCCGCTCTCCCGAAGTTTCGACTCAGCCAGATCGAAAAGCTCCAGCGCCTGACGGTTGTCGCCGCGGGTAGCATGGACGGTTCCAAGCAGGGAAACAAGCGCCGGGTGAGAAGAGACGACATCGCCCGGCAGCTTATCCAGCCAATTCGCCAGGGTTAATATGCGGCCTGCCAGAACAAAAATCATGCTCGTGTGGGTAAGCAGCCGCGCCTGGTTTTCGTAATCATCCAGCCTGGCATATACATCCAGGGCTGCCTCCCAGTCCTGTTGGCCCTCATAGGCGCGTGCCAGGTTCTGCTGAATGTGCCACGCCAGAGCGGGCTGCTCGTATTGCAACTGCGATCTCAGGAAGTGTTGGAAGAGATGATGGTAACGCATCCAGCGGCCAGCGCTGTCAATCGGAGCGCTGAACAGATTCCCGGTCCGCACGGTCTCGAACAGGACCGGCCAATCGAAGTGCTGGCCTTCCACCAGGGGTTCGAGCACCCGCTCACACAGGGAGACATCAAAGGCGTCGAAGACAGACGTCATCAGCATAAAGCGGCGGACCTGCTCCGGCTGGCGCAGCAGCACTTCCTTCGAAAAGAAGTCGAACAGTTCCCGCGTGGACTCGAGAGGATGGAGTTGCGGCAGTGTGCCAGGATGGCCGTTCGTAAGATGAATTGCCGCGATCCAGCCTTCCGTCTCCTTCACCAGAGTCTCGGCATCCTGCCAGCTCAGCAGCATTCCATTGTTTTGCTGGAAGAGCTGCTGGATCTCCTCCGGGCAAAAAGAAAGCTCCTCAAAGCTTAGGCCGCCCACTTGATTTCTCGCAATCATTAACGGGGCGTCCGGCAGATTAGGCAGATTGCGCGTCGACAAGATCAGGTGAACATGTTCGCCAGTCAATTGCAGGAAGCGGCTGATGACATGATTAATAAAGGCGACGCCGGAAACCAAATGATAATCATCCAGGATCAGGATGAAATGTTCATTGATCTGCGCGTTGATTTCATTGGTAATCGCAACGAGCAATCTCTCTTCATCCTGTTCGATGGACGTCATGCTCTCCAGCGCCGCCAGGGAGTCACGGCCGAAACCGGGGAACCTTTCAGTGATGGCAGCAATCAAGTACCGCAGGAACCGCTGCGGATCCTGATCCAGCGCATCCAGCGAGAGCCAGCTGACCGGGAGTTCGCTCTGCTGGGCAAGATCCGCCAACAGCGATGTTTTTCCATATCCCGCCGGAGCAACGATCAGAAGCAGCCGCTTTTCCAGCTGCTCGTAGATTGCATCGATCAGGCGCGTCCGGGTGATCAACTCCCGGCGCCGGTGGGGAATGTGGACTTTGATCCTGCTTATCGGTAACTCAGACGAAGTTGCCATGATTAAACTCTACAATGCAGGTACCGCCGATCTAACGATCATTTTCCTATTTATAACATTTCTTTATTAGAACAACCCGACGATACGATAAAAGATTTGAAAGTGAAACGATGCGTAACAGCTGATGATTTCGCGACTGCCTGCTGTAGTTGTACGCAGGCTTTTGCCTCAAATGCCTCCCTATTCTGTTGATGATATTAAATATACTGGCGACTAAGAAATCGCGCAGGATTTCCATTCTTTTGCGCCCGGGTCAGTACCTCGAAACCAACTTGCAGCACCGTGTCAACTTTGAGCACCTCACAAACAGAGTTTTATCAAAAAACGGTGTTCAGCCGTGTTGATCCGCGGTGAATAATGATTTAAGAAACGCTCTCTTAGCCTATGCCACGATTTTCAAATCATTGAAGCGTGCCGTATGAGGGCCAAGATAGCTGCCGAAGAAACCAGTTTCAGCACTCCAACGGACGTCCGCCAGGGCGTCCAAATAGTTGCCGACCAGCTGGCCGCCGCGGAATGGTTTGCGTTTCCCATTCTGTACCAAGTAACCAAGACGTATCTCCGTGGCAAAATCCCCTGTGATGGTGTCAGGGTTGAACCACGAAAACTGGATGATCTCCACGTACGGTTCCGCCAGCAGCGCAGAGGCCGCCGTCTGCCCGGGGGGTAATTCGACCCCGCCAAACGCTCCGGTCGCGGGAAGGTTAAGATAATCTGCATAACACTGGTTCGCCGCGAAGGCAGCCAGTTCATTTCCATGAATCAACTCCACGCGCTGAGCCGGCAAGCCTTCCTCATCAAAACGGTTTGACGCGGTTCCAAAAGGCATGCAGCGATTCGCCCAAACGGTCAGCGGATCGCCTTTCACATCACTTCGAAATATGGATTTTCCAATTTCCCAGGGAGAGATTTTTGCATATTTGGAACCTGCCGAACCAAGTGTCTGCAGTACGCTGCCTTGCAGATTGTCACCGGCTATGAACGTCGCCAGAACCTCGTTACGCAGGACGACAGGTCCCTGCCAGGAGGGAGGAGCCGCCGTTTCAAATAAATCCAGAGTGTGGCGTGTTCTCTGTTCGATTTCATCCTGGAGACGAAAGTCAGCCACGCGCCTCCTGTCCATCTCTGTGAAGGTTTCCACATCGTTTTCGCCGCGCCGGCCATGCAGCACAAATTCCACATGGATTTGGGTAGCATCCTGCTCGGCATCAATCCCACGGCTGTTGATCAAGTGGGTTGTGTGAATCTCACCAAAGCACTCTGCCGCGGTCAGATGGATGCCGCGGTTTTTCGAAGCGGCCGCCTGGATATGCTCCATCATATCCTTTGTGACAGCGGAGGGATCCTTCTGCAGGTCCGCGTCGAGGAGAGGGACATCGGGAAGGGGCGCCGGAGCAGGGAGAGTGTGAACGGGATTCGCAACCAGTCCAGCGGTCAGCACGGCTTTTTCGACCGCCGCCTTAATATCCTCGCCGGGCAGCACAGTGATATCACCGCTCCCGACAGCCGGTTTTCCCTCGGGATCAGAAGTCTGGCAAAGGACATCGATTCTGTACTGCTCCACATTTACCAGCCGCTGCGACTCAATTTGTCCCGGAACTGCATAGACTTGCGCGCCACGACTACGAAGGTGGCGCACGGTCCAGCCGGAGAGATCGCTGCGCCCGTTCAAAGCTTCGACAATCTTATTTAACATTATCCCAGCCTCGCTTTCAGAAGCAAATGGGGTCCACCGGAAGCGACCGGCACGACTTCCTTGTGGCCCTTCCCGCAATTGCCGGCCTCGAGCCGCCATTCCCTGCCTACAGCCGTGACGCTCTGCAGGACGTCAGGAACATAGCCTGAGATACCGATGGGAGCAAAGAGGCGATTGGTAATTTTGCCTCCCCTGATCTCATGTCCATAGTGACAGGTGACCTGGATGCCCCAGCCCTGGGGATCTTCCATGCCTGAGGACCATTTATCCAGGTAGATACCATCATCCACTTGCGCGAGCATTTCATCCAGGGAAGAGGTGCCGGCGCCGAAATAGGTATTGCTCATGCGCGCATAGGCTTTGCGGCTGTAATCCTGCCGGCGGCCGTTGGCGGAACGCGGGATCTTGAGCGCGGTCGCCGAATACAGGTCGGTGATGCCGCGCCGGAAGAGGCCCTCTTCCACAATTTGCGTGGGAGCCGCCAGACGGCCTTCATCGTCGAAAAAGTAGGAGCCGAATCCTCCCGGCTGGCTCGGGTCATCGAATATATTCACCAGGGGCGAGCCGACGCTCCGATCGATGAAGTGAGCCGCGCGGGCGCGCTGCTTCAGGAACATATCGGTTTCCACGCCATGACCAAATGATTCATGGCAGATAATGCCGCTCACACCTGGCGCAGTAATCACCTGATATTCGCCCGGTTCGATTCGGTCTGCCCCCAGCAGGGCTACGGCGCTATCCACCAGGTGCTGGATCTCTTCGTCTGTGAATTCCAGGATTTCCCAGCCCGCCTCTCCCGATTTGGACCTCCAATCGTATTTCACCTGCCCATCCTCCCCAGCTACGATGACCACCAGAAAAAGGTTGAGGCGTTGAAGGTGCTGGGCAAGGTCCGCATGGCGGCTGGCGAAGACGGCATGTTCCCCGGCTTCGATATATCTGACCTGGACATTCACGATGCGGGGGTCGCGGCTTTTTGTGCGGCGATGGAGTTCGCGGCAGCGATCCAGCTTCTCACGGATCGATAGTTCCGCGGGGTCGATCTGCATGGATATGGTAAAGTCGCCGCTCCGCTGCGGTTCACTCTCTGCCGCAGGGGCGTAGGGCTCGAAACTCTTCCCCTGGACTAGTTCACGCGCGGCGCGCTGCACCTCGCCCGGGTCGAAGCCGCTCACAGCCCGTTCGTAGATCGTCCGCCCGTCGAAAGCGGAGAGAACGGTACCTGCGGAGGGCGGGCGTTCGACGACGCGCTCCTCGCGATTGTCCACTGAAATTTGAAGCCCATGTTTGGAAGAAAGCAGGGCTGCAAAATAAGGCAACTGCTCCTGGCTCTGTGTAACGATTTTCCCGAGTGCAGGCCTCAACTCAGCCATGGCTGACGGCAACTTTAGATCTGTCATCTTGTGCCTCTTGAAAGCTATGAATGTGAGTCAAGTATACTCCACTCATAACCGCCAGGTCAGATCGGTGTTCAGATTTAATGACTCACCTTACGCAGTTTCACCACGGCGCGCACTCACCTGCCCCGATTTGCTTAGCAAATCGTGCAGGTGCCGGGGGAGAACACAGAGAAAACCCTTTAAAAATCTCTGTGGACTCTGTGGTAAAGGTACTTTGCCTGCGTAATATCAGTTAATGAATCCCGGAGAGCACAATGCGTAACCACAAGATCGCAGAAACTATTCTTTTCAGCATCCTCTTCCTCTTTTTCCTGCAGTCCCTCTCAGATTTTATCGAGTCGATTTATGCTTTTGGTCTTCTGGTGACAACATTCACCATCGAAGTTGCGTCGATCATCCTGCTCTTTACGCCCCTGTTGCTCCTGATCTTTCGCAAAGCGCCGTCGAGACTATTCCTGCTCGGGCTTTCCATGATTGCAATTGCAGCCAGGCTGGTCGAGCCTATGCTTGGTCTCGGCGGCAAGCTGGCTGCCTGTGGCATCAGCGTGGGCGCTTTTATGCTGCTGTTTCCATTGCTCCTGCAGCGGCGTGACAATATTCGTGGCTGGCGTGCTACAAGCGGATTAGCCATTACTCTTTCCCTGTCCATCTTTTTGCGAGCCGCGAACTCCAGCCTGGATCTGTCGGAGTCCGGGATGTTTCAAGTCATCAGCTGGCTGATGGGAATCATTGCAGGGAGCCTGCTCTGGCGCATGGACCTCGAGCCCTCCTCAAGCGGAGTGGCCTCCGGCGGGCGAACGACCGGACTCGCCATCGGCCTGGCTTCTATCATCCTGATGCTGTACTTCGCGTTCGCCAGCCCGGCAGTCATTGCGCGCTGGACCGGTTTTTCCTATCCTGCAATCCTTGGGACGCTCGCTGCGGTCCTAGTCGTTTTTGGCAGTCTGCTCAACTCGGAGCGTTTTTCAGCCTGGCTCACGCAGCCTGTGGTCCTGGGGTGGAATATCCTTTTTATCGCCCTGCTTGTTTTGACGATCCTGCCGCATCAGATCGCTTTTCCATCCAGCCGGAATGCATACCCTCTGGACGCCCCAGGGGCTTCCCCACTGGCAGAAATTTTCCTTTTCCTGATGCTTGTGTCCTCCCCCATCCTATTCGTTAACTTTACACTGTTTATTCGGGAGATCTCGCTGGCAAGACCTTCCCGGCCCCAAATCGGCGGGAGCTTTGCAGTCGCAGCTTTATTCTTCCTCATCATGGTTTTCTTCCATGTCTTTACAGCAATTTATGATTATGCTCCGGTCATCGGTCCATTCTTCCGCGACCGCTTCTGGTTTGTCTATCTGCTGGCCGGGTTGGGGATGGCGCTGCCATTATTGCTCCTTCGAAAGGGATCATTTTCCCTGGAAAGACCGGGGGTCGCCAGCCCATTCACGCCCCTTGCACTTGGATCGCTGGCTCTTCTTTCCATAGCTGCTTTGTACTTAACAGCAGCCAAGCCCGTGACACCACAGGGCGAGGCACCACTGAAGATCATGACGTATAACATCCAGCAGGGAGTCGATGTGGAAGGAAACAAAAGCCTGGAAGCGCTGCTTGCCGTGATCCGGGCAGTGGATCCTGATATTCTTGGACTGCAGGAGTCAGATACTGCGCGCGTGGCAAATGGAAATGTGGATGCGGTCCGCTATTTTGCGGACAAGCTCGACATGTATTCGTATTATGGACCCACGACGACGACAGGCACGTTCGGGATCGCGCTGCTGTCCAAATATCCGATCCGGAATCCGGCCACATTTTTCATGTACTCGACTGGCGAACAGACGGCCACGATCCACGCCGAGATCAGCAGGGAGGGCGAGACCTATCAGGTCTTCGTGACCCACCTGGGGAATGGCGGTCCGATGTTTCAGGTGGAAGATGTGCTGGCACGCATCGAAGGCTTGGAGAACGTCATCACGATGGGCGATTTCAACTTCAGGCCGACGACAGATCAATATGCGCTCATGACCCGGACACTTGCCGATGCCTGGCTGCTCAAATGGCCCGGTGGGAAAGAGGTGCCTGAATTTTCGAGTGATAAACGCATTGACTATATCTTTGTGTCGCCCGGACTCACGGTGCTCGAATCGGAATACAAAGTACACCCTGCTTCCGATCATCCTTATATGTACATTGTGATCGAACCATAAATAAAACAGACGGTACCGCAAAAAAAAGACCCGTTTTTGTGAACGGGTCTTTTTTTTATGAATTTAAATGACGAACACCAGGGTGAGGGGGGCACCCTAGTGTTCGTCGATGCAAATAATACTATAACGGTATGCTCTTGGCAAGAGGGAAAACATTAGAGATCTGTAAGAATGTTTTCGGGTTGACTAGATGTGTGCCCCGGGCGGGAATCGAACCCACATCTAAGCCTTAGGAGTGCCTTGTTCTGTCCATTGAACTACCAGGGCGTGAAAAGAATTATACATCAAGTTATATGTCGTTGCGAGCGCAGCGAAGCAACCCCTCCTCAGGAAATTGCTTCTCGAAGACTCGCAACGACATGTGTTATGCGCCATCATCTTTCGGCGGCGCGCTGGGACCATAATCCAGGATCTGGCGCAGCTGGGTGGTGCCTTCGGGCGGACCGACGATCCCTTTGTCTTCCATCATATCCACGATGCGCGCGGCGCGCGTATACCCGATCCGCATGCGGCGCTGCAGCATGGATACGGAGGCGCGGCCCTCGCGGCGCACAAGGTCGATGGCTTCTGCCAGCAGGGGATCGGTGTGCAAATCAGCTGGAGCCATCTCTTCGAACATCGCGCTTTGTTTAAGCGGCACATCTGATCTTGGAATGTCCACGGATCCCGCGGCCGCGGCATAGGGGCTGGACCCTCCAAGCTGGGCGCGCCAATATTCGACCAGCTTTTGAATTTCAGGATCCGAGACAAAGACACCCTGCAGACGGGCCGGCGCGGCGGCGTCGGGCGCCTGGAACAACATATCGCCGCGTCCCAGCAGACGCTCTGCGCCGGGCTGATCGAGAATGACACGACTATCGGTGTTGGACGCCACGGCGAAGGCAACGCGCGCCGGGAAGTTGGCTTTGATGAGACCCGTTACTACATCCACAGATGGACGCTGAGTGGCAATGATCATATGGATCCCGGTGGCACGCGCCAGCTGCGCGAGACGCGTGATCGTTTGTTCGGTCTCACCAGGCGAGATCATCATCAGGTCGGCTAATTCATCGATAACCACGATCAGGAAAGGCAATCGCTTGGTTCCCTGCAGTTTCATGCGGGCGTTGTAATCGGTAATATTGCGTGCGCCGGCCTGGGCGAACAGATGATAGCGCTTATCCATTTCGCGCGTCATCCATTGCAGGGCGCCGATCACGCGGTCGATCTCCACGACGACAGGAGCCAATAGATGCGGGACACCGTTGTAACCCGTCAGTTCCACGCGCTTTGGGTCGACCAGGATCAGCCGGACATCCTCCGGTGTGTTATTCAACAAAAGGCAGCTCAGGATGGAATTGACACAGACCGATTTACCGGAACCGGTCGTCCCGGCGATGAGCAGGTGCGGCATAGCCTCCAGATTCGCAGTGATGGGATGACCCGTCACATCTTTGCCCAGGGCGAACTTCAACGGATGTTTGTTGCGCTGGAAGGGTTCGCTTTCGATAATGTCACGCAGGGCAACCAGGGTCATCTCATCGTTGGGGACTTCAATCCCCACATAGCTATGGCCGGGGACCGGCGCCTGGATACGGATGCGCGGCGCAGCCAGAGCCAGAGCCAGATCGTCTGCCAGGGATGAGATTTTGTTGACACGTACCTTGGTGCGCCCGCTCCGGGTCTCGACGAAGAGCGGCTCCACTCCGAACTGCGTGATCGTCGGTCCGCGGTTGATCTCCACCACCTGCACCGGCGCGCCGAACGATGCCAGCGTCTCCTGGATCAGCCTCGAACGCTGCTGGATGAATTCTTCGTTGACTGCGGGCGCGCTGCCTGAATCAAGGATCTGCTGCACGTCGGGCAGCTGCCAGTTGATCACAGGCTCTGCTGCCTTAACCGTTTTTACTGGCAGGCCGGGTGGTACATTCCTCAGGACAGGTGTCGGACGATGTAAAGGTGTATATCCGTTGGACGAAACTTCCTGGCTCTCAGGGGAGGCGGTCTGGTCAGCCTTTACGATTGGTTGTGCAAGCCAGGCGCGTACTTTGACGGTCAGCGGACTGACCCAGCGGAACAGGTCTGCCACGGAAATATCGAAGGTCAGGATCAGGATGATGAGCAGCCACGCCAGCAGGATGACAATGGCGCCCCCGGTCCCAAAGCCGTTCAACAGGATCCGGGCAATCAGGCTGCCGATATATCCGCCGCCCACGCCGTCCAGCACAGCCTGCTCAGCCATCTCCAGAGGGACGATCGAGTGCATCAAGGTGAGCAGCCAGAAGAAAAATAAAGTGATGCCGGTGGCGCGCTCGAGGGAAAGCAGCGGAAGTTTTTCGATGCGGCGCAAGATCAGCCATAAGCCCATCAGGATCAGCCCCAGCGGCAGGATGTAAATGCCCCAGCCAAACATATAGCCCAGCCAACGCATCAGGCCTTCTGTCAGTCCACTGCGCTGGGCGGAGAATAGGACCAGCGCCATGAGCAATCCCACCAGGGACATGATCACGCCGACCACATCCAGTTTGCGCTCGGGGGAGAGGGAATCCCACCAGGAAATGGAAACAGGCGCCGACTTGCGCGCAGCGTGATGCGCAGACTTCCCCCTGGATGGCGTTTTGTGCCCGCCCTTGCCACGTGAGGAGGTCAATGTCTTCCCTTTGGGTTTTCCACTTGACCTGGACGATGAAGAAGGCGTTCGAAGCGGCATTATTAAAGTATAGCACAAATGGTCTGTTTTCATTTGCCGCTCATCTCATCGAATGGTGATTTCCCGGTTCGTTGTGATGTCAAACGTACGTGAGGCACTGCGTGGGGTAAAATTACAAAATCAGGTCATAAATTGGAATTCGCCACAGCGACACTGAGAAAAACTTATACGACTCGGGGTTCTCCCCCGGTGGCGCCCGGGCGCCACGCCCGGGGCAGGTGTGTGGCAGATTCTGTCAATGAAGGGATTTGAATTTGTTTGAAATTCTTTTTCTGGGTACTTCTGCCTCCGCGCCCTCGGCAAAGCGCGGACTCTCGGCACAGATCGTCAAACACGATGAGTATCGTTTTTTGATCGACTGTGGCGAGGGCACGCAGCGCCAAATCCTGCAGGCCGGTGTGGGCTTCAAGAATCTCACGCGCATTCTGCTCACACATGGGCACCTCGATCACATCCTGGGGCTGGGTGGATTGCTCAGTACATTTCTGCGCTGGGAAGCCATCGATGAGCTGGATATTTTCGGCGGGCGCACCACGCTCGACCGCGTCCACGACCTGTTGTATGGTGTCGTTTTGCGGGGGCATCAGGCTCCCATGCCCCTGCGATTGAATGAGCTCAAGCCCGGGCTATTTTTCGAGACGGATGATTTTACAGTGAGCGCGTTCTCCGTGACCCATCGCGGGCCCGATTGCCTGGGATATGTCTTCGAGGGAAAGGCGCGGCGCCCCTTCCTGCCCGAAAAAGCCGATGCGCTGGGAGTGCCGTTCGGACCCGAGCGCCGCGACCTGGTGGCCGGGCAAGCGATCACCCTGCCCGACGGCAGCCGCGTCCAACCGGACGATGTGCTGGGTCCCCTGTTAAAAGGCGTCAAACTCGTCGTGGTGGGAGACACCGGTAAAACGGACGACCTGGTCGAGGTCTGTAAGGATGCGGATGCCCTCGTGATCGAGTCGACCTATACGGACGAGGAGGCGGAGATGGCGCGTCAGTTTTCGCATCTGACCGCGCGCCGGGCAGCCGAACTGGCCATCAAAGCCGGGATCAAAAAGTTGATCCTGACGCACATCTCCCGCAGGTACCGGGAGAAGGATATCTTGAAGGAAGCCCAAGCCATTTTTCCGAACACCTCGGTGGCACGGGATTTCGATTCGTTCCAGATCAAACGCCAGGAACAAAGCTAATCGCTGACAGCTAACGGCTAATCGCTAATCAAAAAAAGACTCACCCTTGGAAACTAATCTCAGGGTGAGTCTTATGCATTTTATGTAGTTGCTTATCAGCCTTCGCTCGTCATGATGAATAATGGGGTCATCTCGAAGCTCTCGAACTTCGGCCGCAGGCGATCCGTGTTATAGAAACGATCCACGTTGACCGTCTTCTTGGTGCTGGTGATAATGTCGATCGGGATATTGTCGTAACGTCCGTTCTTGAGGACCACCAGGCGTCCATGCATCTTCTTGAGGATGAGATCGAGAGCAAGATTTCCATATGCCATGGGAGCGATCGAATCGATGGCGTCCGGGTCGCCGCAGCGTGTAAGATAACCCAGCTTCTGATTGACCGTATCCACCAGGCGACCATTGTTGTACTTGGGGGACAATTCCTTGATGCGCGCGGAAACGAGATCGCCAATGCCGCCCAATTTCATGTGCCCAAAGGCATCTGTCGTACTATCCGAGAAGACCATTTCACCGCCCGCGAACATGGCACCTTCCGATACCAGCACAACCGAATAGTTGCTTGGGTTACGATCGCGATCCTGCATCAATAATTCAGTCAACCGTTCGATATCGAATTTATATTCAGGGATTACACAGCGGTGGGCTGCGCCAGCCATAGCCGGAAGCATGGCGGTAAACCCGGCATATCGTCCAAAGACTTCCAGCACCACGATGCGTTCATGCGAACCGCCAACGGTGCGCAGACTATTTGCAAGCTCAATTGTCCGTGTCACGCAGGTGCTGAAGCCGATGCAGTAATCTGTGCCAGGCACATCGTTATCCATGGTCTTGGGGATGGCGACAACCTTCATACCCTCCTGGAACATGCGCACGCCATAACTCAGCGTATCGTCGCCGCCGATCGGGATCAGATAGTCGATGCCCAGAAAATCGATGTTCTGCAGAACTTCCTCGGTCATGTCATTGACGTCGGCTGTATATTTATCCTGATACTGAGCGGGGACACGATCCTTTTTAACTTTGCCAGGATTGGTGCGGGAAGTGTGCAGGAACGTACCTCCGGTCCGACCCGCCCGATTGACAACTTCCTCGGTCAATACCTGAATATTATTGCTGTTGTCCGCCTTTTTGTCGCGGACGATATCCAGCAGCCCACCCCAGCCTCGGCGAAGTCCAATCACCTGGTACCCTTCACGCAGAGCACGGATGGTCACCGCGCGAATGGCAGGGTTCAGCCCGGGGACATCACCTCCACCCGTTAGAATGCCAATGACACCTTGTTTCTTTGTAGCCATATCTGCCTCCAAGCAGCTTTGTTGATTTAATTCCCTGTATTTTACAACGTTTTTCTAAAGTGTCAGGTGTCAAGTGTCATGTGTCGAGGCTAAAAGCTAATTGCTGATCGCTAACTGCTGATCGCTAAATCATCGTCGGTTCCTCATACACCCCAAACACCTCCTTCATCACCTGAACGATCTCGCCCAGTGTGGCATAGGCATGGACGGCTTCCATGAGATGCGGCATGGTATTTTTGGTGCCTTCCATGGCAATGCGGAGCCTGTCCAGTGCCTGGCCCACGCGCCCATTGTCGCGGGTCTGGCGCAATTCCTCCAGGCGGTTCACCTGTCTCTCATAGCCTTTCGGATCCATCTCGAGGATCGGGATCGCCAGCGGCTTCTTTTCCGCATAGGCGTTCACCCCCACGATCCTGCGGATGCCCTGATCGATTTCACGCTGGTAGCGGTAGGCCGCGTCCGCGATCTCGCTTTGGAAGAATCCCTTTTCGATAGCAGGGATGACACCACCCATATCTTCCACGCGGCGGAAATAATCATAAGCCTGCCGTTCGATACGGTCGGTCAGGGCCTCGACAAAGAAACTGCCTCCGAGCGGGTCGAGCGTGTTCGCCACCCCGGACTCTTCGGCGATGATTTGCTGCGTACGCAGGGCAATGGTCACGGCATGTTCGGAGGGCAGCGCCAGGGCTTCGTCGAGCGAGTTGGTATGCAGGCTTTGTGTCCCGCCAAGGACAGCCGCCAGAGCCTGGATCGCCACACGCACGACATTATTCTCCGGCTGCTGGGCTGTGAGACTCACTCCGGCCGTCTGGGTATGGAAGCGCAGCAGCCACGAACGCGGGTTCTTCGCCTTGAACATCTCGCGCATCTCACGCGCCCAGATGCGGCGTGCAGCGCGGTACTTGGCGATCTCCTCAAAAAAGTCGTTGTGAGCGTTGAAGAAGAAGGAAAGGCGCGGCGCGAACTCATCCACGTCCAGGCCGCGGGCAATACCCCAGCGCACGTACTCCAGCCCATCGCCGAGGGTGAACGCCAGTTCCTGCGCGGCGGTGGAACCGGCCTCCCGAATGTGATAGCCAGATATCGAAATCGTATTCCACTGCGGGACGTTTTGTGCGCCAAATTCCATCGTATCCACCACCAGCCGCATGGACGGTTCGGGTGGGAAGATGTATTCCTTTTGGGCGATGAACTCCTTAAGAATGTCATTTTGAATCGTGCCGCGCAGTTGATCGCTGCGTACGCCTTTGTTCTCGGCCGCGGCAATGTACATCGCCCAGATGATGGCAGCAGGCGAATTGATCGTCATGCTCGTGGACACCTTGTCGAGCGGGATGCCATCGAGCAGGATCTCCATGTCCTTCAAGGAAGAGACCGCCACGCCACACTTGCCGAACTCGCCCAGGGCTTCGGGCTGATCAGTATCGTAGCCCATCAACGTTGCCAGGTCGAAGGCGATGGATAAACCCGTCTGGCCCTGTTCCAATAAATATTTGAAGCGTGCGTTCGTTTCTTCGGCCGTGCCGAAGCCTGCAAACATGCGCATCGTCCAGAGCTTGGAGCGATGCAGCGTCGGGTGGATGCCGCGCGTGAAGGGGTACTCCCCCGGAAGTCCAAGCGAGGCGGCGTAATCCGTCTCGGCGACATCGAGCGGGGTGTAGAGCCGGTTGATCGGTTCGGAGGAGGTCGTGATAAATTCGTCGGTACGTTCGGGCAGGGATGATAAAGCTTTCTTGAGCGATGTCTCCTCCCATTTTTCGAGCGAGTCTCTTAACTCATCTAATTTCTTTTTATCATACATAAAATATCTCCTTTGGCGAGATTGACGTATTATAACCTCCTCCATTCCGCCCCTGACGAAAGACCCTCACGCAACAAAATAATTCTTTTAAAGCTAGCCACCCGACACTTTGGTTGTTGGACGCTGAAAAACGCAGATAGACGCAGATTTTTTGAAAAAAACAAGAACAAAAACAATTTGCATCAGCGTTTTCAGCGTTCATCTGCGTCCTATTTTTAAAACTGTCGGGTTGCTAGTTTTAAAGCTTCTTTAGGATTTGAGAGAGGCAGGGCGGGGTGGTATACTCGCCTCACAAAGGTAACTATGCCTCGTTTTGAAATCGATGTTGATCCCTGTGACCATCTCACTGCTGACGCAATCGGCAAGCCCGGTCAGCGTGTTTTTTATATCCAGGCCTTTCAGGACCAGCGCACCATCACGGTGATCATCGAAAAGGCGCAGTTGCACTCCCTCGCCATCGGCGTGGAGCAATTCCTCGCGCAAGTCGATGAGCAAAATCCTGACCTGTCCGAAGCCTCAGGCGATTACGTGGAGGATGTGATGCACATCAATCCGCCTGTCGATCCGCTCTTCCGCGTGGGAGAGATCGGCCTCGGCTACGACAAGGAACGCGACCTGGTGGTGCTGTTCGTCAAGGAAATGTTGACCGAAGAGGATGATCCCGAGACGGCGGCGGTCGTCCGCTTTTGGGCTTCGCGCACGCAGGTGCGGATGCTGGCACGCTGGGGCGTGGAAGTCATCTCGCGCGGGCGGCCGATCTGTCCGCAATGCGGCCAGCCCGAGGAACCGGAAGGACATTTCTGTCCCAAGAAGAACGGGCATAAGCATTAGCGATGTTTCGTGTGAATTGTCTTTTGACCCCTGATGGATAATTCCCAAATCAAGCAATTACAAACGGCACTCCAACACGGCGATTATGAGGTCACGGGCCAGTTCGTACTTGGCTCGAATTACACGTTCCTTGTCATTGTCCGGCATGAGGACCGGGAATATCACGCCGTTTACAAACCCATGCGCGGCGAGCAGCCCCTCTGGGACTTCCCCGAGAACACGCTGGCGGGCAGAGAAGTCGCCGCGTATCTCGTCAGCGAGGGGCTTGGCTATCACATCGTCCCGTACACCACGCTGCGCCAGGACGGTCCGTACGGCGCGGGTTCGCTCCAGCAGCTCATCGATTACGATCCCGAATATCACTACTTCAGCTTCAGCGCTGAAGATAAACAACTGCTCCGGCCTGTTGCCCTCTTCGACGTGCTTTGCAACAACGCCGATCGCAAAGGCAGCCATCTTCTCTTCGAGAAGGATACGCACAAGCTCTATGCCATAGACCATGGGATCTGCTTCCACGAAGATAACAAATTGCGGACCGTGCTTTGGGACTTTGCCGGGCAAAGGATTCCGGAAGACTTACTTGCGCCTCTCTCCGGGATCAATAGCCTGCTCCCGTCTCTCGAGCCTTATCTCAACTCGCGCGAGCTCGCGGCACTCTGCAGCCGCTCGGAATCCATCCTCAAGAAGGGAACCTTCCCTCGCCAGCCGCGCGACCGCCGCGCTCTGCCTTGGCCGCCGCTGTAGCGTGTCAGGTGTTCAAGTATCAGGTGTCAGGACCTGACACTTGACACCTGGAACGTGACACCTGATACCTGACACTGGAGAACTTATGAAATATAACCTCGCGCTCATCGGATTTGGAAATGTTGGACAGGCTTTGGCGCAAATTTTACGCGATCAACGTGCCAACTTGGCAAGACAGTTTGGCGCAGATTTTAAGATCGTAGCGGTCTGTGATCTGCTCAAGGGCAGCGTCTGTGACCCCAATGGACTCGATCCGGCGACTCTGTTCGAAGCCGTGACTGGGACCGGCAAACTTGAAACGATCGTCGCGCCGCATCATGGCTGGGATGCCTTGCGCACCATTGCCGAATCTGGCGCAGATGTAGTCGTGGAATTAAGTTACACCGATCTAAAAACCGGCGAACCCGCGCTGACACATTTGCGAGCCGCACTGAATGCAGGCAAGCATGTGGTTACCACCAATAAAGGTCCTATCGCTTTGCATTACGCCGAATTGAAAAAAATTGCCGAAACCAAAGGTGTGGAGATCGGCGCGGAAGGCACAGTGATGAGCGGCACACCGTCCATGCGCCTCGGCGTGGAGCTGCTGGCAGCGGCGGGGATTACGCGCTTGCAAGGCATCATCAACGGGACGACCAATTACATTCTCACCCAAATGGAAGCCGGAATGACATACGCCGACGCGTTGAAGGCAGCGCAAGCCAAAGGCTATGCCGAGGCAGATCCTGCGGGTGACGTGGAAGGCTATGATGCGGCCGGCAAGGCAGTGATCCTGGCGAATCTGCTGATGGGCGCGGCGCTGACGATGAACGATGTGGAGCGCATTGGAATTACCGGGCTCACCCCGCAGGACATCTCAACCGCGGCGGCGAACGGCGAACGCTGGAAACTCATCGGCAAAGTGGAAAAGGCAAAGGGTCAGGTCACCGCCAGTGTGCGTCCCACACGCCTCCCGATTACGCATCCTCTCGCCTCCGTGGGCGGCGCCACCAATGCGCTCACCTTTACGACGGACCTGCTCGGCGAGGTGACCCTGATCGGTCCCGGCGCTGGACGCCTGGAAACAGGCTATGCTGTTCTAGGGGATTTGCTGGCAATCCATCGCCGCTTTGGGAAATAGGGTTCTACCATTTCTAATATGGTCTTCTCAACGTCGAAAGTGAAGCCGCAAATTATCACGAATGATCGCGAATTGTTTATAAATTCGCGCCAATTCGCGCAAATCCGCGGCTGAAATGGATGCTCGCCCGGACTTTGAGAAAGCCATGACCATTTCTAACGGGATGATTCTCATCAAACACAAAGGACACAAAGGTCTCCAAGGAAAAGTCCCGTAAAATCGTGCCGCTTTCTTTGCTCCTTCGCGGTTAGGCCCTTTCCCGCCAGAAACGGGAGAACCGGAAATAGAAAAACGGAAAACGTATGCATTACAACCTCGCTCTGATCGGATTCGGAAACGTTGCTCGCGCGCTGGCGCGGCTGCTGCTTCGCGAACAGGATCTGCTCCAGTCACAATATGACATCACCTTTTCGTTCACAGGCATTTCCACGGGGAGACATGGCTGTGCAGTCAATCCCAACGGACTGGACATCGACAAAGCGCTCGAACTCGCCGAAAACGGACAATCCGTCTTTCCTCTTTCTTCTTTCCCTGTGCAAGACTCTCTGGCAGTCATTCAACACTCTCAAGCCAACGTCATGTTCGAGAATTCCCCTGTTAACAAACAGACGGGCCAGCCAGCCATCGATCACATCCGCCTGGCATTGAATCTCGGCATGCATGCCATCACCGCCAACAAGGGACCGGTCGTACATGGCTATCGGGAATTGAGCGCGCTGGCAAAAGCAAAAGGGAAAGTGTTCGGCTTCGAATCGACCGTGCTGGGCGGCGCGCCGGTGTTCTCTGTCTTCCGTGAGACCTTCCCGCTCGCCGAACTTATCTCGTTCAGGGGCATCCTCAACGCGACCACGAACATCATCCTCTCGAGGATGGAGAACGGCGAATCCTACGAAGATGCAGTGAAGTATTGCCAGTCTGTTGGCGTGGCGGAGACCGATCCGGACAACGATGTAGACGGCTGGGACGCGGCGATCAAAGTTGCCGCGCTCATCACAGTCCTGATGGATACCCCTTTCACGCCGCAACATGTGGAACCTACAGGCATCCGCGGCATTACGCCGGAGATGATCGCCAAAGCCAAAGCGGAAGGCAAACGCTACAAGCTGGTTTGTTCGGCGGAGAAGGCAGGAGGTCGAGTCCGAGCGAGCGTAGAACCGGAACTCGTCGACGCCTCCTCGCCGCTGTATGGAATGATGAATTCCTCCACAGGTGTGACCCTCTGCACGGATGTCCTGCCGGATTACTCCATCACGGTCTCTGAGCGCGAGGGCATGGCCGGCGGACCCGTCGAAACGGCCTATGGTCTCTTTGCAGATTTTATAAGTGCAGTAAGTCATTCGCGCTGAACGAAGTGGGCGCACGTTGCCCTGCGGAGGGCGTAGCCCATAGTCGAAGCGCGGGAAAGCAGTTGGCTTATATTAATCAGAAGATTGCTTCGTCGCCGCTCTGCGGCTCCTCGCAACGACATAGGAGTAACCAACATGACATTCAAAGACCCCGCTTCCTACACAGACCTGACACAAGGCAGGATCAAGCACATTGACTTTCGCATCGGCGTTAATTTTGCCACGCGCATACTGGATATCGAAGCCACCTATCAATTGCAGGAGCCGGTGCGCGGCTCCCTTTATCTGGATTCCTTCAAGATCGATTTGAAGAAAGCTCACAGCGATGGCCGTGAACTGGAATGGGAGTTCGACGCCCGGGACGAGGTTTTGGGTGAGCGCCTGCATTTGAAGGGGCTGGAGAATGCCTCCACCTTTACGCTGAACTTCCAGACTTCCAGCGAGGCGCGCGCCCTGCAGTGGCTCACTGCGAGCCAGACAGCCGGCGGAGTCTATCCCTTCCTGTTCAGCCAGTGCCAGGCGATCCACGCCCGCAGTGTCTTTCCCTGCCAGGATACACCTTCGGTGCGGTTCACCTATTCCGCCGAAGTGGAAGTCCCACAGGGGCTGGTGGCGGCTATGGCGGCTGAGCAGGTCGAGGTCCAGGCAGGCAGCGGGCAGACCTTCTTCAAATTCAGGATGCCGCAGCCGATCCCATCCTATTTATTTGCGCTGGCAGTCGGAAACCTGGCTTTTCGTGAACTGGGTCCGCGCACCGGGGTCTACGCCGAGCCGGAAACGGTCGAGGCGGCAGCCTGGGAATTTGCCGAGAACGAGACCAAGATCGTCGAGGCGGAAAAGCTGCTCGGTCCCTATCTTTGGGGGCGCTATGACCTGGTCATCCTGCCGCCTTCCTTTCCATACGGCGGGATGGAAAACCCGCGCCTCACATTCCTCACCCCGACCGCCATCATTGGCACGCGCGCATACACAGCTCTGATCACCCACGAGCTCGCCCACGCCTGGACCGGCAACCTGGTGACCAATGCCACCTGGCAGGACTTCTGGCTGAACGAGGGCTGGACCACCTATGCCGAAGTGCGCATCACCGAAGTGCTGGAAGGAAAAGAGGTCACCGACCTTCACGCGGTCTATGATGAAAAACGTCTGCTGGAAGTCATGGAACGCATGGGGATGGATTCGCCCTATACCTGCCTGAAATTACCGAATGAAAAGGACGCCGATCAATTCACAACCATTATTCCCTATTACAAGGGTTGTTACTTTTTGCAGGAGTGCGAATATGCAATTGGAAGAGAACGCTTTGATGCTTTCGTCCAAAAGTATATGGCTCGTTTCCAATTCCAGTCTTTGACCACCGAGGCGTTCCTGGATTTTTTGAAGGCAGAACTGCCGGAGGTTTTCGAAAAGGTAAATGTGCAGCGCTGGATCTATGAACCGGGGCTCCCCGACGAACGACGCCGACCAACTTCCCGTTTGTATGAGGAAGTGAAACGGGTTTTAGCGGACTACCAGCGCGGCATCAAACCGACCCGGGAGCAACTCCAGAACTGGCACCGTTACCAGATCCTGTCGTTCCTGCAGGGGCTGCCCAGAAAATTATCGCTGGAGGACTGCCAGTATTTCGAGGATATTCTCGAACTGGAAAAAAGAAATGATGTCGCGTTCTTCTATTATTTCTATCTCATTGCGATTGCCAGCGGCTATCAGTCCATCCTGCCTGACCTGGAACGATTCATGGAAAAGATCGGCCGCATGCTCTATGTCCTGCCCATCGTGCGCCTCATGGCAGAGACCGAGTGGACGCGCGGGGTGATCCGGCCGCTGTTCGAGCGCGTGCGCAACCGCCATCACCAGATCACAGTTAATCAGATGGAAGAGATCCTGAAAAAAGCAGGATTGTAGGAAGACAGGATAAATCTATCTCCTCCCAATGCGAAAATGCAGGGGCCAGCGGATGAGGCGCGGTTCGTTTTCATCCCCCCAGGCCGCGCGCATTTTATCCCAGATGATTTCAAGAGGATGATGTCCCTTTTGTGCCTTGTATCTTTGCGTGGCAGACCAGCTATCCAGAAAGCCGGCGAATTGATTTAAGTCCCAATTCATCTCCATTGCCAGCGCTGGAGGGGCAATCTCTTCAAACGGAAATGGGATCGTTTCATAGCGTTGTTCAAGATAACGAATCCGTTCGGGCCAGCAGCCAGCCAATATCTCAAAATAATATTGATCGATCAACGAGTCGATCTCCGGGGAAATTTCCGAGAAGTTGTACGTCCAGGCAGCAAGGATCCCATTGGGCTTGAGCACGCGCTTGACTTCGCGATGGAACTCGTCAAAGTTGAACCAGTGAATGGCGACCGCCACAGTGACCAGGTCCGCGCTGGAGGCGTTGAGCGAGACATGTTCCGCGGATTCGACGTGATAAGCCACCTTTTCATGGGCATACGCCAGCGCGATTTGTTCCGCGCTGGCGTCGGTTGCATGGACTTTGTCAAAGTATTTGGCGAGACCAACTGCGGCCTGGCCGTTGCCGGTGCCACAATCCCAAGCCAGGGAATGTCCCGGTGTCAGCGAGGCAAGATAGGTATAAATTTCATCAGGATAATGCGGGCGATATTGGGCGTACTGCCCGGAATGTTTGGAAAAATGGTCTTCAAAGTTAAAAGTTTTATCCTCGGCTGACATAAATATCTCCTTTTCATTTCGCTACCAATAATCTCATTCGACTGCCTTGCGCAACTCCTGAAAATGCTCCACCAGGTTTGCCAATTGATAATGGGCATTCAATCCGCTGGGGTTGGGTAAAACCCAGACTGCTGCATTTGCCAGCAATTCGGGTTGTTGTCCAAGCGTAACGACTTTTTGCACAAAAGCCGTTCGATAAGCGCTGATGCCCAGCACCGCCACGACCCGCGGCTGGTACCGTTTCACTTTGGCTTCCAGTCGCTGCCGACCTGCGATCAATTCATCCGGCGACAGCTCATCCGCGGCGGCTGTGGCGCGCGCGACCAGATTGGTGATCCCATAGCCGAACGTCAACAGTTCTCTTTCTTCGCTCGGATCGAGCAAACGCGGCGTGAACCCGGCCTGCCGCAGGGTGGGCCAAAAGCGATTCCCGGGGCGGGCGAAGTGATGGCCGGTCGCAGCGGAGTACAGCCCGGGGTTGATGCCGCAAAATAACACGCGCAGGCCCGGGGCGATCACATCCCGAACTGTTTTGTTTTTCGCCGCAAGCAGGTCGGCGCGCGTGGGTTTGGCAGGAGGATTCATCTTTCAAAGAATTTCTGGTAGGTGACCCCATCCAGGCGATCTTCATAGTAACGCGGCATGATGTAACCGAGTTGATAGCCGATGGCTTCGTAGAACCTCCGCCCGCCGGTGTTGGAGGTGGGTGTATCGACATAGATGCCGCGCGCCTGCTTCGACCGGGCGAATTGCTCGGCGCGGTCGACCAAAGCACCCGCGATCCCCCGACGTTGAAAATCGGGGTCAACTGCCAGGCCGTGGATCTGGCAGAGTTGATTCCAGGCATAGTATTGGACGTAGAGAAAACCAACCGCGCTGTCGCCCGTAACCGCCACATAGACACCGTAATTTTCCTTGTCATCAGAAAGGTTGCGCATGTTTTGTTCGGCGGAGGAGGCGTACTGCTCCGCCCAGCCGATCTTCGCGAGGATTCTGCGAATCGACGGCTGGTATTGCGGGGAATAATCGAGGATGGCTGCGGCAGGTTTCATTGGGGTAAAATCAGATGGTCGCGAGTATAGCATGCCATCCGCTGCCGGATCAACTTGCACTCACCCGCCCCGCGCGATCCCATTCCGGGAGGTCTTGAATGCCGATCACGAAACAACGTGTACTTGATTATGTGGAACTCGAGTGGGGAACGTATGTTGCACGCTTCCAGCGCCTGCCGGAAGAGGAACAGCGCAAACGCGTCAAAGAGATGGGATATGAATCCTTTCGAGATCTGCTGGCACATATCCTGGCGTGGTGGGAGGAAGGCATGGGGATCATCCATGCCATCGCGGAGGGACGTCCGTTCGAGCGCAGGAAATACGATTTCGATGCGTTCAACGCGGAAGCGGTTGCAAAATACAAGTCGTGGGAGGAAGGCGAGTTCATGGCCCATTTCGAGAAGACGCGGCAGAAAATGGGAGCAGACCTGGGGTCCATGCCGGAGGCGGTCTTCGAGAATCGCCGCGTCAGGGCCTGGCTGGATGGGATCATCCTGCATCACGCGCGCGAACATCTCCTTGCCTTGAGTCCCTTTCTGGCTCAAGATATGCTGGAAAACGAATGGGCTACCTACGTGGAAGATTTCCATCGCCTCGAGCCTGACAAACAACGCGAATTCCTGTCGAAACAGGGCTGGAGCAGTTTTCACGATCTGCTTGCGCATATCGTCGGCTGGTGGGAGGAAGGCGCGCTCATCATCAACGGGATTCTGGACAGCCCGGCGTTCACCTGGCAAAGCCAGGAAACGGACGCGTTCAATGCCGATTTGATAAAAAAGTTCTCCGCCTGGTCCGATGAGGATCTGCGCAAACATTATGAGACCGTGCGGCTGGCATTGATCGACCTGATCGAGAGGCTGCCGGAGGATGCTTTCCTGAATAAAGATATCGAAGCTTCGCTCGTATCAGACGTCGTGAGACACTACGATGATCATCCAATCACTACCTAGCTGCATGTCAGTCCATCAGGTGAAATCATGAAGGAACATATCGTTTACCTTGCACTCGGCTCCAACGTCGCTGACCGCCTCGCGAACCTGAAAGAGGCAATTGCCGCCCTGACTCCGCAAATGGAGGTAAAGGCAAAATCACAGGTGTATGAGACGCCGCCCTGGGGATATGAAGATCAACCCAAATTCCTGAACCAGGTGGTCCGGGTAAAAACCTATCTCGAACCTGAGCCCCTGCTAAAGCACCTCAAGCGCCTGGAAGTGGCATTGGGCAGGAAGGAAGCACTCCCCAACGGTCCGCGTTTGATTGACATAGATATTCTTTTTTACGATGAGCTGGTCCTGTATTCTCCCGCGCTCGTCATTCCTCACCCGCGCCTGCATGAACGCGCCTTCGTCCTGCTGCCGCTGATGGATCTCGACCCGGAACTGGTACATCCGGTTAACAAGAAAAGTGTCCGTGAGATGCTGGCAGCGTGCAATGTGGAAGGGATCACAAAGGTGTCCTAGCAAAAGATTAATGCATTTGTTGAATCCATTCATTAAGATCACATCCAAGACAACCCTACCGGAGGAAATGATATGACTCAGAGCAAGCCTCTCAACTGGACTGCAAAGCCCGGCATTGGCTTTACCGTCGTGCGCCGTGAGGACGGCGGCATGACGTTGACGTTTACCGACCTGTCCGATGCAACGATCAATGAGTGGCGGGAGTTTGCCATGGAACATCTGCTCGGTGTGGATCGCCGCACTCGCAATCTGTATGACATCCGGGCCGTCCAGGAGATCCCTGAGAAAGCCATTCGCATGGCTGTGGAAGCAAACAGTGATCCCTCCGCACGGAATATTCGGGTGGCCGTCGTTGTCGCAGATCAAAGCGTTGCAGATGCCATTCGGGAAGTCGCGGCGCGGGCGCTGCCGGGCACTGCCGCTGCCCTGAAAATCTTCTCGGATATGGGTGAAGCCGAAGCCTGGCTGGCGCGCCCATTGGATCAGATCCCCTGACTGTCATTGCGAGTCTTCGAGAAGCAATCTCCCGGAACGTAAACAAGTACACACCTAAACATGTACTGAATGAAATCTGACTCGCTGCAAATTGGAAATCATACCTTCCACTGGGGTTCCCGCACCTATGTGATGGGAATCCTCAACATCACGCCGGATAGTTTTAGCGGCGATGGCATCCTCGCGCTCCCGGAAGAGCATCGGGACGATGTGAGCGGAGCGAGCCGTCGGGCGAGCGCAGACGAAGCGCGGGGTGAGGGGATCGCGGCGGCAGTTGCACAAGCCAGGGATTTTCTTTCGAACGGTGCAGATATCCTCGACGTGGGCGGCGAATCGACCCGCCCCGGCTCGCAGCCTGTCGGGGCCGAGGAGGAGTTGGAGCGTGTTATCCCTGTCATCTCGGCGCTTGCCAGGGAGTTCCCGGATGCTTTGATTTCAATCGACACCTACAAAGCCAAAGTTGCAGAGGCAGCCTTCCGGGCGGGCGCACAGATGTTGAACGATGTCTGGGCGCTGCGCGCCGACCCTCAGCTTGCTTCCGTTGCCGCGGCGCTGCGCCTCCCGGTCATTTTGATGCACAATCGCAGCAATCCCGCCAGCGTGGAAGTGCGCGCACAGTTGGGCAACGCCTACATCGGCTCCCAGTATGACAATTTGATCGAAGAGGTAAAACGGGAACTGCTCGTCAGTGTGGAAATGGCGCGCCAGGCTGGGGTGGAGGCATCGCACATTATCCTGGACCCGGGCATCGGCTTTGGAAAGACGCGCGAGCATAATCTCGAATTGATCAACCGCCTCGCTGAAATCCGCCTCCTGGGGTATCCGGTCCTGCTGGGTCCCTCCAGAAAATCATTTATCGGATTCACACTTGACCTGCCCGCCGACCAGCGCCTGGAAGGCACAGCCGCAACGGTCGCGGTTGGCATCGCGCGCGGCGCGGACCTCATCCGCGTGCATGATGTGAAGGAAATGGCACGGGTGGCAAAAATGACGGATGCAATTGTGAGATCATAATATGTCGTTGCGAGGGCAATTGGTCGAGATGTTTGTTCTCGACCAAGCCCGAAGCAATCTCCCACAAAGTGGGGGTTGCTTCGTCGGGGAGAGCACCCTCCTCGCAACGACATCGGAGCCTCTATGTTCAGAAATTACGGCAGGGAACTTCTACGCAGCGGGATCATCGAAGCCAAGGCGGGCAACAAGGAAAGCGCACGGCGCTACTTCGACCGCGCGGTTTATATCAATGACGATCATGAGGTGCTCGCCGAAGCCTGGTTTTGGATGAGCCAGGTTATGGAAGATCAGGCTGAACAGCGCCAGGCGCTCGAGAATTGCCTGGCACACGATCTTTACCATGCGCGGGCGCGCCGCGCCTTGGCAATCCTCAATGGCAAACTCAAGGCACACGAGATGATCGACCCCGACCATTTGCCGCCCGCGCCCGAGGGTTTGCACGCGGCGGATGCAGAGCGGTTTATGTGCCCGAAATGCGGCGGGCGGATGAGCTTCGCGCCAGACGGTCAATCGCTGCTCTGCGAGTATTGCTCGCGGAATCAGAGATTCACATGGCAGCCCGGCACGGCCGAGGAAAAGGATTTCTTCATTGCCATGGCAACCGCCCGCGGACACGGCAAGCCGCTCCAGCAGCAAGTCGTCCATTGCGAAGGCTGCGGCTGCGAATTCATCCTGCCGCCAAGTCAGATCTCGTCTACTTGTGCTTATTGTGACTCGCCGCACGTGGTGAACTGGGAATCGGAAGAGGAACTGCTCGCGCCGGACGGGATCATCCCGCACGCCTTTGACCAGAAACGTGCCATTCGATTTCTCATCGAATGGGTGAAGTCAAATCAGATCAAACCGGAAAAGCAAGTGGAACTGCCGCGCGGCGTCTATCTCCCGTTGTGGACGTTCGACCTGGGAGGCGAGATCAATTACGTCGGCGTCACAACGGTTGAAGAGGATGACCTTGGTTTTGGCGGCAGGCAAAGGCGGAGAATTCAGGTACGTGACCGCTATCCCGTTATGGTCAATGATATGCCCATACCCGCCTCCCGGAAACTATCCGCCGTCTTTCTGAAGCTGATCCCCACCTTCGCGCTGAAAGCCGTAAGACCCTACGACCCACGCTATCTTGCCAGCTGGCCCGCCGAAGTGTATGACATCCCGATGGCGGAAGCCTCCCTGGATGCGCGCGCCCAGGCTTTGTCCCGCTACAAGCGCGACCTGCCGGATCTGCTCCCAGGCACACAAATCAATTCCGTCTCCTCTGTGAACATGGCCATCGCATCCTTTCGCCTCAACCTGCTCCCCATCTGGATGACAGAGATTCCCTTTGGCGGGCGGATCCATCTGCTGCTGATCAATGGGCAGAATGGAACGGTCGCGAGCGATTTGCCGGAGAAATCTGAGAAAACTACATCAGAGGGTTTGATGAAATACCTGGCTGATTTGCTGGATTAAAAGAGTACCCGAACATCGCAAATGATGAGGAGGAACGCGCCATGACCGAACAGGAAGAATTCTTTTCGCCAGGCCATCAGCGATTGCTAAATATTGCAACGTGGGCAAGGTATCTGGCATGGGCGGTGCTGGTTGTTTTTATCATATCTGGGATTTCAAGATATTTTCAGGCACAGCTAAATCAAATGCTTTATGGGAGCATATCAGGAAACTACGCAGACTTTATATTCCTGCTTAAAACGAATCCGCTGTTTGCAGCCTCACTATTCATGCAAATGCTCAGCATATTTGTTAAAGGGATCGTGTATTTTTTGGTACTCAAGGGAATATCCTTAGGGCTAAATATGATTGTCAGTAGTTCACGAAAGGGCTTGAACATGGTTAACTTGGTTCCGACCAAGGAGACCAAAGCCAATGTCCAAGCCCGGTACCAA
>JAFGCG010000016.1 GCA_016932715.1 Anaerolineales bacterium
CTCTCTGTTGAATCTAAATCGTTCTCAGTCGTAAGAAACATCATTTATCCTTGCCGCGCTTAACGGCTCGTGTATTTTACGCCCGTTGAACGGATTCCACAACGATGGATGATCTCCGAATCGGTTACACCTGCCTTGCAATCTCCTGGTCGTCCGTGCACCAGCCGGGGCTGATCCCGTTTCCGTGCGTATGCTTCCCTCGGAGCGAATCTGCCTGCTTGACGACTGTGCCAAAATGTAGTTCAATGAGTCTCTCCTATGATCCCAGGACTGGATGGCCTCCGCGCAGTTGCCTTTTTGCTCGTCTTTGCTTTACACGCCGATTATTTGCAGATAGGCTGGGTGGGTGTCCAGTTCTTTTTTGTTCTATCGGGCTTTTTGATCACCGGGATTCTGCTGGACATGAAAAAATCCCTGCGGCCCAGGGAATATTTTTCCAAGTTCTACGGCCGGCGCGTTCTGCGGATTTTCCCCCTCTACTATTTCTACCTGTTGTTGATGACCGGGGTGGCGACCTGGCTGCTCTCCATCGCCTATCGACCGGGCTACATGAAGATATTTTTAGGACAGGTCCGCTATGCCGTTCTTTACGTCTATAATTTCTTCTTTGCCACACGCTACGCCCAGAACACGAATTTTCTCGATCACTTCTGGTCTTTATCGGTGGAGGAACAATTCTATATCTTTTGGCCGCTCCTGATCCTGCTCGTCCCGGAAAAGGTATTGAAGAAGTTGTTCCTGGCGTTTATCGTGCTGGGACCGATCTTCCGCCTGGCATTCTTTTTGATCCAGCGCTCGGGAGAGTTCTCTTTCCCGGCGAACCCGGTTTCGTGGTTCATTTACCCGCTTCCGTTCAGCCACATCGACGCATTTGCGTTCGGCGCCTATCTCAGCCGCTATCCGATCCCAAAAGCCAGACTGCAATTCTTTATCCTGCTGGGAGTTTTGCCGCTGATCGGCTATACCACGCAGTACCTCACTACCGGGGAGATCGGCAAGATTTCGGCATTTGGGTTTCCCATCTTTCTGGATCACGGCTACCAGTTCATTTGGGGATATTCACTCTTGAATTATTTCTTCGCGGTCACGCTTTATAGGGTGGCAAAGGAGGGCGCCTTCCTGCGTTTTCTGGATTGGAAGCCCATGCAGTACCTGGGGAAGATCTCGTACGGTTTGTATGTCTATCACGCTCCGCTCATCTGGTTTGCGGGCCGTGTCCGCGATCTCGGAATCCCGGAACCGACCGCCAAGGCACTGACGGTCCTGATCGCTTTTCCGGCCACGCTCCTGGTTGCCGCCGCAAGTTATCACCTGATGGAAAAGCCCATCTTGAATCTCAAGGATCGCTTCTTTTCCCTCAAGCGCTCTGAGAAGCAGGATGTGGCTGTCGCCGTGGTACCCGAATGAACCGCCTCAGCGCGTGGAAAGCCTCCCTCACGTGGGAGCGGGCTGCCACTGCCGTTCTGCTCGTGCTCGGTGTGCTGCTGCGCATCCGACAATATCTGGCGAATCGCTCCCTCTGGGTGGATGAAGCCATGCTGGCGCTGAACATCCTGCACCGCAATTTTGCGGGTCTCCTTCAGCAGCCCATGGAATACGGGCAAAGTGCTCCGATCGGGTATGTGTTTTCGGTCAAAGTCTTCACCCTGCTGCTTGGCGATTCCGAATATGCCCTGCGTTTCTTCTCCCTGCTGGCCGGCTGTGCGGCTCTCTTTTTGATCGCCAGCCTCTCGCAGCAATACCTGGACAAAGCCGGGGCAGTCATCGCTGTCGCTCTGTTTGCCTGCGCGCCGTATCTGGTCAATTACACGAGTGAGGCAAAACAATACATGGGCGATGTGCTCGTCAGCCTGCTGCTTTTGTTCCTCTTCTTCCGGATGATCCAAAAGCCGGCTGCCGGGCGCGATTTTCTGTTGATCGGCGCGGCGGGGACTCTGCTCTTGTGGTTCTCGCATCCGGCTGTGTTCGTCGCCGCGGGCGTGGGATTAACTCTCTTCCTCAACTACTGGATCGGCAAAGACAGGCTGAGATTGCTTTGGACGGCTCTCTGTGGTGTAGCCTGGGGTGCAAGCCTGGGGATTCTATACGTGGTCAACCTGCGCCATCTGGCAGGGAGCGAACTTCTGCTCAATTATTGGCAGAGTGGCTTCATGCCGCTGCCGCCGGATCTGGCCTGGTTCGCCAAAACATGGGATTTGCTGTTGCAGGACCCGCTCAGCATGCGGGTCATGCCTTTGTTCGCACTGGCGGTGTTTGGCGCGGGTCTCGTCTTCCTCTTCCGGCGGGATTGGCGCCTGGGCGCGGTGACCCTTGCGCCGCTGTTGTTCGCCCTGGCTGCTTCTGCCCTGCACAAGTATTCACTCGTCGGGCGGATGCTGCTGTTCGCCATGCCGCTCTTCGTTCTGATTCTGGCCGGCGGCGTGGATGGATTGGCAGCCCCCGTCAAAAATCGGTATCTGGCACATGGATTGCGCCTCGTCATGGCCGTTTATTTGATCGCCTCCCCCGTCAGTGTTTCCTTCGCTGAATTCGTGCGGCCGAAAACTCGGGAGCACATCAAGCCTACCATGGCATACCTGCGTGAATACAGCAAGCCGGGCGACACCATTTATATCTATTACAACGCCGGTCCCGCCTTCCGCTTTTATGCCCCAAAATATGGGCTGACACTGGAAAACACCATCATCGGGGTCGATCATTCCACTGACCCTCACGCCTACTATGCCGAATTGGACCAGCTCGACAATCGCAAGCGCGTCTGGTTCCTCTTCTCGCACGTCTATGAGCTGGATGAATTCAATGAGAGGGACTTTATCCTGGAGTATGTGAATCGGTTGGGGGAGAAGGTCAGGGAATATCGTGTTCCGGCTACGTCGGTTTATCTTTACCTTTACGATTTAAAATAAACAGGCAAATATCCCACCGGCCCGTGATTTGCTTAGAGCCTATCCGCAAAATAACCAGAACATGTCATTCTGAGCGACTGCAAGGAGTGAAGAATCTCATTTGCAACCCAAATTACGCTTGAAAACGAGATTCTTCGTCGCTCCGCTCCTCAGAATGACATGGTGGTTACGAATTTACCGATAGACACTTAAGCAAATCAGGCACGTGTGTGAGCGAAGCGCATGTGTCGGGCGCATATCGCAGATCTTATTTGGCTACTACAATATGCCTTATTTAATACTCTCGAATTCAATTTCTGTGAAGTCATCGAATGAGACTGTACCGTCATGTGCATAGAGAAAGAACTTCCAGGTTGATCCCGACCAGTTCTCAATTTGTCGTCTAGCCATTATGACCTTGCTTGGATCGACGGGATCCCATATTACCCCGATTAAATCGCCATTCTTTCCAATTGCCATCAATAAGGAGTACCACGTATCTGGTTGCGGAGACAAGTTGCCGCGCAATGGACTATTCTTGCATTCAAGACACTTGCTTCCTTCAAATAGAGCAATCGCTACAACATGCCGAGACAAAGATACTATAAACTGCCTGGGAGGGTCTGTCTGAAGAAATGATGCTGTAAGTTTTGAGTCTTTGGTGTATTTGAAATTTACAACAATGCCATTGCCTTCATTGTAATTTGAACTGTGAATTATCGAGGCTTCATCGACCTCCAGCACGCCATTATTAATTTCTCCCCCTTTCGACAGGTCCCAATTGGCATTTGTGGGTTGGTCAAATGGATCAATGGAAACAATGCGGACGTTATCGAAGATGTCTGTCAAAATAGGAGGAGGCGCAACTGTTGGGGTTGGCGGAATGGAAGTCGCTGTAGAAGTTGGTTCATGCGTAGGCGTTGGTTCGGGTGTGGAAGTCGGAGGCAGCGCCGATGGCACAAGAGTGGGTGGAACAGGCGTGGAAGCGAGAAAACACGCGCTCGCCACAACTATTAAGAAAACGGACATAAGGACGGACAGAGTTGACTTTTTCATGATCCTATCTCCCTTTGGTTTGATTCGTCAAAATCTCGTGGACCGGATCGATGAAGTTAGACGGACTTACGAGCTTGCTGCGCGACGGTCTTTACTCTCAATCCACGAATGAATTCAGCCAAGCAACCTTTGTATGACGAATGGACCTGCCAGTCAGGTTGTATCAGCAATTGCTTCGATATTCACCAGTTTCCGACTACGCGGCAGGAGATATAGACGGTATGTTGGACCTGCAACGAGTGCTTCGTAACCAGCCTCGTTCACATAGAAATAGGACTTGTTCAACTTGTAGTAATAGGAAACAGAGTTATCCGTTGCCACCTCCTGGTCTTTTTTCACTGCGCCTTCGGTGATAATGACCCGCCCCTGGATGCAATCCACGATCGAACTGAGGCTCTTACGCATCACAAATGCCGACGCTACGACCATCCCCATCACGATTGTAAGAAACACCCACAACCCGTCGAGATTATCGTATGTTCGGATGTAATAAACGCTAAACAGAGCCAGCGTGCCAAGACCGCCAATAAAGTAAACTGCAAAACGTCCCAAAATTCTTACTCTCTGAGATCCGGTCAGATGTCCAGCCCGATTGGCGTCTAATGCGGTGGACAGGAAATGATTGGCCCGCGCCAGACGATGATTGAGTTGCTCCAGGTCATCCGCCTGGGCCACTTCCTCAAGCGGCTCGGCCGTCAGGAGCCAGCGATAGCGGGGGAGATAGTAAAAACGATAGCGCCCCGGCAAGAGATCAGGGGAATAGATCGGATCCAA
The DNA here is from genome assembly GCA_016932715.1 of Anaerolineales bacterium. GTDB lineage: Bacteria > Chloroflexota > Anaerolineae > Anaerolineales > Villigracilaceae > Defluviilinea. Next base: position 4,716 of record JAFGCG010000016.1, read on the forward strand.
TTTTTTGCCATCGGCGAGCATCAAGACATACCGTTTCCGTTCCCAGGATACCGTACCCGTCCCTTGCGCAACGGCTTCGTGCGCCAGATTTTGTTCGAGCCGGCGCCAGCGCAGATAGATCAGTGCCGAGGGCAGAAGCCACAGGACGAATAAGCTGGCTGAGACGCACGGCAGTCCCCACGGCCAAGCATCCGCATCTGAGCGACCGGATACCAATATCCAAACCACTCCGGTCAGTGGGCCGATGGTGGAGAACAATCCAAACAGAACCATGCCGAACCAGAACTGTTTCTTGTCCCAAAAAACTCCCCCTAATTTGGATTGCTGGTACTTCGTAATTTGCCCCCGCTGGTTGGCGGCAATTTCTTTTTGACTCGTCAGGGGATTGCCAATCTTGCGAGCCATAGGACTCCCTTCATCTGCACTCAAACCCATTTCACGTTATGACAATAACCACCGCATTCGCCCAACGACTGGCTTCACTCATACCACGATCTATCCCGTTCTGGAAGATCTCCGATTTACTATGCCACATCGCGGCGTGAAAGGCTTTGTTAGCCAGCATTGGTCTTGTCCAACAGGTACTCAGCCAGCCACAAATCATATAACCACATATTCGTGCCCTTCGATTGACGTTGAATACCGATTCCCTCTGATCCAGCATTTACTTTTATGCCCTGCCAACGCTTGGCTTTACGCAGGCTCCGTAGAGCACTTACCACGGCTTCTGGTGCCCCTTTGTCGGGGACTAATTTGCCATCGTCACTTTGCACCTTAAATTCGGGCATCTTGGCCTGCACTACTGTCAGACTGTGTTTATCAATCGTTTCGATATGCACCAAACGTCCATGTCGTTCTCCCTCGACGATGGCCGGGCCATCCGGAATCAGCTTCTGCCCCCCTCCAATCAATCCAACCAGATCTGGTTGAAGCCCTGGCACATTAGTTATCGCCAGCCCCAAGGGAGCCAAATAGGTCCTCTCCGCAGTTTTACCGCCCCAAGTCATAAGCACATATGTCCCCGGAAGCATCAAGCCAATCCAAACAAATACCCCATAAACCATAAATTTGAACCATTCTGCTGGTAGGATTTCCAGAGCACCTAGAGTGAAATACCCATAAATCCAAATCACCAGCAGATTGACGCAGCCATACCATACGATTACAGGGCGGTTCGCTCTTTTAGCGTTCCTTATCAACTCATCTGCACTTCCGCCGAAAACCGCCATGGCTTTGTGCAGAGTGCTCCAGCTTTCTAATGACTTGATTTCAGGAAAACCATCTCCTTGCCCCTGAACCCAATCCTCCAGTTCCTTGTTGCCTTTGAACAGAAATACCCACCACCAATACAACAGAATACCGGCAAACCAAAGCAGCAGCGGTCCCAGTATCACCAGAAAGGCTTGTGGCCCAGGCAGACGGGTCGCATCGAATATGAGGACAGACACAACAATGTAAATAACGACCAGCGGTAATCCACCCCAGAGATAAACCTTATAGAGTTGGTAGTCCAAGCCTTGATGTAATTGCTTCATAGCAACCTCTTTCTGTAAGCTACAATGAATTCATGAGGCTCGTGCTGGCTGGTACTTATCTAATGGAATTCATAATATTAGATGCAAACATATACTATTATATATGCTTGGTATTTTGTATGTATATAGTTCTTTTTACCCTCTTTCCTGCTATCGGGATAGTCTTTGTAACAGTACTCTGCAAAATATCCACGCCTCTTCCAACCGGTCCGGGCTTCGAGATTCGTTCAACCTTTCGCCAGGATAAAAGCCCTCGTAGTTTTATGCAACTTGGGGGAATATTTTTAACCACTTTTTGTTTTCAAACAGCCGCGCAGCGGGGGCGCATTTTGAGGATGACAAAACACTTCCTGGATGTTCATGATCTGCCCCAATTGGGAAAATCTAACGAGTTTCCGCCAAGACCCGGTCCAACCACTCCTTCACCATCGCAGTAAACAGAACATCCTGTTCAATTTGCAGATTGTGCCCGGCTTTATCGAGTATCACAAAGGAAGCTCGGGGATAGTTTTCTATGAGTTGCCAATGGTCGCGATAGCCAACTAGCGAATCCTGCCTCCCCATCACCATGAGAGTTGGTTGCCTGTAGGGTCTCTCGATCAGATCAACATTGACCATGTAAGGAACATGTTGCCCTAAATTCTTCTCCAGGAACGCGTAATCAGCCGCCTTCAAGCCCGGCAGGACATCTTCCCTATATCGCTCCCAAACCCGTTTATTCTGAATCACGTTTATACCTTCAAAGTACCGCCGGTCTTCTTCCGAAAGGCTGGCGAGAAACGCTTCATCTTTTTCCAGTACCTGTAAAGCAGGCGCATGGTCGCTGCAGGTTTCCTGGATGGCAACAGGACAAATTAGCAGCAGCCCATCGACCAGTGCTGTGCGCTCTTTGATGATCCCTCTAGCCAGGTAGCCACCGTATGATTCGCCCGCAACGACAAAATGCTGGTTAGGAATGATCCCGTCGATAAACTCAAGGATCAACCTGAGCATTTGATCGGTACCGGTAATCCAGGGTTGCCCTTTGGTCTTACCCATGCCTGGTAAATCAAAATAGATACGCTGCCATGGCGTATCCATGGATTGAAAGACAGGTTCCATACAACCTTTCATCAGCCTGTGATCTGGACTCCAGCCATGAATCATCAAAACCGGCATACCTGAGCCGCATATCTCATAGTAGATCGTCACATCCCTCACTGTATATTCCATCAGATTTCTCCCTTGTAAAATGATAGCGCCCAACGTTTTACATAAACGACTCGGCGGGTTGCGCCACAGAAGCTATTTTGCCCAAATCCAAACGATCAAAAGCGCGCCGCTTTGCTTCTCGGCGAAAGCCGAGTCCGGTTTATTTTGAGCTGGACGTCATTTTCGGATGAATGCTTCTCGCAATTTGGTAGATGTTTGTCCACCCGGACATACGTGTCGAGTGCCGCAAACGGGACAAATCCACCACAAGAAACTAGCCGCATAGATCAAAACGATCCCAAGATAGACGAGCAAAATCACAATCCCCTGTTGATAAAGAAAGTAGATCGGCAAAACGATGATGCCCAAAAAGGCTGCAAACGCCAGCGTGACGACAACGTTGTAGCTGCCCACCGATCTTTTGACATTTTTGAACAATCGAGCAACTTGACTGGAAGGCAGGCAAAACCCGCCGACACAAGGGGCAAACTTGCCGATGTAGGGACACTGCCAGTAGACACAAACGTAGCTTTGTGAAACCACCACGATTAGGAACAGGCTGAGATAGATCATAAAAAAGGTCTGATTTACCTGCCAGAGCAAAACGGCAATAGCAAGATAGATAGCGATCATTGGGATCGTTAGCACCAAGTACAATGATTTTCGCGGATATGGCACACAGTTTTTGGTCATGCTGATCTCTTGCTTTTTCTGACGCCTGACTATGATTCGTCTGCATCGAATCTAATTGCCTTTGGACTGCGATTTTCCCCGCAAACTAATCCCCCAAATCAATTTAGGAATTGGATTGCAGGGGCTGGCTAATCTATCTTGCATAGTATATCAACATCCGGCTAGCACAGGAAAAATAAACCTGGCAGCACAAACCCTTTCCGCTGCACTTCTGTAACAAGCAGCTGTTCACCTACCGGTCGGCGGTCGCCCACAAATTCAGGTTGAACTCGAAGTAGCCGAACTTCACTTTGGTCATCTCGAAGCCCGCCCTGCCAAAGTACCAGCCCAACAGGGGCAGCGTATACACATAGACATGTTCATTGATCTCGTCCTCGCTGACCAGTCCAAGGCGCGCCATGCGGTGCAGCAGTCCGTCGGACCAGGCTGCCGGGGTGGTGATGATCAGCCGCCCGCCCGGGCGCAGGACGCGGTGCACCTCCTGGAACAGTATCACCAGGCTGTTGGGCGCCAGGTGTTCGACCACCGCCAGCATGGTCACCAGATCGAAGTAGCTATCTTCGAACGGCAGGCCCGGAGCGGAGTTGAGATCGAGCGAATGCCAGTTGATGTTCGAGACCGTTGCGGGCTTCTCCAATTGGTCGACGGCAAACTTCTCGGCAAAATAGGTATGTGACAAAAAATAGGGATAGGAACCGCAGCCGATATCCAGGATGCGTCCCGTTCGCAGATGATCGGGAATCAGTTTATTTGCCTTCCGGGCGCGCAGGTGCGCCAGCAAAGGCTCCAGAAGACCGTGGCCGCGGGTAGCTTGAACGGATGATTTCGACATGGCAGCAAAAACTCCCGGCAGGATTGAGATAGACCCTCATCAATTGCATTCGGTCTTTGATAAAGGACTTCAAGCTCTTGATTGTAATCAATTAATTCGGAAAAACGGTCTGGAGATGGAATCATTTCGGGGAGTGGATCTCGTTATGAGCTGTGCCTGGGGACGTCTGATCAGGACATCGCCGGAGAGTTGACCGGCTTCCCTTCTCTCTGCCAGCCTGGCGAAAGATATCCTGTCTGGGAATAGGACTACGCGCGTAACCCGCCCGAAGCTTCGCAGGATTGTACCTTTGCCCTGGGGGAAAGTCCGTATAATTCATCCTGCCTGGTTAGCGACTGGCGCAGCCGCGTCGAGACATCCGCGGGTACCCTTATCCCCTAAAGGGGACCTTCGGGGGCGCTTCGCAGACACACACCGTTAGCCTGCCAATACCACAGTATCCACTTTAAGAACTCTGCGGTACTATTGGCAACAAGACGTTAAATGCTATCAAAACGGAAAAAGTAAACATGAGTGAATACATCCGCACCACACGAGAATGTTCTGTGACTCAACTGCACCCTGAGCTGCTCCAGGCAGTTCGGAGCTATTTCCGCGAGCATAGGCTGGGTGACCCGGAGACTGAAACCCTCATATGCTGTGAGACGCTCTCCAGGAGGAAAAGCGCCGGTAAACTGGTTTCCTGGCTGAGCGGCAAGTCTGATGCGACGATCTACACGGGGATGCTGCTTACGTCCGGGCGGCTGATCTGGGTAAACCACGGGGACCAGTCTGGAACTCTGTTGAACGCCGCCGATCTGAAACAAATTCGAGCCGGATTCTACAGGTCCCCGCTCACGAAGGATACCGGTTTGGAAATCGTCGGATACATCGGGGACGACAAAAATCGTATTCGGGGATACGTCGGGATGGGGGCAGACCCGGCTGCGCAGAAGTTTTGTGAGGAAGTCACACAGGCGATCAACAGGGTAAATCCGCCAGCCAAAAAGGGTTTATTCAGGTGGCTGGGCGGGTAACACCGGCTCCGGCAGACGCCGCTCGCCGCTTCGTCTTTGGATCTCGATACGCTTTGCTGCTCGATCCTCCGCTCAGCGCGGGCAGGAATCAACATAATTTCCCCACAAGCTTTTGACAGGTACATCACACGCTCCGGCTACGATAGGTGCAGGCTGGATGTGGTCCAGCCAAAACACAAGACTGGAGAGAACCATGATAAATAAAAAGCTTGTTTTGACCGGCGGATTACTGGTGGCGCTGGCGGTCGTCGCGGTGCTCGGTGCGACGAGCGCCTTCGCCCAGGGTCCGACCGATCCCCCTCAGCCGGTCGAGGGACGCGGTCCCGGGCGCGGCGGCGGACCGATGGGCGGTTCCGGCTTCGAGGTTGCCGCGCAAGCCCTCGGCATGACGACCGATGAGCTGACCGCCGCCCTGAAAGAGGGCAAGACGCTCGAGCAGGTCGCCGAAGCGCAGGGCGTGGAGTTCGCGGACGTGCAGGCTGCGATGCAAACCGCCCGTGACACGGAAATGCGCACGCGCATCCGGCAGGCGCTGGACGATGGGGAGATCACCCAGGAGCACGCGGACTGGCTGCTCGAGGGCCTCGACAAGGGCTTCCTGGGTAGCAAGGGCGGATTTAGCATGGGCTTCGGCGCTCCCCGTGGACCGGGACGCGGTCCCGCTCCCGATGGCGCTCAGCCGACACAGGAGGGCGGGCAGTAATCTGTCATTCTGAGTGGCGCCTCAGCGCCACGAAGAATCCCGCCGCGCAGCGGCGGAGACCCTTCGGTCGCGGCGAACGCTCCCTCAGGGCGACATAAAAAATCAGGTGAGAGGTTCTTTCTCTCACCTGATTTCTATTCACCTTTGTTTTCTACAAAATCTCAATGGCATCCACATCGGGACCGTCAGGACCAGCTGGCGATGTAATTCGGATCCAGGAGTAATTCCCGGGCGGCACGATCGCATCGATATCGATGGCAATACCGGTGTTGTTATATAGCCTTGCAAAAGGAATTTGGCAATTGTCGACTTCCGTTGCACAAAAAGTACCGACTGGACCGGGCGGACCAGTCACCGGGAGAGCCACGTTTGTGTTGTCGTCCGATGACCCTCCGGGATCGCCCCAATAGAACACTGTTTGCCAGCTAACCCCATCGGCACTGATCTCGATCTGGACCCAGTCCAGATCTACGCGTGGATTAGTTGCAGGAAAAGTTGGAGCGCCAGCAGCTTGCATTTCATAATATACAAGATCATAATCACCATTACCATCCGCGACAATGGGAGGAATCACCATTGTTAAAGAAGTTGGAAATGGAGGTCCTAAGGTATCCACAGAACCATCCCGTGGGCCTATATTTATATCGCCGCCGGGCCCTCCGCCTGGACCGGCGGTCGAGATGGTTACGGTATTGTCGCCCGGGTCCGTTTCAAATGGCAGTATAGAGACCGTTGCTGTATTGGAGAGAGGACCTGCCGAGTATGGTGAAACATTCGCTGTGACCGTATACGTCACGAAGCTGCCGGCAGGGAGGTTGATCGTATCGGTGAAAGGATTGCCCGCTCCATTTGTACAGGTTGCGGTAGGAACGCTCGGCGTACAAGTCCAGCTGGCGCCGGTAATTTGAGCTCCAAACGAGTCCGTCACCGTCGCACCAGTCACGTCATAGGCGCTGTTATTGTTGACAACGATCGTGTAGATCAGATTGCCGCCCGGCGGATATATCACCCCTCCATCGCTCATGCTGATTTCCAGATCGATCGTTGGGAGAGGCGTGTTTGTTGGCGTGTCAGCCGGTGGCGGCCTCCTGGTATTCGTCGCAGGCGGAGGGGGCAGCCAGATGAAGGTGTTGGTGGGAACTGCCGTATCGGTGAAGACCGGGATCGTATTCGTCGGCACAGCGGTTGTCCCCTGTGTCGGGACGATGCTGCCTGACCCGGCGGGAGGCGCGGTCCCGGTGACGAAGGAGGCGCCCGGGGTGAGGAAGACCTGCACCCAGGCGGGCTGCGTCAGAATGGCAGCGTCGACCGGCTCGACGAATCCGCCCGGCTTGGTCAGGAAGTCGCTGTTCGGGTCGAGGTTGGATTCCATCCCGGCGGGCAGTGTCCAGGTGGGGGAGAAGAGCAATGCCCGTTGGCCTGCGACGATCACACACAGGAATCCCAACAGAAGGATCAGGAGAACGACCAGCCAATCCTTGCGCTCGCGCTCAGGCTTTGCTTCCTCAGACTCTGGCTTCTCAGGTGTTGACATTGTAGATGGCTCCATCGACCGGCAAGCGCACCGAGACAGGATCAGATGTTCCTGCGGCGGATGCCTTCAGGGACCCTTTTGCCGATATAGACTTTGATTTTATCCTTGTTTACGGCAAAACTTCGATTCCGTCTATGCCGCAGTTGCCATCATCGGGAGGACCGCCGTCAAGAGCCGTAATGATGATTTGGGTGTATGTTGTACCGGATGGGATGCCAAGCGCAGGATGATCGATGTCGATGGCTACTCCGCTTCCATTGTATAGGGAACCGGCACCGATAAACGTGTTGTCATCTTCGGGGGGAACAGGGACGCTCGCGATGTTCGTATTAGGGTTGGGGTTGCCATCGCCCCATTCGAAGACCGTATACGTGTTGGTCCCATCCGAGATCTCGATTCGGACCACATCGAGATAAATACCAGCAGGTGCAGTATGTGGTCGCTCATAGTAGACAAGGTCCCAGGTGCCGACATCGCCATCGGCCACTATGCTGACGTAAATCGTTAGCGAATTGGGCGCGGGCAAATCATATAGACAGTCGGGGTCCATCGGACCCGAGCAGTCCGGTCCTGTTGTTCCGACTAGTGGGGCGTCCGAGTCGTTAGCGCTATTGGGCAGCGGTCCCGGGTCTGTATAGCCGCCCGGCAGGCTGACAGAGGCTGCGCTTGCCACGTTGCCGCCAGTGGTATTGAAGAGGACGACGGCAATGGTATAGGTAACCGTATCGCTGCTGGGCAAATTGTTAAGTACCTCGTTGATGTCGCCAGATCCAGCCGCGGTGGGGCAGGCTGCACCGGCGCAGTTCCAATCGATCGTCGAGATCACTCCACCGGTGAATGTGTTCGTGACGATGGCACCGTCGACGGCGGCCGGACCGTCATTTGTGACCGTCACTACATAGTTCAATGTGTCCCCTGGGGCATACATGCTCTGCCCATCGTCGTTCGTGATCCACAGATCGGCGCTCGGGACGGGAGTATTCGTCGCCGTATTGGCTGGTTCACCTCCACCGGGTTTGGGCGTGTTGGTTGCCGGCAGAGGCAGCCAGATGAACGTGTTGGTGGGAACTGCCGTATCGGTGAAGAC
>JAFGCG010000147.1 GCA_016932715.1 Anaerolineales bacterium
AAACACTGATTTTCGCTGATTCAAGACAAAAAACTGCGTTTTCAGCGTGAGTCAGCGTCCGGATTTTGAAAGTGTAAGGTAATCAAGATGTGAATTTAGAAGAGGTCACAAAAGAAGCAGCGCGGATTGGACAAGAAACACTGGAGATGTGGAACAAAACGCTTGCAAGAGCGAAGAATGAAATTGAGAAAGGCGACATGCCACGCAAATGGTAGCCCGCAGGACTTCCAGGCGCTGAGGCAGGACTTTAGTCCGCCAATAAGTTGCAGAGATTTCAAGCAGACAGGTTTGACACCGGCGTTTTGAGATACGCAAATAAAAACATGAATGAATCTTCTTTAAACCCAGAAAGTAACGTGTCAACTCCTGAAACAAATTTGTTTGGATTGCCACGCACTATAGCAGGGGCACTTATTGGAATCCTTTTTTTCATAATTTTATTTTTTGTATTTAATACACTGGGCACAAAATCAAGGTTTTTAATGGCTACATTGCTCGCCCCAGGTTTTTTGGCAATGATCCTTTTACAAAATTTAGACATACCCTCTCGTGGGCTCGTAATCATTTTCTTCTTGACATCGGGTTTTATACCTGCGATTATTGGCTCGTTAATTGTTTCTAAAGAGAAGATAATAAGGGCAAATGGAATTATCCTCTTAGTTATCTATTTATTGGCATCGGTTGCCTTAGGAATGCTCGTACTTTTGATTGGATCTGTTTTATACGATATGTAATGGCAAAATTTCACAATAATTAACATTAGGAAAATTATATGACAACCCCTCACCCTCACTCCCCCACTCTCCTCAAGCCCTCCAAGCCCGTCGGCATCGTCGGATATGGTGCCTACGTGCCGCGCTTCCGCCTGCCCGCGAAGGAAGTCGCGCGCGTCTGGACGGAAGGCAAAGGCGGACTCCCCATCAAGGAGAAAGCCGTCCCCGGGCTCGATGAAGACGTGATCACGATGTCCATCGAGGCAGCGCGCAACGCGATGAAACGCGCCCGGATCGACCCGACCGAAATTCGGGCGGTCTGGGTCGGGTCGGAGTCGCATCCGTACGCGGTCAAACCCACCTCCACTGTCGTCGCGGAAGCGATCGGTGCGGCGCCCAACACGCAAGCCGCGGACTGGGAATTCGCCTGCAAAGCGGGCACCGAAGCGATGGTCGCCGCGATGGGCATCGTCGGCTCGAGCATGGGCCGCTATGCCATGGCGATCGGCATGGACACCGCCCAGGGCAAACCCGGCGACGCCCTCGAATACACCGCGGGCGCAGGCGGGGCTGCGTTCGTCGTCGGTCCCGCGGAAGAGTCGCTGGCGGTCATCAACTCGGCGTATTCCTACGTCACCGACACGCCCGATTTCTGGCGGCGTGAATATCAAAAGTATCCCGAGCATGGCATGCGCTTCACAGGCGAGCCTGCCTATTTCAAGCACATCACCGAAGCCGGGACACATCTCATGGAAGCCTCCGGCACCACCGCCAGGGATTACAAGTGGGCGGTCTTCCACCAGCCGAACACCAAGTTCCCGCAGCGCGTTGCCTCCCAGCTCGGGTTTTCGATGGAACAGATCGCGCCCGGCCTCCTGGTCCCGGTGATCGGAAACACCTACGCGGGCGCGGCTGTGATCGGATTGACCGCGATCTTCGACCAGGCCCAACCCGGGGATCGCATTTTAATGGTCTCTTTCGGCTCCGGAGCAGGGTCCGACGCCTTCGACATCACCGTCACGGACAAGGTGACCGAGCGTGCCGGTCTCGCGACCAAAACGCAGGACTACATTGCACGGCGAACGGAGATCGATTACGCGACGTACGCGCGCTATCGCGGCAAGCTGACAATGAAGTAAAAACGTACACAGGTATACACGTATACCTGTGTACTTGACTACCTGTATACATAGGACCTATCATGGCATTCTTCGACCTCCCTCTCAACGAACTCAAGACCTACCGTCCGGAACGGGACGAACCCGCAGATTTCGATGCGTTCTGGAAGTCCACACTGGATGAAGCACGCTCCTTCCCACTGAACGCAACCTTCGAAAAAATAGATTATGGTCTCGTCGCGCAGGAAACCTTCGACGTCACGTTCGCAGGCTTCGGCGGACAGCCCATCAAAGGCTGGCTGCTCCTCCCCAGGCAACGCGCCGGAAAATTGCCCTGCGTGGTCGAATTCATCGGCTACGGCGGCGGGCGCAACTTCGCCATCGAATGGCTGCTGTGGGCAAGCGCCGGCTATGCCCATTTCGTCATGGACACGCGCGGGCAGGGCAGCAACTGGTCCCCCGGCGAGACTCCTGACCTGTATGCCGAGGGCGGCAATCCGCATTCGCCCGGCAGCATGACCAAGGGCATCCTCGACCCCAAACATTACTTCTACCGCCGCGTCTTCACCGATGCTGTCCGCGCCATCGACGCGGCGCGCAGCCACCCGGAAATCGACGCCGCGCGCATCGCCGTGACCGGCGGCTCGCAGGGCGGCGGGATCACCATCGCTGCAGCGGGACTCGTCCCGGACGTGGTTGCCGCCATGCCCGATGTGCCGTTCCTCTGTCACTACCGCCGCGCAACCGAAATCGTGGACAGCTATCCGTACAAAGAGATCGTCGACTTCCTGAACACGCATCGCGATAAAGTGGAAACTGTTTTCAAGACGTTATCTTATTTCGACGGCGTCAACCTCTCCGCCCGTGCGAAGGCAAAAACCCTTTTCTCCGTGGCGCTCATGGACCAGATCTGCCCGCCTTCGACCGTGTTCGCGGCATACAATCACTGGGCTGGCGAAAAAGAGATCAAGGTCTATCCCTACAACGGCCACGAAGGCGGCGGGAGTTACCAGGTGGTCGAGAAATTGAAGTTCTTGAAGAGTATTTGGTAGACGGGGATCGGTATTCGGGAATCGGAACTTGGCTCTTCCAATTCACGACTCCCGAATTCCGAGTTTCGAATATCGTATTTGCAAATCAACAAGATCAGGAAACTATTTATGACAGAAGTTGTTATCGCAGGCATCGGACAAACGGAAGTTGGCGAACATTGGGAGCTTGGTCTGCGCGACCTTGCCATCCATGCCATTCAGGCCGCAGTGAAAGATTCGGGGGGGCTGAGGCCGCAATCCTTGTTTGTGGGCAACATGCTCGCGCCCAATCTTTCCAACCAGGCGCATCTCGGCGTGCTGCTCGCGGATTACGCGGGCCTGCTCGGCATCGAAGCTGTAACCATCGAAGCCGCGGGCGCCTCGGGTGGCGCGGCGCTGCGACAGGGCTATCTCGCGGTCGCCAGCGGCCTGGTGGACGTGGCGCTCGTCGTTGGCGTGGAGAAGTTCACAGACAAGATCGGCGCAGACGTGGATAGCGCGCTTGCGACGACCAGCGACGCCGATTTCGAAGCCGTTCAGGGCATGACCCTTGCCGCGCAAGCCGCCCTCCTGATGAAGCGTTACATGCATGACTATGTGGTGCCTGCCCACGGGTTCGCGGGCTTTGCCCTGACCGCGCACGCGAACGGCGCCGGCAATCCATGCGCCATGTATCGCAAAGCGATCAAACCCGAGACGTATGCCAAAGCCGAAATGGTCAGCGATCCGCTCAACATGTTCGACATGGCTCCCAATGCGGATGGCGCTGCCGCGCTCGTTCTGACGCGCCGCGACCTGCTTCCATCAAACTATTCTCATCCGCTCGTGAAGGTTTCCGGCTCCGCCTCCACAGTGGATACGCTCGCCCTGCACGATCGCAAGGATATGTTGGCCTTCGACACTGCCCAGGTCTCCGCGGACAAAGCCAGGCAGCAGGCCGGAGTGACCGTGGACGACATCGATCTTTTTGAATATCACGATGTCTTCAGCATTTATGCTGCCCTGCAGCTCGAAGCGGCCGGGTTTGCCATGAAAGGTCAGGCCTGGAAGCTCGCCGAGGATGGCGGGATCAGCCTGAAAGGAAAAATCCCCTGCGCCACGATGGGCGGCATGAAAGCGCGCGGCTTCCCCGGAGGCGCGGCAGGCGTGTACCAGGCTGTCGAAGCGGCGATCCAGCTGCGGGGCCAGGCAGAGACGAACCAGGTCCCGAATGCAAAAACCGCCCTGATCCAATCCCTGGGCGGGCCCGCCTCCACGGCGGTCAGTCACATCCTGCAAGGGCTGGATTAAACGATTACACTTCTGCGCGCAGGGGTGTCACAATTCGGATGGCTTTTGGGCGGATCTTCACTGTAATCGGCAGACGACCGATCAAATCACCGTCGCCCTGCACGGGCAGGTTTTGCCTGCAGTGGATCTCGACTTCTTCCAGAGCCTCCAGGCATACCATGTTCCAATTCCTCTTCTGCCCGCCCGCCAGCATCTTCACTGCCAGCCCGAGATAATCCCAGACGCTCTTCCCGGAAATGCGACAGACATTCAGCTTGCCGTCATCCATGCGGATGTTTGGATCGAGCTGCAGTGCCTTGATCCCCAGGATGGAGCTGTTGGCAATCATCAGTTCGGAGGCGCGGAACCTCGAAGACTTGCCGTCGATCCTGACCTCGAAACGATAAGACCGAAACCTCAATAATTGCGAGATGGCGCTTCTTAAATCCGCCAGCCTGCCCCAGCGCCGCTTCTCTTCCCGTTCCACTCCCTTCATCGTCAACGAACCTGCCCCGGCACTGATGCTCAAAACAAAATAGTTCTTGTCCACCTGCATGGCATCGATGGTCTGAATAGTATGTTCCTGAAACAGCAGATCCACCGCCTGCTCGAGTTGCAGGGGAATATCCAGGGCGCGCGCCAGGGCATTCCAGGTGCCGGTCGGGATAATGACCAGCGGTGCCTGCGTCCCCACCAGGCCATCGACGACTGCCGAAAGGGTGCCATCCCCACCCGCAGAGATGAAAAGCTTATACCCCTGCTGAACCGTCTCGCGGATCATCTGCCTGAGATCCTCTTTGCCGGTCGTTTCATAGATTTCGCAGGGGATATCGCGTTCCTGCAACGCCGCCTGGATTCTTTCACGAACAACTTCGAGCTGCGAAAGCCCCGCCACAGGATTGATCACAACATAGGTCTTTGGTTTTTCTTCCAGGTTGACTTGCATACTCCTCCATCGGATGCATACCCACAATCATAAATTTTTAATCCTAAACTGCCATTCTTTCCCACGTTATCTTAGCATAAACACAGTCTGATTACTATGTCCTATTGAATACAACGACAAAAAGGGAAATCTGCCACAGGCAGGGGTGACGCATGCGTCGCCCCTACTCGCATAAATCATTACAAATTTCATTAACCGTGGGCAGAAAGACACTATTGCACACTCGAAAAGTGGCTAAAATGATTACAAGTCATCTCAAAATCATCATGTCACTCTGAGGGAGCGTTTGTTGCGACCGAAGAGTCTCCGCCGCTTTGCGGCGGGATCCTTCGCTTCGCAGGGCACATGCGCCCGCTTCGCTCAGGATGACATTCTTGAGATAACTCTAGTTATAGTAATATAGACATTGTACAACTTGGAGTAATTATGCCTGGCTTTACCCCTGGTCGAAGATGGCAGCCCGCGTACTCTCCCTTCAAGCGGGATAGATTTGTGGACCGCCTCCTGGAACTGCTGGAATACAGTGTGAAGGGTCCGCTGTTTGGCTGCCGCATGTGCGGGAACTGTCTGCTGCAGGAGACGGCCTTCATTTGCCCGATGGAGTGCCCAAAGGGTTTGCGGAACGGTCCCTGCGGCGGCTCGACGCCCGAGCATTGTTACGTGGACGACACCCGACCCTGCATATGGTACAAGATCTATGAACGCTCTTTCCGAATGGGGCGCGAGGACAATTTACTCGAAGTGCTTCCCCCGCTCGACTGGGAAAAAGTGGGAACGGATACCTGGCGGGACGTTCTGAGACAGGTTGCAAAGATCGGCGTAAAAAAAGCAGCCGGTGGACTCCTCTCCCGCTCCGCCGAGACGCGCACGGCAACCTGGGACGGGATCTTCCGCCCGGTCCGCCAGCCGGACTGGTGGCAGGGCGACCGAGTCTATCATCCGCCTGTCCCGGCGGAACCCGTGTCAACCCTGGAGCGGAGATTGCGCCTCGGTGAGTTTGTCGTGACCAGCGAGATCACGCCTCCACTATCCTGCAAGACCGACAAAATGATCCGGCACATCGAGGCGACCAGGAGTTATGTTTCGGGACTCAACTTTACGGACAACGCCTCCGCCACGCCGCGCATGACCTCCTGGGCCTGCGGTCAGATTGCGGTGGCGCACGGCGCCGAACCCGTCCTGCAGATCTCGGCGCGCAATCGTTCGCGCAGCAATTTCCAAAGCGAGGTCATCGGCGCCGCCGTCCTCGGCATCCGCAACATCCTTTGCATCAGCGGCGACAGTGCGCGACTCTCCCCCCCGCCGCGTGAAAAGATGGAGATCAACGATCTCGACGCCGTCCAAATGCTGTGGATCCTGCGCCGCATGCGCGACGAGGGCAAATACCTCGATGGACGCGAGATCAAGTGTCCGCCGAAACTGTTCCTGGGCGCGGCAGCCTCGCCGTTTGCCTCCAGTCCAAAATTCCAGGCGCTGCGCGAACAGAAGAAGGTCCACGCGGGCGCGCAGTTCTTCCAGACCAACCTGGTCTTCGACATCCCCGGGATGGAAACCTGGCTCAACGAACTGGCAAAGCGCAACGTCCTGGATAAAGTCTACATCCTGATCGGGATCACGCCGATCAAGAGCCTGAAAATGGCAACCATGCTGAAGGAAGTTCCCGGGGTTTACGTGCCGGAGAGCATCCTGCAGCGCATGAGTGCAGCCAACGCAGCCGGCAACGCGACAGAAGAAGGTGTACAAATTGCGTTAGAATTGATTAGCAAAATCAAGGCATATCACGGACAGGGCATTCATGGTATCCATCTGATGCCGGTTGCCTGGGACGAAATCGTCCCGCGCATCGTCAGCGAAGCAGGATTGACACCCAAGGATTTCGAGCACACATCGCAGGAGCAAAGCAATGCACACCCTATTGAAAAGTAACACCAAGGAAGTGGTCATTGGGGCGGACAGACCGTTCGTCATGATCGGGGAGAAGTTGAATCCCACCGGCTTGAAAAAACTCGGACAGGCGCTGGTGGAACAGAATTTTGATTATGTCAAGCAACTGGCAAAGCGGCAGGTCGACTGGGGCGCAGATGCGCTGGATGTGAACGTGGGGCATCCGGGAATTGACGAAGTGGCGATGATGCCGAAAGTCGTCGAGGCGGTCCTGTCGGTTGTGGATGTACCGTTGTGTATCGATTCCGGCGATCCTGCAATCCTGGAAGCCGGACTCCGGTGCGCTCCCGGGAAGCCGCTGGTCAACTCGGTCAATGGCGAGGAGAAGCAGCTTGCCGCGGTCCTGCCCATCGTCAGAGAGCGAGGCGCGGCAGTGATCGCCCTGACCATCGGCGAGGAGGGCATCCCGGAGACGGCCGAGGGACGACTGGCCGCGGCAGGAAAGATCATCGAGCGCGCCGCGACGTTGGGCATCCCTGCGGAAGACATCATCGTCGATCCGCTGGTGCTGACGGTGGGACACAACAGCAATGCTGCGACAGTGACGTTGAAAACCATCGAACTGGTCAGGAAGGAATATGGCGTCAACATCAGTGTGGGCGCGAGCAACGTTTCCTTTGGTTTGCCGGACCGCCCGTCGATCAACAGCGCGTTCCTGGCGCTGGTGATGCAGGCCGGCGCGACCTGCTCGATCACCGACCCGGTCAAGCTGGGCAGCACAGTCCGCGCGGCAGATTTGCTGCTCGGCAAAGACAGCAACTCGATGCGATTCCTGAAATATTTCCGTGCGACCGAGAAATTGCGCGAGCAGGAAGCCGCAGCGAAGGCATAGTTAAACGTTATTCCGCGATCGATCTGACGCCCATCGAAATTAACGATACGGTTCGTGAGAAACTCACGAGCCGTTTTCTTTATGGTATAAAAAGTTGGCAGCAGGGTACTCATTGGGCTGCCAAAAGTTCCATGGATAAGGAGACAAGCTATGACACCCTCACGGCGCATCGGATTTATCTCTACACGCTTTGCCGGTACCGACGGGGTTTCGCTCGAAACTGCCAAATGGGCAACCGTCATCGAACGGATGGACCATGAGTGTTTTTACTTCTGCGGTCAATGTGACCGCCCCCAGGAAAAAAGCTATGTTGTTCCTGAGGCTTTTTACCGGCATCCTGCTATTGACGCGATCAACCAGACCGTCTATGCCGGGACCTGGGGACATATGCATGAGGAGCGCAGGGCACATCCGGAGATCGAGTCCCTGCATCAGGATTTCTTCTCCGTTTACATCCGTCCGGCGCGTGTCACCAAGCAAATTCAGGAATTGAAGGACTACTTCAAGGAGCATCTCTACAAGTTCGCGCACCAGTTCCGTCTCGAAGCGCTCATTATCGAGAACGCGCTCACCATTCCAGTCAACCTGCCGCTCGGGCTGGCGCTGACTGAGTTCATCGCCGAAACGGGCTACCCGGTCATTGCACATCATCATGATTTCCACTGGGAGCGCCAGCGCTTCATGAACAACAGCGTGTGCGATCATCTTGCGACAGCCTTCCCGCCCACCCTGCCCTCGATCCGACATGTGGTCATCAACTCGATGCAGTCCCATCAACTGGCTTCACGGCTCGGCATTGCCGCAATGGTGATCCCCAATGTCATGGACTTTAATTCCATCCCGCCGCCCCTGGATGATTACACCCTGACGGCGCGCACAGACCTGGGTCTGGAACCCGGTCAATACCTGATCCTGCAGCCGACGCGTATCATCCAGCGCAAGGGCATCGAACACGCCATCGAGTTGACCCGCCGCCTCGGGCTGCCTGCCGAACTCGTCATCTCACATGCGGCCGGCGATGAGGGCACAGACTATGAAAAACGCATACGGCAGTTTGCAGCCTTACTGGAGGTCAAAGTTAACTTTGAGTCAGCGATTGTCGGCGAGGCGCGGGGCATGACCCCGGATGGCAGGAAAATCTACACGCTGGGGGATATCTATCCACAGGCCGACTTAGTCACATATCCTTCATCCATCGAGGGGTTCGGCAACGCCTTCCTCGAAGCGATCTACTATCAGCGCCCGCTGATGCTCAACAACTATTCGATTTACGAGGCGGATATCAAGCCCAAGGGATTTCAGGTGATCGAATTCGACGGTTTCATCAGTGAGAAGACGCTCGAACAGGCACGTTATATTCTCACCCACCCGGAGGAAGCCCGCAAACAATGCGAGCACAACTATGAACTGGCGCGGCGCTATTACTCGTTCAGCATGCTCGAACGCCGCCTGCAGCTTTTACTGTCCGACTGCTTTGGGGAGGCTGTCTAGCAGTTCCAAGGAGTAGCGGCAGTGACTTACTTACTCACCTTACGCAGTTTCACCACGGAGCGCACTGACACTTGCACCTGCATGCAAGTGCAGGTGGAACACAGAGAAAACCCTTTAAAAATCTCTGCGGACTCCCCCGGCACCTGCACCCGGGGCAGGTGTGTGCTCTCTGTGGTGAAGGTACTTTGCCTGCGTAACATCAGTTACTTAGTGTCTATCCGTAAATTCATAACCATCATGTCATTCTGAGAGCGGAGCGACGAAGAATCTCGTTTTCAAGCGTAATTTGGGTTGCAAATGAGATTCTTCGCTCCTTGCAGTCGCTCAGAATGACATGTTCTGGTTATTTTACGGATAGGCTCTTATTGAACTCGTCAAGATTAATGGTTACGCTCCAATCTTTTGAAGCGATGGTCATGGATCTCTCCATCAATTCAAGCGAGTCGCTTTCGAAACCAAAATAGGACCAAAAGCAGACCCGGGGTCGATCGGTTTCAAGCATCAAAGAAACTGCCGGTTCCTTCTGCCCATAATAGCGGGAGCGCCAGCCGCGCGTGCTGTTTCCATCTGCGCGCACAACGGAGAAGTTGCCAGTCCCTTCCAGCAAACCCATTTGGACGAAGACTTTAGAGTCGGGCAGCTCGCTGTCTGAACTATCAAGTTTTATTCCAAAATTCCCAGGAGCGAGCTCCTGGACTCCATATTCTCCATCACAAAGCAGCCAGTGAAGCGAATAATGATGTACTTGTTTACCCGCGAGGTGATCCACGACCAGCCAGCGATCCTCGCCCAGGGAAAGCACCGTGCGCTTGTGATGGACCGGATCTGCCAGCCGCTGGTATCCATCCTGCTCGCCCTGCCAGACTTTGTCATCGTGCCGGAGGACTTTCCCCTTCGCCCAATTCGTCCAAATGAAGCGGCTGACCATCTTCATTTGATCCTGGCGATCGACAACAACTGTGTTGTGTACCGAAGTATGCGCCAGCCCGTTCCGCCAGATGCCTGGGCCGCTGTATAAATACGTCCCGGCATCGCAGGCAATGTTTATCCCGCCTCGCCACAGATCCACATGAAGCTGATCGGCATGCGAGGGGCGCGAGCGGAAGTCCACGCAGCGGAGGATGGCTTTGCTGTTCACACCGCGGAGGAGGTATATTCCACTATCGGGGAATGATTCACCGCGAAGATCGCTAAGGTCGCTAAGGCTTGTTTTTTCCTTTGCGCTCTTCGCGTGCTTTGCGGTAAATTCTCCGCCATAGAACCAAGACAGATCTTCATCCCATGGACCGGGCTCGAACAACAATTCCTTTTTCATCAGGCAGGAACCCAACTGCAGCAATGGACGATAGTCAGTGAAGTCGCAATTGTTCAACGGCAAAACGAGCGCGCCGTCGTTCGAGCCGTAGACAGGCATCTGTCCCGTTTCAGAGTCGATCAATCGAGCGAGATATTCCACAGATTTGGCGAGTCTTTCCTGCAATGCTTCCGAAAACGGGGAGCCGTTCAACTCTCCCAACCGGAGCGCATAAAAGTAAATATGCAGGATAAAACGATGGTAATTTATGGAATGCATCGAATAACTGCCATCCGGAAATATCTGCGCAAGCGCTTCCTGTTCGAGCAGTCTGCGTCCGAACGAGAAATATTTTTCTGCCCCTTTCAATTCAGGGAAGAGCATTCCAACCAGCCATAACCCAAATGCTTCACTGATCGTGTGATTGCTGTGCGTCGAAATGGCATAATCGATATTTTTGTAGATCCGCTCGGCATGCGCCGCGACCATGACGGTGAATTGCGCGATCCGCTCAGGAGTTGTGGACGGGGAATCCATGAACGCATGGAAGCCAAATGTCCATGCCATGAGACGCAGCGCCGCCTCCTGACCGTCCATCCAGTTGGGTCCCGTGTTGGGAGGGTTGGACTCGGCCCAGGCCTGGATCAGCTCCCAGAACGCCTCAGCCAGCCTCTCGTCCCGCGTGAACGCAGCCGCGCGGACGAGTGTATAGACCATGCTGAACCGGCTGGCTTCCCAGATGAACTTAATGTCCACAGCCCCTTCATTGGAAATTTCAGACCAATGCTTCCCCGAATCCAATTCGATCCCCGAGACAGGATCGCGCTGCCAGTCGGGTGGAAATCCGGTTTTGACAAATTTGTGCGCAAAGTATTTGAGTTCGCCGCTCAGCACACGTTCCGCTTCCGCCGCAGCAAGCTGAGGGTCCCACGGCGCTTCGTCTCCGTGGCGCAGGGCGCTACTTCGCTCAGCGCGAGAGGGTTCAAAAAAGAACTTTCGAGGAGACTGTCTCCGCCACCGGGCATAGGCTTCCGGCTGCGAAGGGACGCCTTTCTTCAGCCACGTCGCGAGCGGACGGTCCTGCCAGCGGTACGAGGGAACTTGTTTGCGAATGAGGCCTGTCCGCATGCGCAGGGCATAACCGAGGCGAAACGCCAGCCAGCGCGCGCCGAGGGATTGATAAAGGGAGTTGAGGTTTCGAAAATTATTGAGCACGTTGCAACCGAGCCGCGTGGAGGGACAGCAGGATCCAGATCAGCGGCAGCCCGATGAAGATGAGCAGCGGCGCGACCCCGTCGCCATGCGACCACTCGTAGGAAAGCAGGACCGCCAAAGCCGTCAGAAAGATGTACAGGGCGCTGATCGCGCCATGTTTGTAGCCTCCTGCCACCAACTGGTGAAAGAGAAACGAACGGTGACCGGAGAACACATTCTCCCCTCTGACCAGGCGCCGCAGGAAGGTCATGAACGTGTCCATGATGACCATCCACATCAGCAGGGTGCCCACCGTCAGCGCGTCGCCGGTCTGACTGGCAGAGATCAGCGGCAGGACCGCAAAGCTATAGCCGAGAAAGGTGCTGGCAACATCGCCCATGAAAATCCTGGCGGGCGGCCAGTTGTGCCCGAGAAAACCTAAACTGGTCGCGGCAATGGCTAATGCCACCCAGAAGACGAACGCGTTCTGCACGTTTGCCGAGAGGATCATCCAGCCCAGACCGGCAACCACCGCCACGCCGCCTGCCATCCCATCGATCCCGTCCATAAAGTTATAGGCGTTGATCATGCCGATGATCCAGAAGAAAGTGATGAGAATGCCTACCACACCAAGATCAAGCTCGCCGATCAGTGGGACCCTGACGATCCTGAAATACCCCATCGCAAGAATGGATATGACCGCGACCAGTCCCTGCACCGCAAAACGGTAGTACGGGGATAACGACAAAAGGTCATCACGCCATCCGACCAGCGCAAGGATCGCGCCGAGAACAATATAAATGAGACTCCGGTTCACTTGCGTTTGATCTGCAAATACTATACTGGTAATCAAGACAAGGATGACAATCGCCAATCCGCCCCCTTGCGGCATCGGGATGGAATGCGAACTACGCTCGTTCGGATTGTCAAGAATGTTGTAGCGCAACGCCAGTCGGCGAATGTAAGCGACGCTGACGTAGGAAAGAAGCGTGAGGAGGAGGAAGACGGCGATGGCAGTCATTGGAATGATTGTAAACGAGAAAAATCACCTGCCTGCCAGTCTTTCGAGCAACTGCAATGTTTCAGCCAGTTTGTCGCGCCGGTCGAGGTTCTTCACCAGGTAGGCACGCGCGTTCTCGCCCATTTGCTTCACCCGCCCTGGATCCCTGGAAAGTTCAAGGATCGTTTTTGCAAGCAACTCGTCATTCCCCGGCTCGACGAAGACGCCCCCATGCGAAGCCTCGATCACCGCGCGCACGACGCCATCGATGACCAGCACAGTCGGGCGCGCAGACGCCATGTAGTCGAAGACTTTGTTTGGATAGGTCGTGCGGAACATCGCGAGATTTTGAAGGATGGCAAGACACACATCCGCCGAGGCGATCACGGCGGGCATGTCCTTTTTCGGGCAGATCCCGGCAAACAGGACGTTCTTCAACCCCAGCCTTCCCGCTTCCGCTTCCAGGTTGGAGCGCTCCTTGCCAGCGCCGAAAAAGACAAATTGGATATGAGATTCGTCCACAGGACTGCTTCGCTGGTCGTTCAGGCGTTTGGCGGCGCGCAACACGGTGTAGAGATCGTGCGCCTGTCCCATGGCGCCCGCGTACAGGACCATGAATTTATCCTTCAGCCCCAGCTTCTCACGGACGGAGGAGCCGTCCACATTCGGGTTGAACATGTCGATGTCCGTGCCGTAGGAGATGAAAGTGATCTTTGTATCAGGCACACCCTTGGCAACCAGATGCTCCTTGTACGCCGGTGAATTGACCAGGATATGCGCGGCGCGCGCGTACAAAAATTTTTCGAGCCAGTGGGCAAGCGTGATGACAACGGGATTCCTGATCACACCCATGCTGATGGCGAACTCGGGCCACAGATCGCGCACCTCCAGTAAAAAAGGCTTCCTGCGGGCGAACGCCACAAACCAGGCCGAGACGGACTGGAAGATCGGCGGCGTGGTTCCCATGACCAGGTCCACATCCCTGACCTGTAAAGCCGCCCAGACAGAACTGAACATGAAACTAAAGAACGAAATCGCGCGCCAGAAGTAGCTGCGATGTAACGTCTGGGCGCTGTAGGCACGCAGCACGCGGATCCCCTCGATCGTCTGTTCCACGTACAAACCTTTCCGCTCGACGGTACGCAGGCCGGTCTGGTAATTCGAATCGCTGGCGACGATCGCCATTTCATGTCCGCACTTGCGTAAATACTGCGCCATCTCGAAATGACGCGTATGTCCCGGCTCAGCAGGTGGGACGAAGGACTGGTTGATCAACAGAATTTTCATGAGGGCAGAGGCTCTGACAAGCCGTCATTATAGTATGGTTTTCTTCCTATTATGTCATTCTGAGCCGAAGGCGAAACCCTTCGGGGTTATGCTATCATCGATGGGAAAGGAGGCCAAATGAGCGACCTTTCCCTATGTCTGGGTCTCAGCGGGGCGCTTGCAATCAGCCTGGGCTTTATCGCATTCATACGTTACCTGAATTATAAGGAAACGATCATGCTCGCCGAGAAAGGCCTCCCGCGCCCCGAACAAAAGACGAGCAGTGGATTTCTGCGCTGGGGAATCCTGACCACCGCGCTGGGGGTCGCCCTGTCCCTGGGACTCTATCCGATCGGCTTTTCGGCGGGCGAGGATTATCCGCTCCATCTCGGACCCTGGATGCTGGGAGGCTTCGTGCCGCTCTTCCTGGGCCTGGGCCTGATTCTCCTCCATTTCCTCACCCAAAAGGACTAGCCGTATCCCGTTTGCACTTGTGAAAAGAAGCCT
Organism: Anaerolineales bacterium; assembly: GCA_016932715.1. Taxonomy (GTDB): domain Bacteria; phylum Chloroflexota; class Anaerolineae; order Anaerolineales; family Villigracilaceae; genus Defluviilinea. The sequence continues at coordinate 14,606 of JAFGCG010000147.1, forward strand.
GAGAGTCTTTGAGAGTTTCCTTCCATAGAATAAGCTTTGTAGAAAGGAAGCTATTTATGGAAATCCCAAGGCACTGGAGACTCAAGAAACAACGCTACGGACTGGTTGGAGAGGTTTGTCCGCACTGCGATCATAAGATTTTTCCGCCGCGCGACGTCTGCCCGAATTGCGGCGATGAAGCCAAAGAGCTCTACACATTTAGCGGCAAGGGTGAGGTGTACTCGTTCACCACAATCTACGAAGCTCCCACCGGCTACGACAGTAATGCGCCATATACGGTTGCACTCGTAAAACTGGACGAGGGTCCCATGATCACTGCCCAGTTGACCGACGTGGATAACAGCGTCGTGAAAATCGGCATGCCCGTGGAAATGGTCACACGCAAAATGCGAAACGATGGCGATGAGCGGGGCCTGATCGTATACGGGTATAAATTTCGCCCTACTTCACTACATACCACAGGATAGCTCCAAAAATGGGATGACACTTCGAAAATAAGGATAAATTTCTTTATATCGCGGAATACTCATTTACGGGTATTCGATCTAAATCTCATAAACCATCATGCCCTCTTCCCCGGCTTTTCCAAGCTGGGGAGTTTGCTTTAAACGCAAAAAGACGACTCACCTTTGAGCCACAGGAAAAGAGAAGCTTTATTGTTGTTTTCAGAACTGGCTTACATGGATAGGATCACCAATTCAGTTGTTGGCGCAGCAGTGCATTTTCTACGATCAGGTCGAAACGACTGCGAGTTAGGTTGGAAAGAAGACCGGAAACCAGTGTTAAGGTTGCAGGTTTTGTCCAGCGTTTGAACCATTCCTGAAACCAGGAAAAGAATTTGCCCATATCGCTCCCAGATTTTGTGATCAGGGTAAAATACCATAAAATCTGGGCGGATGAGCCAAGTAGCCAGCACAGGGTGTTTTCCCTTTCTCGGCTTCCGTTGGCAGGCATCAGGCAGTTCTAAAAGTGATGGCAACAATCGAGAGCGGCGGAAGCTGGATGCTCGCTTTTCCTTCGCTGATCTTAACCGCCTGCAAAGGCTGGCTGCAGATGACATTCGGATTCTCATAGGTATTGCATGCATCTGGGGCTGGGCCGCTGACTGCTTCAGCGGATATGACCGATACGAGTTTTCCTCTGCCATGGTCGATCTCGATTTCGGCAGTTTCTTTGATATTCCGATTAACCAGAAAAGCATGCAGGACACCATCGCCCAGGATGGCGCTGGTGTCGATGACGCTGACCCGCCCATAGGATGGGCTGTCGTAGGCCGGCCCGCTGACGGAGGGCAGGAGCGCAATCCCATCCCGCCGGGATGAGTACATGGCAAACGGGTAGAAGATTGTCTGCAGTAGCATGTCATCGCCGCGGGTGAGAATCGGAGCGATTACATTGACAATCTGGGCGATGTTGGCAATTTTGACGATGTCGGCATGTCGGATAAAGCTATTGAGAAAACCTGCCACAACGAGGGCATCTTCCAAGTTGTAACGTTCCTCGATCAGGGGCGGAGCGAATTTCCCGCTGCCACGGGTATGCTCTGCAGACCGGGTGCGGTACCAGACGTTCCACTCGTCGAAACACAGATAATGGCGTTTTTTGCTTTTGCTGCGCGCTTGCACAAACCGGCAGACGGCATCCATCTCTTCAATCTGTTGGTCGATCGAGTTGGTTACTGCCAAGTAATCGACCGTGTTGCCCTTGGGATTACCCACATAACGATGCAGACTGACATAATCGGCAAAAGAGCCAATATACTCCAGCACTGTGCGGTCCCATTCCATATAGGTTGGCAGCGAAATGGCACAGGTGCCACATGCGACCGTTTCGATGTTCGGGTCGGTATCTTTCATCAGTTTGGCTGCCTGTTGAGCGAGGATGGCATATTGTTCAGCCGGCACATGGCCCAACTGCCATGGACTGTCCATCTCATTGCCCAGGCCCCATAATTTCACCTGATACGGCGCCTTTGATCCGTTTTCGGCGCGAAGATCCGCATATCGACTTCCCACCGGGCAGTTGCAGTATTCAACCCAGTTGCGAGCCTCTTCGGGCGTGCCTGTTCCGAGGTTGACGGTCACCATCGGCGTCCAATCCATCATGGACGCCATCTTCATGAATTCGTCGGTTCCAAACTGGTTGGGTTCGATGCTCTGCCACGCCAGTTCGCGCACGGTGGGCCGCTGTCTCTTTGGCCCGATCCCATCCATCCAGTGATAACCAGAAGCGAAATTGCCACCCGGGTAACGCATAGCAGTCATGTTAAGCTGGCGTAGCGCGCCCAACACATCTTTGCGAAAGCCATTTTCATCCGCATGAGCAGAACCGGGGTCGAAAACGCCCTCATAAACGGCGCGACCCATATGCTCAAGAAAGCCGCCGAAAATACGGGGATCGACCGCGCCAATGTGATAAGCAGGGTCCAGTATGACATGAGTCGTTTCCATAGTGCACTTCCCAATGGATATGGAATAATAGATGATCAGATTTACCGGACGGGCAGGTACTCAATGATTGTCTTCAGCCCAACTGGATCCAGATGGCAGCAACCGACGCGGGAGGAAGTGCCAGATTGAGCTCGGAAGGCTCGCAATTCACATCGAAAGCCTGAGGGGTTACCAGGGTCGGTGAGTTGAAGGTATTATGGGCGTGAATTTCTCCGGCCAGAACTTGTCCGTGAGCCCCATTGACTTTTGCCCCGCCCAGGATGTCGATGGTGACCCCGCTGGCTTCCCGGGCATGGCTGTTGGTGATGGTCAAGAAAAGTTCTTTGCTTTTTAAAGAGGCGCTGCCAGCCACAAGTGGAATGGAGCCCTCCATAGTCTCGTCTTTTTGCAGCGCGCTCTGCCAGGATGTTTGCAGGATATTGCTCTTCTTGAAGTTGATGTCAGGTGTCTCGATTCGGGTTCGCAGCGCCGCCGCGCCCTGGTGGGAAGCGTACATCTCGTAGACGTAGCCTGTCGGCGTGACCAGCATCTGCTCGCCTTCGGTCAGGATCATCGCCTGCAAAACATTGATCGTTTGGGCGATGTTTGCCATCACCACCTTATCGGCATGGCGGGTGAAGATATCGAGCGTGTTGGCAGCTACAATCGCATCACGGATGGTGTTCTGTTGGTAGAGGAAAGCCGGGCTGGTTCCCTCTTCCACAGGGTGCCAGGTCCCCCACTCATCGATGATCAGACCGATCTTGCGGACCGGGTCGAAGGCATCCATGGCGGCGCGTTGCTGGAGAACCAACTTCTCCATCTTGAGCCCTTTTTCAAGCAGACGATACCATTCTTCTTCGCTGTAGTTGGTGGCGGTGCCAGCTGTCCCGCAGTAATAATGGGATGCGAAGCCATCGATGTTATTAAAAACCCAATAATCCTTGTAGAGCTTACGGAAGAAACGGTTTGTCCACTCCGCATCGTTGTCGGGGGAGCCACACGCAATGACGAACAGCTTCTTGCCAAAGCCGCGCACAAAAGACGCATAACGGCGGAATTCTGTACAGTAATCTTCTGGTGAGAAGTTGCCGCCACAACCCCAGTTCTCGTTGCCGACGCCCCAATACGTGACATCCAGGGGTTCGGGGCTGCCATCCGCCGCACGCTGTTGCGCCCAGGTGGAACCATGCGGACCGGAATCAGGAAAATTACAGTACTCGACCCAATCGCGCAGCTCGCGGGCAGTCCCGGAGCCGACGTTCCCACAAACATACGGTTCGGCGCCAACCAGGCGGCAGAAATGGACAAATTCCTGGGTGCCGACATGATTCGTCTCCACCACCTCGCCCCAATGGATGTTGATCCGGCGGGGCCTCCGGTCGCGCGGTCCAATTCCATCCTGCCAGTGATAGTCATCCGCGAAGCAGCCGCCCGGCCAGCGGATGACCGGTGGTTTCAACCGGCGCAGGGCTTCGATGATATCAGTGCGGAAGCCGTCTATATTGGGGATGGACGAATCCTCGCCAACCCAGATGCCGTCATAGATGCAGCGACCGAGGTGCTCGGCGAAATGACCGTAGATGTTGGGATTGATGGTGGCGAATGTATCCGCCGGGTTCAGAGTGATACGAGTTGTGTTCATTTTGGATTACCTATTTCGAGCGCGCAGTCAGGTGCGCAGTGATTTCCGCGTGGAGGTCATGGCTGTATTCCTGCCGCGGCCGGCTCTGCATGTTCAGTGTACAGATAGCACTTCACTGTCCGCCGTTCGACCTGCACATCTGGTGGATCGACCACCCGGCAAATCTCCATCACGTGCGGGCAACGGCCTGCGAACTTGCATCCTGCCCGGCTATATTCTTTCACCTCTGTTGTCCCAAGCGAAATATGCTTGGCCCATGACTCTCTTTCTTTAGGCGCGGGCTCAGGCACCGATTCCTTGAGCAATTGTGTATAGGGATGGAGGGGCCGATCTAAAACATCCTCTACCGGGCCCGATTCGATGATAAAACCGCGCAGCATGATCCCAATGCGGTCGCTGATATAGTAGGCCGTCGCCAGGTCATGCGTAATGTAAATGACGCTCACCCTCTGTTCATCCCGCAACTTGCGGAACAGGTTGACGATTTCCATACGTAACGAGGCATCGACCATCGAGACAGGCTCGTCGGCAAGGATCAATTTAGGCTGGGAGATGAGAGCACGTGCGACCGAGACGCGCTGGATCTGCCCACCAGAAAGCTCATGAGGATACCGGTTGCTCACTTCTTCCAACGACAATCCCACATTCCGGAGCGCTTCCTCGACAACCCGGGCCGCAGTTTGATGGTCAGGCGCCATCTCGAAATTTAACGCGGTATCAAACAGGTAAGCATCCACCCTGCGCAGGGGGCTGAAGGTTTCGAATGGATTCTGGAAAACCGGTTGAACTTTTTTCATGAACTCTTTGAACTCGGATCGATTGCGGACCGTTGCCAGATCGCGCCCTTCAAACAGTACCTTGCCCCGGGTCGGTTCAAGGTCACGCAGGAGCAGGCGAGAGAGGGTGGTCTTTCCGCTGCCGCTTTCACCTGCCAGAGTAAAGATCTCCGGTTGATCCATATCCAGCGAGAAGGAAACATCGTTGACGGCTACAAGGAGGGAACCGCCGACGAGGCCACCAATATGAAATTCGACGGTTACATGTTGAACATCGAGCAATTTATCGGCTGCACTCATAGCGGGTTCTCTTTCACCAGGTGGCAAGCTACGCGATGTCCATCCTGAACAGTGACTAACTCAGGTACTTCGGTCCGGCAGATATCCATGACATAAGGACAGCGTTCGTGGAACCGGCACCCAGTTGGTGGGTTGGCCAGATTTGGCGGGGCGCCTCTTAAGCTAACCTTATTCGATCTTTCCCCGATCATTGGCAGCGAATGAATCAAATGCTGTGTATAAGGATGGAGCGGAGCGTTGAAAATGATCTCGGTCGGCGCTTCCTCGGCGATGCGGCCCGCATACATGATCATGACCCGGTCTGCCACGTTGGCATGCACAGCCATATCATGGGTCACCAGCAGGACCGTATTGTTGCTCATCGCCTGAATATCCTTGATCATCTGCAGGACTCCGCGCTGGACAACCACATCCAGCGCAGTGGTTGGCTCATCGGCAATGATCAGACGAGGATGGAACACGGTCGCCAGGGCGATAGCCACCCGCTGTCTCATTCCACCAGAAAGCTGGTGAGGATAGGAGGTGAGCACCTCGCTCGGGAGCCCCAGCCGATTGACATGCTCGCGTACCTGTTCGAAAAATCTCTTTTTATCCGGGATGCCCTCGTGTGTATCAACAATATCCTCGAAGGTTCTGATGATCTTCCGCACCGGGTTGAGGACGCTCATGGAGCCCTGCATTACATAGGAGATTTCCTTCCAACGCAAATCACGCCGGAGCTCTTCCTGGGAAATATGCAGCATATCGACAGCATGGATCCCAAAATGATAGCTAACGCTCCCCGAATTTACTTTTAGTGGGGGCTTGAGATTGCCAGAAATCACCTTGATCAAGGTTGTTTTGCCACAGCTCGACTCGCCTGCCACGCCATAAATCTCATTCGGCTTGAGCTCAAAAGAAACTCCGTCGACAGCCCGTACGGTCCGTGAGATTCCATAAATCTCGGTCCGGTAATACGCAGAGAGGTTTTCCACGCTTAATAGTGCCACGGGTTATGCTCCAATCAAGCGCAGGCGAGTTCGTGGATCAATGTACTCATTAATGCTTGCGAAGAACAGATACAGACCGAGAAACAGAATGATAGCCACCAGAGCCGGTGCAGCGATCCACCACCAGACCCCTGCCACCAAGGCCCCATGCTGATTGGCCCAGAAGAGTGCGGTTCCGAGGGAAGGGGTGGTCAGATCCGAAAGCCCCAGAACGCTCAAAGTGACTTCCGTTCCAATCGACCACAGCAGGTTATTAATGGTGGTAGCAAACACGACCGGCAGCACGAAGGGCAGGTGCTCATTGATCGTGATCCAAAATCCGTTGGTCCCGGAATAAACCGCGGTCCGTGTAAATGAGCGCTCCTTCAGGCTCAGCACCTGGGAGCGAATCAGACGGGCGTCATAAGGCCAGCCAAAAAAACCCAGGATGACACCCAGCAGGAACAGGTTCATCATGTCGCGCAGCAGGAAACCCAGCAGGATCAGGATGGGCAGCAGGGGCATAATCACAAAGCTGTCATTGACCGACATCAGCACCCTGTCGAGCCATCCGCCCTGATACCCGGCGGTGAGACCCACTATGATGGCAATCACGCGAGATATAACCGCAGTAATCACCCCCATGATCAGCGAATTGCGCACTGCAAAAGTCAGCCACCAGAAGATGTCCTGGCCCCGGGAGTTGGTGCCAAAAAGGTGATCAAGCGACGGGGGTGCATCCATCGCCACCACAAAAGTCTTGTTCGGATCATCGGGGGAAACGAAGGATAGCAGAAACATCACCACTACAGCTGCTAATAAAATAAAGGCAAAACGAAAGCGGCCGTCATATCTGAGCAGATCACGCAAAACTCTAAGCATAGGTTGACCTCCTATTGATATCGCACCCGCGGATCGAACAATGGGTAGATCAGATCCATGAGAAAAACGGTGACAGCCACGCCGACGATCGAGTAAATGGCGATGCCCATGATCATGGAATAATCATTCCTGAGGACCGCGGCCATGGTCAGCATGCCGAGCCCCGGGAAACCAAAGACGACCTCCATGATGAGGGCGCCGCTAAAGACCGTTCCAAGCGACATAGCCAGCCCGGTGAGCTGTGGCAGCAAAGCGTTGCGCATGATGTAATAATTGAGGATCCTGCTTTTTTTCAGACCGGCGGTTTCAGCATAAACCACATAATCCTCAGAGATGATGTTGGAGGTGAGCGATTTCATCCCGATAAACCAGCCGCCAAACCCGACCAGCACCAGGGTGGCTGCCGGGAGCACGGAGTGCTTGATGTAGATCCAGATAAACGCGAGAGACCAGCTGGGATGAGTCCCGACCGGGTACGCCCCGCTGAAGGGGAAGATCGGGATGAAATAGGCAAACACCACCAGCAGGACGATGGCTACAATGTAGTATGGGATCGGGCGGACCGCCTGGCCCAGTACTTCGATTAAGCTCAAGGCTTTGTTTTTAGGATAGTAGCTGGACAGGGCGCCGAACAGGTTTCCAAAAATCCACGAAATAATCACTGCAGTGACCAACAGACTGAGCGTGTACGGCATAGCCTGGCCAATCATCTCGGACACCGGAGTCGGAAAATTAGCAAGCGAAGGGCCGACGTCGCCCCGGAACAAGCGACCCCAGAACGCGAAATACTGCTGGAGTGGACTACCGGACAGGCCATACATATCCGTCAGAGCGGCACGCATAGAGGCGATGGATTGGGGGTCGAGGGACTCACCCCTCGCCATCATCATGGATATCTGCGCTTCTACCGGGTTCGTGGGAGCGAGCCGGGGAATGATAAATGTGACCGTGATCCCAACAAAAATGATCGTCAAGAACTGGAGGAAGCGCGGAATTAAATAACGGAGTAGGAACCTTCGCATTTGGACTACCTCTAGCGTGAGGCTCCACAGCGGCTGCCGTTTTAGACAACCGCTGTGGAGAGGAGAGAATGTTGCTGCTGCCTTTTTTCCTCAATTGTCGCGTTCAACTCATGGCACCAGCCCAATGAGCAACGCAACTTTTACAGCAATGAGGTCATGCATTCTTGGGTTTGATTTTGACGAACATATACTTGGTGTTCGCCCAGTTCGGCACCGGATCCGTGTAGGGATCATCAATCGATGGATAGCCCGTAAAGTAGGTGGTGTCCATGGTCGTGAACACATTGTATGCCATGAGCGGGGTAATTGGCATATCCTGTGCGGCGAGTTTGCAGTACTCCAGCCCGAGTTCGACACCCTGTGGATCGTCGAACGAGATCTTCTGGATGCTTTCGATGATCCTGTCGAGTTCAGGGTTCTTCCAGCGCATGCTGTTGGAGCCGGCAGCGGGTTCGCCGCTTGGTACGTAGAACTTCGAGTGCCAGGAGTTGAGGAAGAAGAACAGGTCGGGATCCCCACCCCAGGTCTCGATCGTCCAGGCCAGGTTGGCGG
>JAFGCG010000148.1 GCA_016932715.1 Anaerolineales bacterium
GCATTCCTTGCCAGTCCTCGACTACCTCGTTCAACTCCAGCAGTTCGGCTCATCGCCACCTTCCCTTGTTGAACGCTAAACAAGTACGGTGTGAAAATGTCTGTGCGTGCATCATAGGGATGACATGTGAACCATCCCTCCTGTGCACCAATGCGTCGGGTAATGTATCGTGGTCGAAAAACACGAATCTGGGTATTGTCGAAAGGATCAACATTTGAGGAGGAGTCAACGTGTTCAAGACCATCTGTGTTCAAAATCCAAACGATTCCGTCTTGTCCACTAGCTGCCTGCGTAACAGCGAACCACAAAGCAGCAAGGGAATTTTTCGACCAGTCGAGAAGTCTTGTAGCCATACCGTGGTGCTGTGCGAGGGCAAGCCAGTCCCAGTCTGATTCTGGTCGGAATTCCAAATATGGTTGACTCCGTCTCCGCAACTCGCGGAGCATCCCTGCCTCAGCCTCTATAATGGGTACTTCATATTTTAATCTCGCTAGCTTCGGAAGTAAGGGGAAGTCCCGACTCAATCCTCGGAATAAAAAGTCGTCAGTTTTGCATAATTTGCCGAGCAAATCCAGATAATCGACAAGATTTCGCACTTTGTAAGTATGCATCTTTGTTCTCCTCGTCGTCTCTAACTTGGCAATAGTTTATGTAGTGTCCCAATTAAGTGATCGTTGATGAATGTAGTATAGCATGCCTATCAAGTAATTTACTTTGATCTGTAGTTAAATTACCTCGCCAACCATAAAACAAGACTTCCGAAGTTCCTGTGCCTTCGGAAGTCTGTGATGTCAAGTGTCAAGCCAGCGGCTGCAAGCTGAGCAGGTGCTCGATCTCAAAGCCGTCATCCAGTTCCTCCCAGTAAACTGCAAAACCTCCCGGCTCGATTGTCCATTTGGAGCGCTGTTCCTGGGTGGCATTGGCAAGCCATTTGAGCCAATTCATCTGGTCAATTGGTAGGCTGATCTCCCGTCCATCGCTCAATAAAATGTAAAGAGAATTCCCTTCAAAACGAATTTTCTTTACTTGCACTTGCGTGTCAACATTACTGGCTGAAGTACTCATTCCAAACTTCCAGCAACCTTTCCTGATTCTTGTGAGTCAACTTTAAAATACGATTTAATTCAGGTTGATTGTAACCACGATTATATTCAATGCTTACAGGGATAAGCCAGATTTTTGCGACATCATCGCCATGAATCACATGCACATGCGGCGGTTCTTGAACATCAGAGGAGTAAAAACGGAACTTGTACCCATCAATGATAATGGTCGGCATTGCATATTAATTTTACACCAAAAGCAAGCCTATTTCTTCAGTTTCGTTCACATTGTACCCTTCGGAATATCTGTGGTTAAATTACCTCACCAACTGTTCTCTCCTCTCTATTCTCTACTCTCTGGTTCCTACATGCTCATCCACTCCTCCTCCCAACTCCTTACCCTCGCAGGCGGTCCGCAGCGCGGACGTGCCTTGGGGACCCTCGGCCTGATCGAGGACGGCGCGGTCGTGGTGCGCGATGAAAAGATCGTCGCGGTCGGCACGACAGCCGAACTCAAAGCCTCCTACCCCGGCGAACCGACCCTCGACGCGGGCGGCTGCGTCCTGATGCCTGGCTTCGTGGACCCGCATACGCACGTCATCTGGGGCGGGGATCGCGCCAGTGAATTCGAGATGAAGATGGCGGGCAAGCCTTATCTCGAAATCCTGGCGGAGGGCGGCGGAATCCTCTCGACGGTCAGGCAGACGCGTACTGCCTCCATCGAGACGCTCATCGCCCAGACCCGTCCGCGCCTGCTGCGGATGTTCCGGCATGGCACGACCACTGCCGAAGCCAAAACGGGCTATGGCCTGCAGACCGCGACGGAGCTGCGTCTGCTCAAAGCCCTGCTCGCCCTTGACGACGAAAGCCCGCTCGACCTCGTCATGACCTTCCTTGGCGCGCATGCCATCGCGCCCGAATACAAGGGCAACCCGCAGGGCTATACCGATCTCGTCTGTGAGACGATGCTGCCCATTCTCAGGGAATGGTGGGGGACGCATGCGCCTCGCCTGTCTCTGCCGTTCGTGGACGTCTTCTGCGAGGACAAAGCCTTCAACCTGGAGCAATCACGCCAGATCTTGACCAAAGCCAGGTCGCTGGGATTCCCGCTCAAGATCCACGCCGACGAGTTTGCCAACATCGGCGGCGTCTCGCTCGCTGTGGAACTGGAGGCGGCATCGGCAGACCACCTCGTCAAAACCTCCGACGCAGACATCGCGGCCCTGGGAAAATCGGATACGGTCGCGGTCTCCCTGCCCTGTACTCCCTTTGGGCTGGCTGAATGTGAATATACACCGGCACGCAGGATCATCGACGCCGGTGGGATCCTTGCCCTGGCAACGGACTGCAACCCGGGCACGAGCTGGAACGAGTCGATGCAGTTCGTCATCGCCCTGGCATGCCGCTTCATGAAATTGACTCCCGCGGAAGCCATCGCCGCCTCGACGATCAATTCGGCTCACGCCATCCGCCGCGCGGACACGATCGGTTCCATTGAAATAGGCAAACAGGCGGACATGTTGATCCTGTCCGTGCCGGATTATCGCCATCTCGGTTACCGCTATGGGACGAACCTGGTCAAGCATATTATCAAGAGAGGGCAGGTCTATTCGGTGGATGTGGGATATTATCGAACGGCATAGTTTTCACCGCGAAGGCGCGAAGAACGCTAAGCTTCTTGAGGTCTTAAGAAGGGAAGAAATATGGTGGATATTGAAGCGATTGCTGCAGATGTTGTCGATTGTGCGATCAAGGTACATAAGGCATTGGGACCGGGCTTGCTTGAGTCGGCGTATCAATTTTGCCACGCCTATGAGTTGAAGAAACGAGGCTGGGATGCTGAGACGGAAGTAAAACTTCCGTTGCTTTACGAGGATCAAAAAGTTGAGGTGGGTTACCGAATTGATACCCTTATTAACAAGCTCGTGATTGTTGAGAACAAGTGTGTCGAGACGCTTCTGCCTGTTCATGAAGCACAATTGCTGACCTACATGAAGTTGAGTGGATGTAAAATCGGTTTTCTGCTCAATTGGAACGTGGCATTGATGAAGCATGGTATAAAACGGTTCGTTCTTAATCTAACAGACGCGAGTTCTTCCCCCAAGAAATTCTCTTTGCGCTAAAACAAAAACCCTTCGCGCTCTTCGCGTCTTCGCGGTAAAAAGGGAGTCATTTGGAGCGGATTGATAATCCGCCCCACGTTGTCATAAGTTTAACGGTGGCAGTTTCGTATCAAAGAGGGGCGCGGGCTTGTCCATCTATGTGAACGCGGCTACAATCTCACTATGAACACACTCTATGGACCCATCCTCATCGTCGAAGACGTTCCCAACGTTCTGGAGTTACTGGAAGTCACACTGCGTTTCAAAGGCTATGCGGTTCTCACGGCACGCAACGGTGAAGAGGCGCTCGAGGTCATTGCGTGCCAGCGGCCCCTGCTTATTATTACCGATATTTTGATGCCAAAACTGGATGGATATGCGTTTGTGCAGAAGCTGCGGCTCAACCCTGAGACGCGCGCCATCCCTGTCGTTTTCCTTTCCGCAACTTATGTCACTTCTGAAGATAAGGAGTTCGCGCTGAGCCTGGGCGCGGCGCGTTTCATGGAAAAACCCATCGACACTGAAGATTTCCTGCTGACCGTTGCGGAGCTGGTGACCCAGCAGCCTTTCGGGATGCCCGAGCCGCTCGATATGGAAAAATTCTATGCAGGCTATCGGACGCGTCTCGAAAATAAACTGCGGCACAAGAACACGCAGATCGCCCGCGCCGAGCGGCTGCTCACGACTCTGCCTGAGGATCAAAAGCCAGCCTTTGAAGCCCTGCTGCAGCAATCCGTTCGTGATCGTGACGAGATCCAGGCAGAACTGTACGGGATCTACAAAACCCTCGAAGAACTCAAAAAATAATCGATCTTTTCGCGCTGATGGTCTCATCGCCGAAAGATGCAGAGGACGAATTTATGCAATTGACATTATCCTATCTGGAACGTCTCGCGCGCCAGGCTGGCGAGATCTTGCGTGCCGGTTATGACAAGGAACATCAGGTGGGCTATAAGGGCGTGATCGATCTGGTCACGGAAGTGGATCATCAGTCGGAAGCGTTCCTGCTCGGGGAAGTGCAGCGGGATTTCCCCGGGCATCATATTTTTTCGGAGGAGTCCGGCGTGATCTACGGGAGCGATGAACACGTCTGGTACATCGATCCTCTGGATGGGACGGTGAACTATGCCCATAATATTCCCATCTTTTGCGTTTCGATTGCCTATGCTGCGCGCAAACATGATGCCTCGTCTCGCAGCGCGGACACTTCGACTTCGCTCAGCACAAGCCTGAGGCTGGGCGCCGTTTACGATCCGATGCGCGACGAAATGTTTCTCGCCGAACGCGGCAAAGGAGCGTTTCTGAATGGACGCCGATTGCAGGTATCTCCTGCAACCGAATTGCAGAGAAGCCTGCTGGTGACGGGTTTTCCCTATAGCGCCTGGAACACTCCACAGGATAATTTTGCCAACTTCGCGAAATTTGGGAAATTGACACAGGGTGTCCGCAGGCTGGGGTCTGCCGCACTCGACCTTTGTTATGTGGCTGCAGGCCGCTTCGATGGGTATTGGGAGATGTCGCTGAATGCCTGGGATGTGGCGGCGGGTGGATTGATCTGTGAAGAGGCAGGAGCACGTGTGACGGACGTGAAGGGGGGAGCAGACTACATTTCGCCGCCCCAGTCCATCATCGCCTGCGCGCCCGGTATTCATACTCAAATGCTGGAGGAGCTAAAGGGTCCATAGTCTGGACGAGGGGTTAGAATCACTCCTTGCGTTCCTGCCAAAACGTGACGAACGTCAGATGAAATATCTCTGCGACGCAGTAGAATAAGAGCAATATCGTCTGATTATCATGCCAGGCAAGACCATTCCGATCAGTAAAACCAAGATCATCGTGCCGCATCGCCGGCCCGAACTTCTCTCCCGTCCCCGTTTACTGGAGAGCATGAAGTCGTTGCTTGGCAACAAACTTTTGCTTCTTTCTGCACCGGCGGGGTATGGCAAGACCTCGCTTCTGATCGATCTGGCACAGAATATCGAAATGCCCGTCTGTTGGCTCTCACTCGACCTGCTGGATCGTGAGCCGCAGCGATTTCTTGCCTACCTGATAGCTGCACTGGCTGAACAGTTTCCTGGGGTTGGTGAAACCTCCCGGCATCAATTGAATCGCTTGAAGTCCATCGAGCAGGATGTCGAAACCATTCTGGTCATGCTGGCAAACGAGTTGTACGACCATGTCGAAAATGACTTTCTACTGATCCTCGACGATTACCATCTGCTGGATGATGTGCCGGTCATTTCTGACCTGCTCAACCGCTTCCTTCAATTGGTGGATGACAATTGCCACATCCTGCTTTCGTCCCGTACGCTGCCGGCCCTCGATGATGTGACGCTGATGGTCGCACGCGAGCAAGTTGCCGGGATTAGTCATGCTGAATTGGCATTCGTCCCGCGTGAAGTTCAGGCGCTGTACGCGCAAAATCATCGTCAGCATCTGTCGGACGAGGCGGCTCAGGAGATGGTCGAACAGACCGGCGGCTGGATCACGGGGATGGTGTTATCCAGCCTGCCAGGGATGAGCCGTATCTCAGGCATGGATACGTTTGCCTATCTGGGCCACCAGGTGCTCAACCAACAGGCCGATTATGTCCGTGAATTTCTCATGCGGACCTCGCTTCCGGACGAATTCAATGCAGAATTCTGTGAGATTGTTCTTGCACCGTTTTATTCGGAACCTCAAAACTGGCTTGCCCTCATGGGCCTCATTCTCGAGAAGAATCTCTTCATCCTGCCTCTTGGAGAGGATGGACGCTGGCTGCGTTATCACCCCCTCTTTCGCGAGTTTCTGCAAACCCGTTTAAAAGAGGAACGTCCGCGCGAAGTGCAGCCCATCCTCGAGCGGATGGTTACAGCCTATGAAAAGGCGGGTGAATGGGAAAAAGCCTACTTTACCTGTAAACAGTTGAATGACCCTGAAGCGCTGGCGGGTGTGATCGAACGCTCCGGCACAGCCATGCTGCAGACCGCGCTGGTCACACTGGAAGGCTGGATCAATTGCCTGCCGCCTGCCTATGTCCAGCTGCGTCCCGGTTTGATCTCCTTGCGCGGCATGCTGGCGGCGATGAAAGGCAATTTGCAGGATGCGAACCAGCTGCTTGATCTGGCTGTCTCCATGTATCGAAAGGACGATCAGGTCGTTGAACTGATCCTGGCCCTGACACGGCGGGCGAATACTCTTCGTTTCCTGGGAAAATATGATGATTCTCTCAAGGATGCAGAAGAAGCTTTGCAGTTGGCAGAGTCCGACAGTGAGCTTCAGTCTCATTACGCGGAGGCTCTGCGCATGAAAGGATTGAATTTATATCGTCTGGGACAATCCCGCCGTGCAGCCCAGGAGCTGGAGCATTCCTTGTCTCTTTACACAGAATTGAAGGAGACAGGCAGCATTTCGAGATTATTGGGGGAAACAGCCATGGTGCACGCGGCGGTTGGGGAAGTGGACTCTGCCAAAGCTCTTTATCAGGAGGCATTGAGAATCTGGCAGGCGGAGAAGAACCTATATTCCCAGGCAGATACACTGAACAATCTGGCTGTTCTATATCATCAACTCGGCGAATACGACCTTGCTTCAGAAACATATGAGATCGGGCTGGAATGTGCCCGCAGCAGTCATAATGAACGCGCCGAATCACTGATCCTGACCGGCCTGGGCGATCTCTATTCTGAGATCGAAGAATTCGAAGCTGCGGCACAGGCCTATGAACAGGCGGAAGCTATTGCCAATCGATTGCCCGGCTTTTTTATTTCCAATTACCTGGTGTTGGCGCGGGCAAATCTGGCCCTCTTACATGATGATTCGGAGACTGCCTCTCGAATTTTGAGATCGTTCCGAAAGCAATTAAAAACGAATCCATCCGCCTACGAACGGGGCTTGTGGGCGCTGCTGGAGGGCCGGAATCATCTTCTAAAGCACGAAGCCAAAAAGGCGGTGTCTCTCCTGCAAGAGGCGAAGGACTGCTTTATCCGGGATGGAAGAGAACCGGAAAGTCAGTGGTGTATGATCTGGTTGATGGCCGCTTATGACCAGGCTGGGCAGATTGGAAATATCCGGACGGAATTCCGGGAATTGATGGCAGTCAGAAATAAACCAACCCATACCCTGTTGATCACTTTGCATCAGGCCTCCTCCTGGCTGAAACCCTTGCAGAGCGACTCGCAGATCGGCCGCAGTTTGACCGCATTACTGGATAAATCGAAAAAGTTAAGTCAAAGGCTTTTGTCGGTTCGCAGAACCCTGCGCCGCCACACCCAATCCATTCAAATGCCGGCCGCCAGTCTCACCATCCGGGCGTTCGGACCGGCGGAAGTCAGCGTCAACGGCCGGACGATTACCATGTCTGACTGGAAGACGAAATCGGTCAGAGATCTGTTCTTTTATTTCCTTCTCAAGGAAGATGCGCTCACAAAGGAGCAGATTGCTGAGGTTCTCTGGCCCGAGCTTACGAGCCCGCAGGCATTAAAGAAGCGTTTCAAAGATGAGATCTATCGGCTGCGGCGCGCGGCCGGAAGAAATGTCATTGTCTTCGATGAGGAGTATTATCGTTTTAACCGCGCCATCGATTATGAGTATGATGTGGAAGCATTCGACTCCTATTTGCAGCGTGCTCACAAAATGAAAGACAACCTTGACCGTATGGAATGGCTGCAAAAAGCAGTGGATCTGGTCCGCGGTCCATATCTAAGCGAAGTCGATGCGCTCTGGGTGCTGGATGAGCGCCAACGATTGGGACAGGTTTACGTTTCGGCGCTGGAAGAGCTGGCTCATCTATATTTGGATGCCAACCAGCTCGACCGCTGTCTTTCCATTTGCCAGCTGGCACTTGCGCAGGAACCCTATCGGGAGACGATTTACCAGTTGGAAATGCGTGCCTATGCCATTCTGGGAGACCGCGCCGCGGTCGTACGCCAGTACCAGGCCTGTAAGGCAGCCCAGGAGGAGGGTCTGGGTTTATCCCCATCTCAGGAAACCGAGGCGCTTTACCGCGATCTGACTGCTTGAACGTGTCTAATTGCATTTTTCGAGATTTCCCGGCGGGCGAACAAAAGTTCCTGCTGGGATAATTTTTTTGCCACCAGGAAATAAGTCGTTTGACCATGGGTAAATGAGGTATTTCGCCGCGGGGATTTAATTTGTTCGTAGGCAAATTGGGATGTTCCAGGTTGAGTCTCATCACTGGTGCCCACGCCTGTCTCTTGCAATCCAACTGCTTCGTCGAATTCATTTTCGTTCCAGTTCATCTCAGGAGTGGGTGAAATAGGTGCGTATAGGTTGCGCACTGCCTGAATTGCTGTTTTCTGCATCCTGTTTTGCATCCTGGGGGTGAGTACTATAAAACAAATCAATTGAGAAAGAGATATTATCCTATGAACAACAACTTCAGCCGCCTTTTGGACAATCTCAATCGCCGTACGCCTTCTGATGGTGGCGGTGGTGGACACTAACCCCTCCCTGAAAAGGAGAAACCCATGACGATGCTTGCTTTAGATGTCTATTCTTCTGCCTCTCGCGGTTTCCGAAAACCGGCGGTGACCCGTACCGGTTTACATCGGCTTTTTGCGGCGGCGATCGTGAGCGACCAGTTTCGTACCACCCTGCTTCGCGAGCCGGAAGAGGCGCTGGCGAACGGGTATCTTGGTCAGACATTTCCTTTGACGGATCAGGAAAGAAAGATCATCAAGACCATTCGCGCAGAGAATCTGACTGATTTTGCCCAAAAGGTCAATCAGGCACTGAAAAACAGCTGAACCTGCGATAAAGCATCAGGCATATTTTTATTTTACGTCGCACTGATGTCACACCGGGTGACGCGGCGGAGTTGGGGGCGCGGTGATGAAGGGAGTCACCGTGCCCCGCGTCCGTCTGTTTTAGCAGATCATGGAGAATTCTTTGGTGAACTTGTCGAGCGCTGAGCAGGCACTGGAAGCGATCCGTCAGATCTATGGGGTGGATAGTTTGCTTCTAACCCCCGACGGACTCATCCTGGATTATGGAGCGGGGGACAGGTCGTTCTCTCCGATATTTTCAGACGTCCTGCCCAACAGGAATATAAAAGATGTCTTTCCCGCGCACCTGGCGGAAAGGCTGGAGCAGGCTTTGCAGATGGTCGCGCGGACGGGGAATGTGACCCCGCTGGAATACGCGCTACCCGACTCCAATCGCGAGTACTGGTTTGATGCCCGTTTAATCCCAATTTCAGACTCACGCATCATATTGATCGCCCGCGACATTACAGCCTGCAGGGAGATCGAAAACAAAATGAAGCAGCAGATGCAGCAGCTAGCCATCCTGCGGTCCATCGATTTGGCAATTGCCTCAGGCCTGGATTTGAACCTGCTCCTCTCGATGCTGCTCGATCGGATCACGGTGCTGATGCATGCTGACGCCGCGACCGTCCTTTTGTTGAATCCCAAAACAAATCTGCTGGAGTATGCTTCCGGCAAGGGTTTTCGTTCGAACACTTTTCAGTACACTCGTTTGAAATTAGGTGAAGAATATGCCGGGCGGGTGGCTCTTGAGCGCAAACTGATCCATCTCCCTGATATCCGCGCGGACCAAATAGAATTCGCCAGATCGCCCCTGTTCCGCCAGGAGAACTTTGTCACGTACTCGGGAGTGCCGCTCGTGGCGAAGGGCCGCGTCCTGGGGGTGCTCGAAATGTTCCACCGCTCTCCTTTCACACCGGATGCAGATCTGCAGGATTTCCTTGTTACAGCTGCGGGGCAGGCGGCGATTGCCGTGGACAGCGCCAGGATGTTCAGCCAGCTGCAGCGCTCGAACATCGAATTGAGCCTGGCTTATGATGCAGCCATCGAAGGCTTATCACGCGCCCTGGATTTGCGCGACAAAGAGACCAAGGAGCATACCACCCGCGTCGCAGATATGACAGTCAACCTGGCAGCCCGTCTGGGGGTGGAGCAATCTGCCCTGGTCCATATTCGCCGCGGTGCCGTCCTGCATGACGTCGGTAAACTTGCCATCCCCGACCAAATCCTGTTCAAGCCTGGTCCGCTTGCCAAAGAGGAGTGGGAGATCATGCGCCGGCATCCTGACATAGCCGTCGAACTGCTTTCTCCGGTCAGCTATCTGGAGCCGGCACTGGAAATCCCGCACTGGCACCACGAAAAATGGGACGGTACCGGGTACCCGGACGGGCTCGATCATGATGATATTCCACTGGCGGCGCGGTTGTTTGCCCTGGCGGACGTGTATGATGCTTTACTATCCAAGCGTCCTTATCGCTCTGCCTGGTCCAAGGGAGATGTCCTTCGATATATGGAGAGTGAAGCGGGGAAACACTTCGATCCAAACCTCCTGCCCGCATTTCTGGATCTGGTAAAAGAGGGAGGCTTTTAACGCCCTGCATGCTCCTATCCGCGCTTTCTCTTGACCTGCCTTTGATTCTGAATTAAAATCTCTGCCTGCCAGTGCCCTCGTAGCTCAGTGGATTAGAGCGCTTGCTTGCGGAGCAATAGGTCGCGTGTTCGAGTCGCGCCGAGGGCGCC
>JAFGCG010000149.1 GCA_016932715.1 Anaerolineales bacterium
AGAGGCGGTCACCGGCATCACACAATTTTCAGGGTGGTGGCTCTAAATCCTATGAAGCTTATAACCAAGCTCGCACCGTCAAAGAAGCGGCCCTTGCGCGGCTAAAGCAAATTGAATTACGAATACGTGAAGGGGAATTGCTTGAAAAAGTCGAGCTCAGCCGAGCTGGAGGCGAGTGTCTTATTGCGATGAAAAACAGAGCGGATTCACTCCCGGCTAATCTTGCACAAAAATTGGCGGTTGAAACCGATCCGATAACAATTGAGCTGATTCTCAGGTCGGAAATGGATAATTTGCTGCGCGGATTTAGCGGGTGGCTATCAGATGCGACATGAACAATTCGCGCAAATTTCTAGGCCAACTTCTACAGCTTCTGGAGCCGAAGCCGCCTTTAACTCTCTCGCAATGGGCGGATACTTACAGACAAACCAGTCGCGGCGCCAGCGCCGAAGTCGGTCCTTGGGTAACGAGGCCTTACCAGCGGGAACCCATGGATGCATTCACAGATCCCCGCATTCGCGTTATTGTCATTTTATCCGCCGTGCAGATGCTGAAAACGGAATTGATCCTGAATGCGCTTGGCTATGTCATAGAACGGGATCCAGGTCCAGTCCTGGTGATTCAGTTCAGAGATTCGGACGCCGATATTTTCAGCAAAAAGCGCCTAGCGCCCATGATACGCGATACCCCGATTTTGCGCGGCTTGGTTGCCGAATCGAAATCGAGGAAATCCGACAATACCATCACGGACAAGTCTTTTCCTGGTGGCTATATTCGCATCGCGGCGTCGGCCTCACCGGGAAATCTCTCCGCTCTGCCAATTCGGTATTTATTCATGGACGAAGTGGACAAGTATCCAGCGAGCGCCGGCGCGGAAGGCGATCCCATAACGGTGGCGGAAGGGCGGCTAGCTGAATGGCCATACGCCTCAAAGGAAATTCTCACTTGCTCGCCCACCCTTCACGGAATTTCGAGGATAGAAAAGGCCTACGAGGATTCCGACAAGCGCGAATTCTTTGTGCCTTGTCCGCATTGCGGGGAATACCAGATCCTACGCTGGGCGCAGGTAAAATGGGATGATTCGCAATTCACGAACAAGAAGAGGGCCAACACCGCAGTTTATGTTTGCGAGCGATGCTCGGGTGAATGGAATGATGGTGTTCGGTGGCAGGCGATCGCAAGGGGCGAGTATCGCGCAACAGCGCCATTCAATGGGGTGGCAGGTTTTCGAATCAATTCGCTATGTAGTGTAAAACGAGAACTGAGCTCCCTTGTCTTGAAATGGCTGAAGGTGCAAGGGGACACGGAACAGCTCAAGGTCTTCATAAATACGGAACTGGCGGAGACTTGGCAAGACAAAGGAGAAGCGCCGGAATGGGAAATTCTTCTTTCGCGACGCGAGAGCTACGATGTCGGAACGGTGCCTCGAGGCGGGCTGTTTCTGACGGCCGGGGTCGACGTGCAGCGTGACCGGCTGGAATGCGAGGTTGTGGCCTGGGGGCGTAATCGGGAATCATGGTCGATCGAATATCAGATTTTCGAGGGGAAAACATCCGAATCTGCGGTTTGGGAGAAGTTGGCAGCCTACAGGTCACAGACATTTATGACCGCGGCGGGTGTGGGAATCCCCATTACCCGAATGTTTGTGGATTCCGGGGATGGGACGATGACCAACGATGTATATTCCTGGGTTCGAACCCAGCCATCCAGCCAAGTTATAGCAATCAAGGGAACCGACAAGGGCATTCTGCCCGTCGGACAACCATCCGCCGTGGAAGTGACCGTAGGAGGACGCAAGATCAAGGGCGGAGTAAGAATTCGGCTTGTCAATGTGAGTTTTTTCAAGGCAGAACTTTACGCGAACTTGAGATCCCGGCCACCAACGGAAGAGGAGATGGCGCAAGGCTACACATATCCTCCGGGATATTGCCATTTTCCGAGCGGGAAAAATTATGGGGATGAACATTTCAAACAGATCTGCGCCGAGCAGCTTATCACCCGTGCGAACCGCCGCACGGGCAGAACGAAGCGGGAATGGCAGCAAACAAGGGCACGGAACGAAGCCCTGGATTGCCGCATTTATGCCAGGGCCGCCGCCTGGGATAAGGGATTAGACCGAATGCAGGAAAGACATTGGCGGGAATTGGAAAAACAATTGCACTTGGAGCCGCCAAAACAGATTAAAACTCCCGAACAGCCCAGCCCTTCTATCGCAGGAATTCGTCAACCGGGTCTTTCCCTGAATGAGATCCGTCCGAAGGGATATTGGGGTGATAGGACCAAAGGCTGGTTTGAAAGATAGGAGATAACATCATGGCCAATAAAAAGATGGCGGATGAGTCGATAAGCGCCTTTATAGGCCTTAGCGCCATGGCACCGACAGAGGAAAAGGTGATGTCCTCCCTGCTAGAGACCAAACGGCAGGAATGGGAATATCTCGTTATTGTGCTCGGCGAGCAAGCCGACCTCAATCCATACGGCAGCAAGGGATGGGAACTTGTCGGCCTGACGGCTCACGGATTCAACGAGTCCATTTATCATTTCAAGCGCCCGAGGGGGTGAAATGTCCTGGGCATCATCGGATCTGACGGCCATTGAAACGGCGATCGCGAGCGGCGAGCTCTCAGTGCAGTTCGCGGATCGCAGGGTGCAGTATCGGTCGATTGAGGAGCTGCTCCGCGCCCGGGCGATCATCAAGGAAGCGCTTGCGCAGGCCGGAGGCTCTACTGCGTCAACCCGCTGTACATACGCCACATTCACGAAGGACTAATGAACCATCTCGATAAAGTAATCTCTTGGCTGTCCCCGCAAGCCGGCCTAAGGCGCGCCCGGGCCAGGGCCCTCACGGAAGTGGTGCTCGCCTATGAGGGAGCAAGGAGCGCGCGCCGACAGGGCGGCTGGAATACGACGAATACCTCCGGCAATGCCGAAATAGGTGTTGGCGCAGCCAAGCTGCGGGCTAACGCCCGCGATCTTTGCCGGAACAATGCCTATGGCCGCAAAGCGAAAAGAGAATGGGCCAAGCGCGTAGTTGGCGCCGGCGGCATCACGCCGCGCCCGGATACCGGCAGCGATGCCATTGATAGAACGATTCTTGATCTGTGGGAGCAATTTGCCGCGCATTGCTGTTCCGATCACCGTATCAATTTTGCCGCGGCTGAAAAAATTATCGTTTCATCCGCCTATGAATCCGGAGAAGTCCTAGTGCGCCTGTGGGACCGCAAAATTGGAGATGGTCTGGCCGTTCCTCTGCAATTGCAGATCATGGAGGCGGATTATCTCGATATCGACAAAACGCAGACGACGGCAACCGGCACGATCGTCCATGGCGTCGAGTTCGACCCCCTGGGCCGGATCAAGGGATATTGGCTGTATGGCTCCCATCCCGGAGGCGGTGCCACTTCGGCCTGGCGATCCCTTTTCAAGAGCAAATTTGTTCCAGTCGAATATGTGCTCCACCATGCCGATGTCGATCGCCCCGGAGATGCGCGCGCCGTAACACGCTTTGCCGCTGTGATTGGGAAGTTACATGACCTAGATGAATATGCCGATGCCGAAATCATGCGCAAAAAGGTTGAGGCATGTCTTGCTGCCATGGTGACGCAGCCGGAAGGTGCCGAGGGTCCCACTCTTGGCAGTGCCGCCGTCGACGCGACGACCGGGCTGAAGGTCGAAGAACTCAGGCCGGGCATGATCATGTATGGAGCTCCTGGCGCGGATGTCAAATTCCTTGCTCCATCCACAGTCGGCGGTTATGCCGAATATAAAAAGACCGAGCTCCGGGAGGTTGCCGCCGGGCTGGAGATTCCTTACGTTGTGCTGGATGACAACCTTGAGGCCGTGAACTATTCGAGCTATCGCGGAGGCCTGCTGGCATTCCGCGATGCCATCGATGAGTACCGCGAAAATTGGCTGATTCCGCAGGTGCTAAATCCTATCTGGCGCCGCTTCATCGACAAGATCTGGACCATGGGTATGATCCGCGCCGTAAATTACAGGGTGCGCTGGGATCCTCCGCCCTTCGATCTCCTGGACCGCGCCGCCGAAGCGGAGGCTGATCGCGCAGAGTTGCAAATCGGCAAGAAGAGTTGGCCGCAGTTGATCGGCGAGCAGGGTAACGACTCCGAGACGCAGCTGGGCGAAATCGAAAAATGGAAACCGCGCCTGGATGCCGCGGGAGTTTCGTTCGCGAAAACAACATCAGAATCGGCGGCGAAGTCTTCAGGCGCCGATGAAGGAGACAACAATGCCGTTGCCCAAACCAAATAAAGGTGAATCCGAAGCCGCTTTTATTGATCGCTGTATGGGAGATGATGTTATGAAAAAAGAATATCCCGATGAGAAACAGCGTTCGGCCGTCTGTTACAGCCAATGGGATTCGAAGACTGCGGCGGTTCCGATTAATCCCGAAAAATTACGCGGCAGGGAATATCTCGCCGGACAGGAGATCTCCTCGATCAATGACGAGAAACGAACCGTCGACATTGTCTTCTTTACCGGGATAGATGTTCCGAGGGTGGACTGGTGGAACGGAGATAGATATATCCTAAGATTTGATCCGGAGGGCGCCGATTTTTCATTACTCAATAACGGTGCCCCGGTGCTCGATAATCACAGGCTTTTGGATGGCAGTGTTTCACAGAAAGGCAAAGTCGAAAAGGCATGGCAGGAGGGGAATCAATCTAAGGCAACGCTGCGTTTTTCGAAACGCAGAAGCGTTGATGAACTCTGGACCGATATCAAGGACCGTATCATAACCAAGTTTTCGATGGGAGTGCAAATCTTGGAGGAGGAGAAAATTGCAGCCCAGCGAAACGAATTGGAAGTCCGTATTGCTAAAAAGTGGCAGCCGTTCGAGCTCTCCATCGCTCCAATACCAGCAGATTTCAACACAACAACCCTGGCCGCGGACATGCGCGACCATAACCAAATGGGCACTAGCCCAGAAGGAGAAGTTATGCCTGACAACGTACCGGGCACTGGTGCCCAGACAACTCAAACCGACACCTCTGCAACCCTGACGGCCGAGCAGATTTACGAAGATCGGCTGAAGAGCGAGCGCGAAAAGGGAGTAATCGCCGAGCTCGCCCGCGTGACCGCGATCCTGGAAGTCAACAGGATCTGCAACCTTCCCTCGGATTTCGCGAACAAGCACATCAAGGCCAATACCCCTATCGATAAGTTCCGCGAACTGGCCATCAACGCGCAGGCCGAAAGGTCGACGCAGTTCAGCAATTCCGCCCCCGGCCAGGTCAGCCTGATCAGCGATGAGAGGGACACCAGGCGCGAACTGATGGGTGCGGCCATGCTTGGCATGATGAATCCCAAGGAGAAGAAGGAAGACAAGGACAATCCCTTCCTGCATCTGTCCATTAAGCAGATCGCGGAAGAATCTGTGCGCCTGGAGCGCAATCTGCGCGGCCCAGTGCCGATCGCGCGAGTTGCCGAGCTGGCCATGCAAACCACGGCGGATTTCGCGAACGTGCTGGAGAGCACAGCCCGGAAGCAGCTCCTGGCCATGTATGCCTATGCCAATCCGACCTACCGCCTATGGTGCAAGAAGTCAACCACTCCTGACTTCAAAACCATGACCAGGACACGCCTCTCCGAGACACCTACATTTCTACAGGTGCCCGAGGGAGCGCAGATCACAATCGGCCTCATGAGCGACAGCAAGGAAAGCTATTCGCTGGCGACTTACGGCCGCGGCGTCAGCTTCACCAGGCAGATGCTGATCAACGATGACCTGGGAGCGTTCAACGATCTGATCGGGCAGTTCGGAATCCAGGCCGCCAGGCTCGAAAATAAGACCGTCTACGCGATCCTGACGGCGAATGCAAACATGGCCGATAGCGTCGCGCTGTTTGATGCCGGGCATTCGAACACCGGAACCGGCGTGATCGGCAACACGGCCCTGGATGCGATGTTTACTGCCATGAAGACCCAGAAGGGTCTCGATGGTGTGACGATCCTGAATCTAGTTCCCCGCTTCCTGATCGTGCCGGCGGCAAAGGAAGCGACCGCTCGCGCTGCCTTGATGGCGATCGGCCCCAATGTCAAGGCGTCCGATCAGAACTGGTTCGCGGGGCGGCTCGAGCCCGTCGCCGACGGTGAGCTGGATGCAACAAGCACGGTCGTATGGTATGGCGCGGCCGATCCCGCTTTCGCTCCGGGCGTCGAATATTGCCACCTGGAGGGCGCGGAAGGCCCGCAGTTCATCCGCAAGGAAAATGAACAAGGCGTTCTGGGGATCCAGTTCTATGCCTTCCTGGATTTCGCGGCCAAGGCAGTCGACTGGCGGCCGCTGTATCACTCGACCGGCGCGTAATCCGGCAATCGTCAAGAGAATTTCATGAATGGAGATTAAATCGAAGGCCTCGGGCCACCGAGGCCTTCCCGTTTAGGAGATAAAACCATGGCTGCAACAGGTTCAGGATATCTTGTCCCGCGCCCGCCTCTTGTGGCGCCTAATGCCGCCGTGAGCGCCCAAGCGACCACGGCAAGTCTAGTCATTGCCGATTACGGCAAAAACATAACCAACACCGGAGCATCGGGAACTATTGTGCTTACCCTATTGGCCGCGGCATCGGCGGCTGGCAAATCGCTGCGCATCCAAATAACAAACGCGAATATTGTTCGGCTGCTGCCACAGGCAGGAGAAGCAATATACCTCGGAGGCAGTGGTGTTGTAACCAAATATCTCAATATTGCCGCTGTGATCGGCAACTATTGCGAGCTCTACTGTGACGGTGAGCGTTATCTCGTCACCGGATATAGCGGAGTCGTGACCAAGGAAGCGTAATTTCAAACTGAATAGGAGATAAAACCATGCCTGCAACAGGTTCAGGATTCCTTATTCCAGAACCGCCTCTGGTTCCGGCAAATGCTACGGTCGTAGCTAAGGCCCTGGGCGCCACTCTGACCGTGGCGGATTTCATGAAGAACCTCACTAATACAGGCGCGGGGGCTTCGATCGATATTACGCTGCCCGCGGCGGCATCTGCGGCAGGGATGTCGATTCACGTTCAAATTACCGCGGCCTGGCCGGTGGTCCTTATTCCCGCAAGCGGCGAGTCTATCTATCTCGGAGGGAGCGGAGTTGCTGACGAGAAGCTGACCATTGCGGGTGTGATCGGGAATTATGCCGACATTTACTGCGATGGTGAACGCTACCTCGTGTTCGATTACAACGGGGTTTTGACCAAGGCAGCCTAAACTGATGGCGATTGATTTCGCGCGTATGAATGAGGCTTGCCTGAAGGTATTTGGGCAGGCCTTAATTTTTACGCGCTCGGCTACCCAAGAGGAAATATCAATCGAGGGGATTCTCGTTAGTGGCGCCGAACCGGAGGAAGTTGCTCCCGGGGATGGCAGCATTTATGCCAGATTATGGATTCTGGACAGTGAAATAGATCCGGCTCCGGGATCGGGTGATGAAATTTCCACGGATACAACAATTTATAAAATCGTGCGTTTAGAAGCCGATGCCGGTGGTGGACTAGTTTTGCTGTTGCGGCAGGATCGCCTGGTGATGTGATGGCGAAGAGCGTACGTATATGGCAAAAAAAACAGTTGCGGCTCGATCTGCTGACATTCCGCCAGCGCGATATGGTCAAGATAGGGGCCGCGGGCTTGCTGGCTGTTAAGAAGCGCGTATCACAGGCGCGCGGTCCGACCGATGCGCCTGCTAAACCGCTGACCGTTCCCTATGCTCGGTATAAAAGCCGGATGCGCAAAGGCCGTTACCGCGATCTCAAGTTCACCGGGAAAATGCTCGGGAATGTTTCGCTCCGGACGGTCAGCGACAATATGGCAAAGGCCTCCCTGACAAGCCGCAAGCAACGTATCAAAGCCTTTGCAAATCAAAAGCGGGAACCATGGCTGCTCTTCAGTCCCGCAAACCGCCTGGCCGTTATGCAGATTGCCCGTAAGGTCTTCGCCGAGGCCAAAGCGCGCATGATCCGATTAGGAAACATTGATTAATCCATCCGATATCGTTGACAACCTGGTAACGCTCTTGCGGGCAATCCCGGAACTTGTCATCGAGGTCGGCGACAATCCGGAGCGCATATTCGCCTACCACGATCGCTATCCGCAGAAGAGCCTTCAAATGGCGCGGTACCAGATGCCGGCGCCTTCGATTATGGTGGCCTGGGAAGGATCAGGTCCGGGAAGCTTCGGCGGATTCGAGGCTTGGCAGCATGATATATCGGTCAGCCTGCGGATAGGCCAGGAGCCAGAGAAAGAAACTCCGCATGGCTATTATCGGCTCTTTCGGCTGATCACAAAGGGCGTGCCTTCATCCGGCACTCAGCCGCTGCAATATACGGTAGTTCACGATAGCTGCCATCCCATGAACACGCCGGCAATGCGGCGGCAGACCGATATCGAAGGAGTTGATTACTTTGAAGTGACTCTTTCCTTCACCGAAAAAGGAGACGATTAAAATGCCAGCTAATATAAGAGAAATGCTAATCGGGTTCGGCAAGAAAAAGCAGGATGACCTTGCCACGGCTAATACACTAGCGGGGATCTGGCGTCTTGGTAAGCTCAATACCACCTTCATGGGTCCGAAACTCAATACTGAAGACGATCGGGCCGAACTCGGGAAGGGGCATGAATTTCCCACCGCGCTTTATAAAACCAGTTGGGATGTTGCCGGACAGATCGAAAAATATCTCAGCGCCGAATTCGCCGCCTGGGCCATGGCATTCGGCTTGGGAGTTGCGCCGAAGACAGGGACACCCCCGAACTATATCTATACCTGCACGCCGCTGGATCCGGTCACGAACGGTATTGAATTGCCCTCCTTCAGCTACATTGAGACAATCCGGCAAGGGGCCAGCGATGTCTTGGACCGAATGGCGGTCGGCTGCGTAGTGGAAGGCTGGACGCTTTCCGTTGCGAGCGGACCCGGACGGGCCAACTCCAAATTGACGGTCGATATTGTGGGATCCGGTAATTACACGGAACCATCCGGGATCACTCTTCCGGCGGCCACGGCCGAGAAGCTTTTGCCATCGGCATCCTTAACGGCGACAATCAACGGTATCGATTATGTGACGGCAAAGAACCTAGTCAGCCTGGAGGCCTCCTGGAAAAACAATATCAGGCTGGATTCCGGATTTTATCCCGGCTCCGATTTCCAAGAGACTGGAGTTGCCACCTCGGGCGCCATCCGGGGCCGAATGGAGATGGGTGATCGAGAGTGCGCTCTGAGTTTCATCGCCAGATTCGAGAACGGCTCGACCGAGTATACGAAACTTACCGGCCTCACAGAAGGAACAGCGGTCATTAGTCTAAGCTACGATACCAATAACAAGATAACCCTTACTTATCAACGGGTCATCTTCTCGGTTGTGGAACTTGGAGAAACCGACGGGATCGTAACAGTACAGGTAACGTGCACGCCATTGATGCATTCTGCCAATGGTCTGCTCAGCGTCGTGGCCAAATGCAATATAGATGCAATTATGGAAGCCGAATAATCAGCCTGGAGGTTACATGGAAAAAGAGAAAAGGGAGATCGAATCTCGCCTGGTTTTCGATTCGGCGCGCGAAATAGTCATTAAATTACAATCAGCGGAAGGTGTTAAGGCTTTTAAGCTGCGCTTTCCTACGGATGAAGAATGGGAACGTCGCGCCCGCGCCCGGCGGATAGTCATTAAGCAGCTTGGCCGCGGCAAGTCGGAAACGATCATACCGGACTCGGCCGAATTCGATGCCGCTTTCGTGGCCGCGCTTAGCAACGGCGATGATCCTGAAATTGATGGCTATGAGGCAACCAATATCCTGGAGCGCATCAGTGAAGCCGAAGTAGATGAGGTTGAGACGGAAAACGGCGCTTTCCGAATCAGGCTGCGCGTTGCTGGCGGAGTTACAACCCATGTGATTGCAATGCCGAGTGCTAGGGATATGATCAAATTCCGGAGGGCTTTTGCGCAGGTTATTGATTTACCCTTTAATCAGCAGAGCCTGACAATAAATCTGGCGGCGGCGGGCGAGTTATATCAGAGATTGTGCCGTGAGCGCGAAGGATATGCCGATACCGTGCCGATCATCCATCAGGCCGCCGTCGTCAAGGCCGCGATTGACGCCCTCGAGGCTGGCATAGGGGTGGCCGAACCCGAAAATTTTTAGATCCGGTATGGCCGGAGGAACCATCGCTCCGTTATCTTATCTACTGGTCTTTTCGCCGGAAGCAATTATGCGACCCGAAGCTCTGTCCGGACTCGCCGCGGCCAGGAGAACGCTGCGCCAAATGCCCTCTCAACAAATTGGACGACGCACAGAATTCCAGGATCGGTCATTTGATGCGCCGTGCACTCGACTATCGGGCACTCTTGCATATTGGATTGCCTATCAGCCTTGACGATCTGGACGCCGACGAAATGATTGCCATGCTGATTCTAGAAGAAGAGCAGAACCGCTTCGATAACGAAAAAATCAATAATGGCCAGTGACAATAGGCTTGAACTCGTAATAAATGTCGATAGCAAGCAGGGCAACGCTTCCATCAAGAGCGTCAATAAAAGCCTATCTGGGCTTGAAGATCAGGTAATAAGATCAACGAAGCGCGCCTCTTCCGGCATGGATGGCATGACGGCCTCCATGGTCAAGGGAGTATTAGCCGGTAATGCCCTTTTCTATGCCGCCAAGAAGGCCTTCGATATGCTAAAGAAGTTCACGCTTGGGGCTATTGAAACCCAGGATATGATGGCCAAGACGGCGCAGAAGCTAGGAATGACGGTTGAGGAGTTCTCGTCCCTGCATCATGTCAGCGAGCTCGCCGGGATGAGCACGGAGCAATTCAGTTCCGCGGTCGGCTTGCTTTCCAAAAACATGCTGGAAGCCTCCAGATCAAACAACATCTACCGGAAGGCCTTTCAGGCGCTCGGCATCGAATACAAGAATACGGATGGTTCGCTCCGCGGCGCCAATGATGTCTTGGAGCAAATAGCGGATCAGTTCCGCGCAATGCCGGACAATGCCACGAAAACGGCTTTCGCCATGGAGCTGCTCGGGCGCTCCGGCAAGGAAATGATTCCGTTCCTGAATCAAGGATCTGCTGCGATCCGGGACGCCAGAACGGAAGCCGGCCAGCTCGGCCGCGTTATCAGCGCCGAGGCCGGGCGCGCGGCTGAACACTTCAACGATAACCTGACAAGACTCAAGGGCGCAGTTGAGGGTCTTTCATTCAAGGTGGCGGAATATCTGTTACCGCGGCTGACCGAACTCACTGATCGAATGCTGCAATGGGCAAAAGATGGAGGAGTCGAACGTCTGGCCGCGCAGATCAAGCAATTTGCCGAGTGGGCGCAGACCCTCGGCAAATATCTTATCGCTTATGCCCTGGTGACGCAAATCATCAGAATGGCAAATGCCGTGCGCACCCTGACGATAGCCACTAAGGGCCTCAATGTTGCCATGCTGGCCAATCCATGGGGGCTAGCTGCCGTCGGCATCGCTATTTTCGGCACCGCACTGTGGAATGAATACGGAAAGATCAAGAAAACCGCAAAAGAGTTGGAAGGGCTAAATAAACAGGCTGCCGTGGCCGCTGCGCTGCGTGAAGGTAAAACTGTTGCTGAGATCCGAAAGAAATACGGCTTGACAGACGAGCAGATGAAATATGCCGTAACGGGCGGAGAAGAAACCGACCTATCCGGCATCAGCGGCCCCTTCGGAAGCGTGAAAGGGAAAGGCTTTGCCTGGCAGTCTCCAGTCGGTGTCATCCCATCCATGGATGAAAACGCCGATAAACTCGCGAAATTCATCCATGATGCAAATAAAGCAGCTTTGGAATTCCGAAAGGCTGCGGAAGATTCCCTGATAAGCGGCGCTGGCCGCCAGATAGTGGAAGTGCGGCGCGAGATAGAGAAGCTCACGACCTTCATCGATGACGAGGGCATCTCCCGGAAGGTGCAGCTGAGCGCGGAGGCGCGCGCCAATATCGAGCAGGCGCTGCAGCTCCGGATCCGTAAGATCCAGGAGGAATCGGCGGCCGAGGCCTATAAAAAGATGCAGGATGCCCACGACAAGCGGATGGCGTTTGATGCAAAATATTATATCCGCAAGCTAGAGTTCGAGGCGCAGCTGGCACAGCAGCAACGTGAGAATGCACAACAGCTCCTGCATTTCGAGGAGGAGCGGGCCGCCATGAGTCGAGATGCGGCCCTGCGGCAGCTGGAAGGCGTCATCCCGCATACGATCGAGCAGAAAGCAGCCCTTGAGGCCCGTAAAGCAGATATCGAGATCCAGTATATCCAGGATATCCATAAGGTGAAGATCGGCCTTTTCGAACAGGAGACCGCCGCAATCATGGCGCAGCTCGAGATGCAGCGGTCCATTCTGGCGGCCGCCGGTCAGAATACGCAGGCTATCGCCGGAATGATCGCGGATCTAAAGCGCCAGCGCGACGAGCAGCGAGCCTTTATCGACGAGCAGACGCAAGGAGCGATAGACGCGGCGAAGGAAAACGCGGCGATCCGGCAATACCGTATAATCCAGGATGAACAGGCCCGGACATTTGATTCTTTCAAGAGACAGGCCGAGGGAGTGTTTGACGCCCTCCTTACCAGGTCACGTTCCGTATTCGGCGCCATTGCGGATATATTCAAAACCACCATACTTACCGCGATCAAGGAAATCGTTTCCAGTAGTGTGGCCCGGCTTCTCACGCAAATGTTCGGAGGTCTCAAAACGGGCGGAGCGAGCGCCGGCACCGGGGGTGCCGGCTTCAGCCTTGCGGGCTTGATCGGGCTTATTCCCGGATTAGGGGGCGCGGGCGGAATGGGCGGATTTGGTACGCCTCCATTTGTACCCGGAGGCGCAGGAAGTTCCGGTGGCGGTGCCGGAGGTGCACAGGGATTGCTCGGCATGGCAGGGATGCCTGGAGGCCTGGCCGGCCTCAAGGACTTCATCGGAATGGGCGGCGCGAACCTGCAGGGCTCACTTACCGGCCAGGGCGCGTTCTCAGTATCAAAGCTTATGCACTCGAATGCCGCGGTATTGGGCGGAGGCCTGCTTGCCTTAGCCGGGGTGAAGCGCGGTGGCCTTTCCGGTCTCGGCATGACAACCGCTGGCGGAGCTATGATCGGTTATAAGTACGGGGGGGCTCTTGGAGCCGCCATAGGTGGCGCGATCGGCCTCGGCATCGGTATTATCGGGCTCTTTCGCAAAAGCGCGGAGAAAAAAGCTCGTGAAAAAATTAAGGCTACCTATGGCGTGGATATCAAGGACAAAGGTATCCTAAAGCAAATCGTCGAAATGGCCAAGCAGGGTTTCGGCGGCAACCTCGATATGGCGATCCGTTCACAGCAAATCCGGGAGCTGATTGAATTGTATGCTCTTACGACGGGCCAGAATGCCACGGGTATGCCAGCTAAAATGCAGCCAGCTTTTCTGGCGCAATCTGGAGGCTCGCTATATTCGACGGGCGGATCAGGGGCACTACCCGGAGCCGGAATAGATCAATTAGCAGCTGGCTCGCCCTCTTCCGGCCCCATGGTCATAAATATAACCGTGCCGGGAGCGAAGGAATTCTTTGAAAAAGAGACTGTCAAGGTCGTGGTGGCAAATCCTCGTTCGGTCCAAGATGCATCATTAAGGGCGCTCATTTCAAATTCCGGCAGACGGGAATTGACCAGCCTACAGCTTAGCCCAGGGACGTTGACTTCATGATAATGGATTCAGCCTGTGCCGGGTAACGTATCCTATGCCAATCCCACGACCGTGCTGCCCTGGAGCCTCTGTAGGGCCTTTTCTCACTCCAGGCAATATATTGCCCTAGATAATGAATATCGCAACGGTGAGAGCCAGCGTGGCCGCCTTGTGGACGATAGCCGGCGCAGCTGGCAGATTTCCAGGCGAATAACTCCGACGATCCTGGCGGATTTCCGCGACTTTTATGATGCATGTAATGGACCGCATGAGGCTTTTTATTTCTATGATCCTTGGGATGCCAGCCCGAAATTCGGCTATGACCCGACCGGAGTGTCGCCCGTCGGTCGCTACACCGTTCGATTTGCCGCTCCCTGGAGCCAAACGATTTTCCCCGGTCGCGCTGAAATTGAAATCGCCTTAATAGAAATAATTTAATGCCCGACTATATCGGTAATATCGAGATTCCGGAAATCGTTGCCTCGAGCACCTTCCCGATTGTGCCGGATTATGGGTATGGCCACTCGCTCGAGCCCGCGGTGGCCGTGCATACGTTCGGCAGCGGCGATGGCAAGGTGGAACAGCGATTTCTGCTCGGAGCCGGGGCGAAGCGCTTCCACGTCCATCGCGCCCAGATGAATGAGGCCGACCGCGTCGCGCTTCGAAACTTTTGGGAGAATAAATACGGTCCCTATGGGGCCTTCACTTACAATGCTCCTAATGATGATGGTGTTGGCACGACGGCCTATATTTGCCGATTCGCGGATGAACCTCTTTCCTGGCAGTTCCTCTCGGATGCCATTGCATCGTTCGGCGTTATCCTGATTGAAATCCCCGCTACCGATCCCTCATATGCTCTTAATTCTACTGTAACCCGCTTCCCCTCAACGGCGTTAAAGACTGCATTACTTGATCAGGTCCAGGAGATCATCCCGCTTGTAAAGATTCAACCGCGCGAGTCGGGCTATCCGGCCATTTATGTTTCGGACCGTCGATGTACGATCGGGAGTCAACTTTACCTGGCGCGGTTACTTGAATTCGAAGGAATTTCACAATCGCTCGGCAACAGCTCCGATGAGGCCCGTTTTACATTCGGGAATGCTGATCGCGTCATGCGCGATCTGGCCAATGATGTCGATCTCTACCGGGCCGTCGTCGAGTTCTCGCTCTTTCACGTCGGGAGTGAAATCAAGATCGACCTTTGGAAGGGCACCGTCACTAACTGGGGTCTGGACTCCAGTGCGAAGTTCCAGCTCTCGGCCGCGGACGGCTTATATGAGCTGACGCTCCCATATCCAACCCGCAAGATCTCGCGCACGTGCTGGAAGTGTTTCGACGATGGCAACGGCTGTCCTTTCACTGCCCAGGGGGTGATGGATTATACGCACTTCCCAACGGCGGATCCGGCCACCTGCGACAAGAGCTACGATGGCGCCAACGGTTGTCTGGCGCATGGGATGAAGAAATACTTTGGGGGCATCATTGCGACGCCCCAGGGCGTGACGATCAAGGACAATTCGACGGGAACATGGGGATTCCGCCGGTCCAGCATCACGAGCGTTTCGATCATCGCCGAGACGATCTATGATCAGGTCGTTCCAGAAATCTACACCGATGTTGCCATGCCGGTGGCTTGCAAGATCGCAGCAGGCCGTGAAGAAAGCGATTTTTATGATGCCCTCGGCATCATTGGAGAAGGTCCGCTTGGTATTGGAGTGGCCACGGGACACACCCTCGATGGTCAGCATCATCACGGCTACCCGAGCGCGGCGGGCCTCAGATATGCCCAAGGATTTGACCCGGCACTGGCCGGTGACTTTTTCAGTTTAGGTGAAGCCGGTGATCAGACCGGCGGCGATTGGCGCAAGGTTTTTTATGGCGGCGTTGCAACCTGGCTGGATAACTTTGCGGCCGGCACGGCATTTCTTGAACTGCGCCGGCAAGATGAGAAAGGCCTTCAGCTTTCCAGGCCTACCGATCATGTTATGCAAGCAGTCATTTCGACGGGGCTGCAAGGATGGGTATGGACTGCTCCAGGTTCGCGTTCAGAGACCACCCTAACAAATCCTATTTGGATCGTTGTCAATATGCTGCTCCGCGCCCTTGGCCTGCGATATGCCAATGCAGCCACAGCCGAGCTGTATTTCGACGTTGAGGCGGCGATTGCGGCCGCGGCGATCTGTGCGACGCAGGTTGCGCCGATTATCGGCAGTATCACAACGGATCAATTCAAGTTCCGCGGCGTCGTGCAGGAGGAAAAGCCCCTACGAGATTGGATCCAGGAAATTTTAATGAATTGCCTGGGCTATTACATCAACAGCTTCGGCAAGCTGAAGGTCGGCTGCAGGATAAACTCTTCGGCTATTGAGGCCTTCGGAATCGGGAATATACTGTTAGGGAGCCTGCGGCTTAATCCGCTAAATCCCTCATTTAATCACCTGACGGCCAATTTCGGCGATCAGGAATTCGAATGGGCACAAAACTCGGTCACGGTCTATGACATTGACCATGCAGCGCTGATCGGCGGCGCCACCGCTCCCCTATTTCTAAAGTCGAATATGAATCTCTCGGGAACCTCGACGAAGAATCAGGCGGCGCGGATTATCGCTACCAGGCTCCGGGAAGAACTCGGCGGTATCACGGCGATCCAATGGAAGGCCGCGCGGCAAATCTCCTTCGCAACGACCGTTCTAGCTCTTAATGTCGAACCCGGGATGGTCTGCAGTATGACGCATCCCGACATGCCGGATGGCGTTTTGGATGGAGACCCCGAACCCACATATGGAGAATTCCGGGTAACCGCTTGGCGGCTCAACAAGGATTACTCGATCGAGATCCAGGGCCGAACCACCGTCGATGAGATGTACGATCTGACCGTGGGGCCGAAACCGGCCGATGTAGACGCGGCTGCCGCGCCGGCGCTTCCGGAATATTTGAATCCCGCTGGGGCTACAAACCTTGAAGTTCTCTCCCATCGCGAAGATCCGCAGATTTCCGATGGTTTCATGGTGCTGCAATGGCAGCGCGAGACGGAGAACTATCGTGACATTTTTCTGGTGGATGCCTGGCTCTCGCTGGCGCTTCCCGCGCAAGGTTATTATGCCGTCGAGCGTGCCGCATTTCCCGGATCCGTGCTCGAAGAGGGAACTTGCACGGTCTATCGCGGAAAGACCTTTGTTCCGGTTGATGGAGGTAGAACACCGGATGATTCCGTATTGGAGAGAGTTCTAGTTATTTATACGGATGATGTTGATCCCGACAGCGATCTGGCGGGCCATTTAATCACCGCGGAAAATGCCGACGGATTCGAGATCGATCTGCCATTCTGGAAATCGGGCACATACAGCTATGCGGTCCTGAAGAGACCTTGGCAGACCGATGGGAGTGAATCGAGTAACGTAGCTTATTATAGCTGGCCAGTTGGCCAAGTCTGCAGCTCCCATGACCAGCCGATATGGCGCACCCCTCCTATTCCAATTCCCGACGGAGATCTCACTACCAAAATATACGTGACGCTCATATGCAGTAACCTAGGCGGTGCCGGAACACGGTTGACCGGAGATCTTGAAATTATTCCAACCGATGTTATACCCGAGGATCCGGTCGAAGATATTCAGTTCACCAAAGATGGCAAGGTGCAATCAATTGTACTTGTCGAAGTGACGGCGCCGGCGTCGAATGCTCCCGCCTACGTCAATGTCTATAAAAAGCTGC
Organism: Anaerolineales bacterium; assembly: GCA_016932715.1. GTDB lineage: Bacteria > Chloroflexota > Anaerolineae > Anaerolineales > Villigracilaceae > Defluviilinea. Next base: position 17,377 of record JAFGCG010000149.1, read on the forward strand.
AGGCGGATCCGTTGACCAAATTGCAGCTCGCGATGGTATTGGAGTTCCCTTCGGATGCAGATACCGGGCTTCCCGGTATGCAGGCAATAGGAATCTGCAATCCCGAAGTAATCGATGAGTCTCTAGCCATAGATATCTTCTATCAGGGACGAAGCCGCTCAGGCTATGGCAACGAAATTGAATTTGTTCCCGATACGGGTGATGTGCGGACACTGGAAACTACGGGCGGGATCGATAGCGATGATCTTGAAATCGAACTCGATGATACTTCAGGCCTATCGGTCGGAGACACGCTGCTGATTGATGAGGAATTGATTGTCATCACGCAGGATTTGGGAGCTAATCTCCTGGCGGTAATCCGCGCGCAGCACGGCACGATAGCAGCTGCTCATGATGAAAACGCCGATGTGACGCCCATCGGCTTCACCGTTCCGCATAGTCAGATGATCCTGGATGGGGTCACGGATCCCTTGGCACAGCCGACGGGTCTATCGGCCGCGGGCGCCAAGGGCCGCATCGTGATATCATGGAATGCATATAGCGGGATCTCTTCCCGAACCTTGAAGCATTTCATTGTTTATCGCAGCCTGAGCAATGATCCGGAAACGCTTGTCGAGATCGGTAGAAGCGACGCGACCTATTATATCGACGAACTCGGAGAAGCAGATACTCAGCTCTATTATTATGCGGTTAGTTCCGTTGATACAAGCGGCAACGAGAGTACCAAGACTGCAATGGAAAGCGCTCGGCAAACGAATGATGGCGACGTGCCTACCGGGGTGGCCATCGACGCGGTTGTCGAATTAGGCGAAGACGGCAGACTGAATATTATTTGGGGCGTGCCGGAACCGACCGGCAATAACGAAGGGATTGATCAGGTCCGCGTGCAGATCGCCACGGATAGCGGATTCAGCAACATTATTTATGATAACTACTTTCCGACCTGCCCTGTAAGCGGCTTCTGGTCCACCGCGATGATGGGGGTCTATTATATGCGCTCCTACGCGCATAATGCATTCGGCTGGTCCGATGCCTCGGCTACATTTGCAATTCATGAATCCATCGGCTATGAAACATCGGATACGGCGCAGCCGGGCGCCGTCCGCAATTTCCTGTTGGAGGCGAAAGACGACGACGAGGCCATCCCGGGCTTGGAACTAGTGGCTCAATGGGATATGCCGGATGGCCAGGGTAACAGTCTGTTCCACTTCAACCTACACGTCAATGATAGCGGAACCTTTCCCGATCATGACTTTTCAATAACCCAAAGGGCCACGGGGATATGGCAGATTGGCGGATTTGATCTGACGGATGATACCCAAGATTTCACCGGTCTGGAAGGCAAGACCGTGCTGATTTATAAGAACGGCACCACGGACCCTTATCTTGTCTGGTCCGGTTCCATCAAAACCGTCAAAAATGGCGGCCATACCGTTGAGACCTATTCTGATCATCGATACAATTCGGTCGAGTCCGGCGCGACTATGTATTACGCCATCGCGGTTCCCGCCTGGGAGCGCTGCACGCGCGCTTACAATATCGATACATGGCTCATTGACAAGGGGCGCAAGCCCGGCGATGAGCACTATCGTTTCGTGATTGGCCAGCTCGGACCGGGGACATGGTACGCACGTGTTCGGGGCGTTAACCGCTTTGGGATGGGAACATGGAGCAGTATTCTCAACGCAACGATTCCCGGCATATCCAATAGTGACATCGGCGCCAAACAGATCGCCCAGGAAAAAATGACCGCGACGGCTCGCGCTCAATTCGGTGTTTTCTCCGATACTTTTGAGAGCGGAGCAGATTGCGAAGAAGCTTATACCTATGTTTATAAAGGCACGCTCAGTTATCCGGCCAATGGCGTTAATGGCGGTAAAGTATTGCATTCCCTCGGATATACCTGGGCCATTGAGAATGGCTATTATCCATTTGATCCATTGAAGCTCTATCGCGCCAGCTTGCGCGCGCGACGGACAGCAACAACGGAAAGTACCAAGCAATATTTTTGGCTCGAATTGAATTGTTATGATAAGGATAAAGTTTATCTTGGAATTACGGCACCATATTCGGCAAATGCCTATCTGTGGTCATTGAATGCCTGGACGGCGGTAGTCACTTATTATGGCGGAACCGGTTCGGGCGGGACCGGAACGCCGATTGATCCCTATCACGTGCCGGCCAATACCGCTTATGTGCGTCCGGTGTTCATTCTGAATTATGAGGGCGGGACCACTAATGAAATGGAATTGGATCACATCACTATCGAGGCATTCGATGAAGATGGGGCCAACCGGCTTTATTTGTCTCTCGCATCCAACGGCCAGATCAACGCCGACAAAGTGGTTGAGAGCTCTATTGCCCTCGGTGCCGTAACGGCGGGAAAAATCACCGTGGCGACCCTCTCGGCGATTAAGGCGGATTTGGGCAGTATCACGGCGGGGACAGTCACGGGAGGGACAATACAGACAGCGGCAAGCGGGGACAGGGTGGTCCTTGATGTCAACGGCCTTAGAGTCTACTACAACAATACTCTTATATTTGAAGTGGCTCCTGGGATAAGAACTAATGAAACCTATGCCAAGTATTTGGTAAGTGACATAGCCACCGTAGGAGCCCTTAATTTTGAGGATAACATTCCAGGGAGTCTTGACGCAGCATCGGGTAATCTAAACTGGGGTGACGGTTATACCTTCCAGATCAACGGTACCCAAGTATTACAAGCCAGAATCACCGGCTGGACCGCGCCAACAGGCACGGCCACACGCTCGACCTTCGATACCAGCACCGTGACGCTGGAGAATCTGGCGCAACGTGTCAAGGCGTTGATAGATGATCTAATCACACATGGATTGATAGGCTGATGAAACTGATCGCGAAGCGAATAACACGGGATGAGGACGGCAACGTAATTGCGGAAGAGATCATTGGGAAACACGCAATCATCACCGACATGGAACAGGAAACGATGGAAGCCGTGATGGTTGAAGCCGTCGAAGTTATAGCGTTAACGTGGTCTAAAAATGTGGGCCTATTACAGGTTGAGCTCAGTCTCGGCGGCTACGACCATGGGGGGAATTTCCAGGCTGACCGTCGTTATCAACCGGCGCTCGTTTCATGGAGCCGAGATACGACTCCGGAATTATGGCAACGCTATGACCTAGACAACTTCGGAGCCATCACGGAAGCCATTATCAAGCCCTGGCTTCACGCCGAAGAGTCTGTTTATCGCGCGGCCAGGGACATCTGGAAGATTCCGGGGGAGGTGGCCACAAAAATGACCGATAACAATAATAATCCAATTGATGGATTCAAAAAGAACAATTCCAAAGGCGCGGCCGTTGGCAATCCTCCGCAATTACCTTCTCCCTAAGAAAGCATAATGAGCGAATCGGAAATCAGCAAGCTGGCTAATAGCAGAACCTGGACTATCGAGGCTTTGTTGGAGCATTTCAGCCGCATGCAGGAAATGTACGCGGAGGGTTTCGACTCTAAATTGCAGGCACTCCGGGAGTATTCCATGTCAGCGTTGCAGGCCGCTGACCGGGCTGTTACCAAGGCCGAGGCGGCGAATGAAAAGAGGTTTGAATCGGTGAACGAGTTCCGGGCCGCCCTCAGCGACCAGCAGAGATCGTTCATCCCGCGCAGCGAGTTCCAGGTGGTTATGGAAGGGCATGCCAAGCTCCTAGCGGCGCTGGCGGAGCGAATCAACACACAGGAAGGCCGCTCGATGGGAAGTGGGAGCATGCTGGGATTCGTGGTCGGCATTATCGGGATGCTCCTGGGCATTGCAATGTTTTTCTATATGGTGACAAAATGAACTTCCCTCCGAATCGGGACAAAGGCGCCCTCTATCCGCCCTTCGCCAAGATCCTTGACCAACTAGAATCCCTGCTCGCAGATGTAAAACTCCCCTATTTTATGTTCGAGGGCTTTCGATCATTCGAGCGGCAGGAATACCTGTACAGCCTGGGCAGGACCGCGCCCGGGAAGATCGTCACCAACGCAAAACCAGGACAGAGCCTTCATTTCTATGGGCTGGCGGCGGATTTCGTCCCGGACGGCTGCCCGGAGAAACCGGGCATTCAATGGAGTTGGCAGGAACCGATCGACCTGAATGCGGACGGCTTCAACGACTGGAAGCAATTCGCGGACCTGGCTCGGGGCCTCGGACTCGATGCAGGCTTCTACTGGCCGAAGTTCACCGATCCGCCGCATGTGCAGATGCATTGCGGCCTGGACTGGCGGCTGGCGAAAGAATTGCGCGAGGAGGGCGGATTGACGCGCGTATGGATGTATGCGGATGAGTGGCTCATGGATGCCACTTGGCCTTAAACAATACCGATCAATAGGAGATTCCCATGAGCAATCGAATCAGGATTGCATTTAGCAAAGGCGGCAAGGTTATCAAAACTTTCGATCGCAAGGCGGAGAACAAGCAGGAGGCCGAGGATTTAGCGCGGGAGATCGCGGCGGACGCCAAGATCGACCACGACGCTAAGACTGTGGAGTTCGAACGTAAGGTTCATATCGAAATATTGGATGACACGGGGAAGCAGCTGGAGTTTCTCGAAAGCAAGGCCCTGGACGAGGACGACGCAAAAAAAGTCGCGGAATCCTGGGCTGCCCGGGCAGGCAAGAAATTTGCCGCGGTAAAGATCCGCTTCATCCAATAACCATTCTTTACAGAGAGTAAAAATATATTTTCAGGCCCGCATTGATGGACGGGCGCGGGGGTACTATGAAAACCAAACTGCATAAAATCAAGGCCATGATTCTGGCCCGCTTCAACCGGATGTTCAGTTTCATGACGATATCCATAACGCAGCGGTGGCACATAGAACATTGGATCCATTTCCACGTGCTCGAAGACGGCACAATAGAGCGCTGCTACACTCCGCATGATCAATGCCGGCGGCCACACATTAGCATGTTGCAGCATGCCGCTGATTACATCAATCTGGTCCCGACGGTGATGCGGAACGAGTATCTGGATGCTACCCTGAAGACCGGGCAATCAAGTCCAGTCTGGTATGTGGGGCTGGTCGACAACTCCGGATTCAGCACCTATGCGGCCGGGGATATTATGAGTTCGCATGCCGGTTGGACGGAATCCGTGGCCTATAGCAATGCTACGCGTCCCGTCTGGACTCCGGGCACCATCAGCGCCGGATCAGTTGATAACAGCGGTAGTGTGGCCGTTTTCAACATCAATGGTACGGCAACGATCCGCGGCGGATTCCTGGTCGACGAGAGCACCAAGGGCGGCAGCACGGGCACCCTTGGAGGTGAGGCGGACTTCACGGGCGGGAGCCGTTCGGTGGTACCTGGAGATACCCTGAATGTCACCGTGACCTGCAGTATCGCGAGCGCATAAGCCGATCAGGCACGGGCAAGACGGCGTGAGGCCGGTATACACCTGTTTACATGAGCCTCACGCCCGTTATTCATTGGGAAATCTTTAGGTGGCCATAGCGTACGATAAAAACATGGCAACATGAAATATCAACTTGATGGGAATACCTATTTTGGGGAAGCGAAATCCGATCCGCATAACCGGATCTCACTGGAAATCGGTGACGCCACTCAGCCGGACAAGTTCTACCCGCATGTGAAGCTATCCCGCTGGGATGGCGAAGTGTATTTCGGGATCGGTATTAACATCCCCGTTACCGTTGAGCCTGTTAACCTCGATGGCGACAAGCTGTCTTGGAAAAACCTGAGTTTTTATCCCATAGAGCCTTCAGAGGCCTGTCCCGAGGGCGGATACGAGTTTGAGGTTACCCTACCCGAAAAACCCACGACGAATGTGCTTAATTTCACGATACAGGCCGAAAGATTGGCCTTTTTCTACCAGCCGGAACTGACAGAGGAACAGAAAGCGCGCGGCGATGTCCGACCGGACAACGTGGTCGGCTCCTACGCCGTGTATCATTTCGACCCGCCGCGCAACGTCCAGGCCGGGCAAGTGTACGGAATCGGCAAGGCGTTTCACATCTACCGGCCGGAGGCCATCGACGCCCATGGGCAGAGAACGTGGTGCGACCTGTCGATCGACGCGGGAGTGTTGCGCATCACGGTGCCGCAAGCCTTCCTCCAGAGTGCCGCCTATCCCGTGGTTATAGATCCGACGTTCGGTTACACGACCACGCCCGGAACCGCGGCTGGCGCGTGCTATCTCAATCACGCTGATACGATCCGTGCGACCTTGAGCGAGGATGGAGATGTCTCCAAGCTCTCGATGTATGGGAAAAAGTCATCCCCAAATGCTCCCGTGAAGGGCCTCCTATTTGACGACGACGGCTCGGGCGGTGAGCCGAGCACGATCAAGGGCGCCACCCAAATAACGACGTGGGATAGCACAACGCCCTCATGGAAGGATCTAACGTATGCCACGCCGGTTTCCCTGACTGCCGGCAACTGGTGGATGGGGTTTGTCTCGGGCATAGCAGACGGGATTATTTTTTACTACGACGCGGTTGACTGGAAGCTGCGCGAGCTCGCCCCCGCTGCTGGCTACTCCTATGCCAGCCCCGGAAACTGGCTAAATGGAAGCGACACGCACTACGATGGCTATACGATGGGCATCTATGCGACCTATGAGGGCGGGAGTGTTTATAACGAATCCCTGTCGCTCGGCTCCGGCGCAGGGGCCGTTTTCGGCTCTCAGCTCGACGGCATCGGCGCTGCCGCCATGGCTGCGGAATCAGACCAGGGGTGCGAAGCCACCACCGACAGACTCGGCGCAATGGCACTCAATGCCCAGGCAGACCAAGCGCTCGATACCCTCATGACCATCATCGGACTCTCTCCTAATCCGGCCCAAGCGGGCATCGCGCTCATGAATCTACTTGATGTCCTGGAGGCATGGACCTCCGCGACGGCAGTCGATACGGACGCCGCCGTGACACTCGGGCGCTTCGGGGCCATGCTGGCACCCGCGCTAACGGAGATAGTACCCGAGGGCATAATTGACATCATCGGCGCACTGACAGCCGCGGCGCAGGCCTCCATGGCGCAGCAGGCGGCACTCGCGCGAACGGGTGCCGTCAGCCATATCATCCAGGCCGAGGCAACGCCCTCGGGATCGATCACCCTGGAAAGTGCGACAGGGCTACCGGCAGAGGCCGATGTTGAATACCTAAGCAGTAAAGCATTTCCTGGACTATGCGAGATCTCGGGACAGGCTGAAATCGGTAATACATCGCTCATTGCCTATAACTCCGCCCTGGAGGCCGATATAGAGGCGGATGTCGATCTGATAGGAATGAGGGGAATAGACTCCGCCCTGGCAAATGAATCACAAGCCTCGATGGCCCAGCTTGCTTCCCTGGAGCGTTCAGGGGCTGCGATACATGCCAGTCAGGCATCTATGACACCTTCAGGGGAAATTGCCATTGAGGGCGCCATGGGACTCCCAGCGGATATAGATATTGAAATTGTGGGAAGTAAGGCCTTCGCTGGGCTGCTTTCAATTTCCGGGCAAAGCGCCATCGCCAACGAATCCATTCTGGCCTATAGTTCCGGGATCGCACTCGATGCGACGGCGGATAGCATTGCTGCCGGTCGAGGCGACTTTGTCGGCGCAATTGAGCTGCCCGTCGCTGTTGCGACCGGGATCCAATCGCTTGTGGACCAGATCGCTGCAGCCTCAACCGCCATGGAAGCCGCCGTCATATTAGTTTCCCAGCTAGAGCGGCTGGCGGCCCTGGCAGTTGCCGTCGAAACAGCCGTAGTAGCAGGCGGAGGAATTAGCATCGCTTGTGCAACTGAGATCGCCGCGGAGGCGGAACAAACTACGGATGGCATAATCGCGTTTGAGAGCGAGCTGGAAGCCTCCGCCCAGGCCGGAATGGATGATGTGGCAAGCCTGAGCCGGGCGGGAGCAACCGACCTAGCGGGAATCCTCGAGGTCGTTATCAGCACGATTTTGGATCAGGTCGGTATAACCGATATGAGCGCCCAGGCATCAGCCTATTTCGGATCCTTGCTTGATAGCGTTGCCGAAATAATTGCGGAACTCGAAGCCGATGCCACATTCGTGGGACTCCTGGAGACTGACGAGGCGATCGAGTTTATCTGCGAGATTCTGGTTCAGGTAGCGCTTGAATCCCTGCGCACATGTCTGCCGCTCAACCTGGAGGCATCCGATAACGCGGCAGAGCTCACGAGTGCGATTGAGACTCTTCTTAACCTTATAGGCGATGCAGATATTGATCTGACCGGCAATAGCTATGAGGGATAAGCCATGAAAACGCGAATCTTTACCCAAGGGGATCGTTTGATCAGTCTGGCCGCCATATTGAAAAACGCCGATGGCACGGTTGTGGATCTAAGCGACGCCAGCGTCAAGTTCACCATGGAAAACGTCCTCACACGCGCGAACAAGGTCGACGCCAAGGCCGCCGTCGTGGTCGATGCCGAGGCCGGATCGGTCCGGTACGACTGGGCGGCCGTGGACATCGACACGCCGGGCACCTATTACGGATGGTTCATCCGGCAGGTCGGCGGCCTCGATGCCCATTACCCGGTCGGGGACCAGCTCCGCATCGTGATCCTGGCCAAACCTTGATGATGTTGCGCAGGCGATTCCCTGGAGACCTGATCCGGCATCAGGCCAGGCCGGAGGCTTATGTGGCCGAGCCGCGCCGGCGCCGGAAGCGGCGTAACCATAAACACACGTTTACACACCATGTATGTATCGCCGGGAGCCGCCAGCGACCGCGCTCTCGCCCGGGGGGACGAGGGTTTCCCCTGGCGGCCCCGGCGGCCTGATGAATTGACGCCGGACTCCGGCTCCTACTCCCACCGTGGTAGGTGCCTGCGGGCGCTCCAGCCGGAGCCCGGCGGCCAGTAATTATAGGAGGATTCATGCAAGCCAAATTGAAATCGCGTAAGTTCTGGGTCGCTGTCGTCGGGGCCGTGTTGGTGGTGCTCAATCAGGGACTCGACCTCGGCGTCAATGAGGAAGCAGTAGGCAATTTCGCCAATATCATCATCGGCTATCTGATTGCCGAAGGCGCGGCCGATGCCGTCGGCTCGCTCAGAAGGAGCAAGTGATGCGTTTACTATCTGTAATAATCCTGCTTGGCATTCTTTGCGTTCCGTGTATCGCGCAGGACCTTCCGAACCAGCTCGTCACCGCCTACATCGGATTCGACCAGAACAGCCAGCCTCAGTTATTCGGAGGCGCGGCCTACGCCAAACAGGTAAGCGGGCCGTTCTTCAGTTACTCCGGTTACGACGTGACGCCCCTTCTGGGCGAGACCTCGCAGGTTGCAGGCATGGCGATTCCCAAGCTCAAGTACTCAGGCTACACGGGCTTCAGTGTCCGCTGGGCTCAGATTGGCGATCGGCTCTCGTTCTGGTCGCTGGCGACCGGCGGCATTGCGAGCACGGGCGGAAACACGTCCGGGACGGTCGGCGTGGGCAGCTTCGGGCACGTTGCGCTCGGGCGGGGTTGGGGGCTGATCATGGCGATGCAGGTATCGCATGATGGGATTGTGGGCACGAGTTACGTGCCGAGGATCGGAATCACTTACGGGAGCAAGTGAGACATGAAGGTGAATCAATTCAAAGAAGCGGTTTCGCACATGCCGGTAAATGATATGTTAAGGGATAGATTCATTTTTGGGTTCCTGTGGGGCGTCCAGGTCGGAATCCTTATCATGATCATTGCTGGGATAATTGACTCATGGACCTCGTAGACCTCAAGCAAGAGCTGAAAATTGTCCATGAGCAGACCATCCCGCAGCTCGACGCCGTACTGTCGGAGCGCATCGGGGAATTGCTCGGAGGTCTCCGCGAACTGCTTCACGGCGCCGAAATAGTCATCACGATAAAGATGCCGGATGCACCTAAGTCCAAGATCGGACCTAAACCGACATGACCGAATCCATCCTTGAGTGCGCACGCCGGATGAACGACCTGATCCTGGATAGCTGCCAGCGCCAGGGCAGGGACATCCCGCTCGACGTGTGCATCCGATGCCGCAGGCTGAGGGACGAGGACGCCGCCCGATGGACGGCTCAGGAAGCAATAGACTACATCGCTCATGATATGTGCCGGCCGCCCCGGAATCGTACGGCAAAGTGCGGCTCTGGATTGTCTGGAGGGACAGCGGTCGGCGCAGCAAAAATAAAATGACACCAACCCCATCACCCTTTATAGGAGTTGTAACCATGATTAACCTAGCAGTCAGTTGGAACGCAAACCCCACAGCCGAACAGGTCACAAAGTACAAGGTGTACCTCGATGGCGCTGCCGTTGGAGAGCCGACGGGAACCAGCTTCACCATCCCGAACGTACAGCCGGGCAACCGATCAGTGGCTGTGTCTACGGTTAACAGCCTGACGGAAGGCCCACAGTCGGACCCCATCGCAGTGCCGATTCCTGCGCTGCCGTCGAAGGTGCAGAATGTCAAAGTCAGCATTACATTTGATCTGGGCGCTTAGCCTGCTCGCTGCCGGATGCACCTCGAGCGCAGTACATATCTCAATCAAGGAGGCCGGAATGCTTACCTATATCGCCATTGACAAGCCGGTCTCCGCGATCCAGATGGACATCCGGACATCGGCTCAACCGGTGCTCAGCCCGACCGTCACGGACAAGATGATCTCGGTCAAGCAGGGCCCGGTCGATACGGCGCAACCACCTATCACCTCGGGTTACTGGCGTGTGATCGTCATGGGGCTCAATCAGCTGACCATCCAGGGCCGTATCATTGATGTTCCGGGCTCGGTCTATGGCGTGACGAATGTGGTGGGGTCGGCGCCGGACGGCACGGCTGTCTCCGTGATCGTGAGGCGGCTGAGCCAGCCGCGCAATGTGCAAGTATCGCCGCAAATACAATGAAATTGCTTCGCAAACGCACAATTCTGCCGCGATCGACGCCGTTGCCCTGTGAGGTGATGGTTGCGGACAGGGTTAGGCGATCGCGGGCTGGACTGGATTACGACTCAAAATGCCGCGGTTGCGGACACTATTTTTATGAGCACCATGCTGACATGGGCTGCATGCACTGGGATTCCCGGACGCCATCCGGATGGTGCAAATGTTCCGGATTCCGATTCCGAGATCCTGATCACGATTGAGCGTTTGCGCCGCATTGCCGGGATGCTGATCAGGAAATTCGGCATAGATCGCCAAGAGGGGGACGATCTAATCGGCGACGGTTGCCTGGCTCTAGTCCAGTGTATGCGCAATTATGATGATCGCATAGGCGTCAAGTTCTGGACGTTCGCCGAATCTCGTATTCGCGGATCTATGATCGATGGGATTCGCACCCGTAACAAATCGCGTAGCCAATCGCGTCCGCAGCATACGATTGATGTCGGTTTAATTGGCGAACAGTTGCCGGATCGGTCCAGATCTCCAATCGATGAATTTCTTGATGAAAGCAATGCTAGCGAAATCGAAACGCTGATGAAGCGCCTGAATTGTCAGGAGCGCCTTGTGCTCTACCTGCGTTTCTGGGAGGACAAAACTGGCGATCAAGTGGCGCAAATCATAGGAACGAATCCATCAAGGGTAAGCCAGATTCAGACTGCCGCAGTCTGCAAGTTAAGGCGGAAATTGGGCGTTAGGGAATAGCCGGAACGCCCTGCCCGGTGAAAAAGATGTCCAGGCAGATAATCGGCACGGCCACAAGGCCGATCCCCGCGAAGACCCTGACCGCAATGTGCTCGTCTTTCTTAAGCACCAGGGCAAGCATCCTCGTCCAAATGTAGCCCCCGACCATTACCGCAAACGCTGGTATCATCGCGCGTCCCTCCGGGTTAAAGTTTAAAGTCCTTCGGCGGCCATTCTACACCCAACTCTTCCGCCACCTCCGCAAGAAGCTTGTCGATCCGCCAACACTGCATATCGAGTACGGCCGCCTGAGGGGAGGCAGAAGGGGGCGGCCGGGTCAGCCTGCCTTGCGTTCTTTGCTAGGACGCAACTTCTTCTGCTCCTTCCTTTTGCGAATCTGCACATCTTTATGGATAGCTTCGATGTTTACCGTGATGCCAGTGGTCCATGGCTCGCCTGCGCTTAAAATATCATGAAGTTTTTCATGCAGGTCTTTTTGGCCGTCAGGAAAACACTGTGGAATCTCCGATTTGAAAAATTCCGCCAATGTTGATTCGCATGCCTTTAGCAACACTTCCAGGGTATTGATTGTTGGGCTGTGGACGTTTGTTTCCAGCTTTTGAATGTGGGCGCGGCGTAATCCGGTGGCTTCCGCAAGAGAATCTTGCGTGTGTCCAGACTTATTCCGAATTTGCTTAAGACGATGTCCTATTTCCATTTGCAGCCTCTGTCGCTGTCCTAGTGTCTCAAAAAAGTCGCAAGGACTCAAAAAAACTCTTGACTCGTTTTTGCGTCTTTGATAGGTTACGCGTCATGAAATACGACATCGCACGCATCCAAAAGGCGCGGATCCTCAAGGGGTGGAGCCGCAGCAAGCTTGCGGAGATTATCGGCAAGGACCCATCGACGATATCCGCCTTAGAATTGGGCAAGATCGACGGGATGCCGGCGACCATAAAGGCGATTTCCGAAGCTCTCGAAATTCCGATGGGAGAGCTCTTGATCGAAGATGTCAAAGCTACCTAGCGGTAAGGAGCAATGCGAGGCTATGGAATGATTCTCAATAAACGAGAGCGCCTGTTTTACTTGGCGCACAAGAATTCCACTGGACATGAGGCGGTTGGGCAGCCTGGCAGTTTGGCATTCTTTAGGAACGGACACCGATCCTACTATCGACCCGATTTTTATTGCCCCGACTGCAGAATCTATTTTGAAGTTGTTGGAAGTCGGCAGGCTTTTCACCAGAATAGAACAAAGATAGAAGCATTCAAGCTCGCTTACCCTGACGTAAATCTGAAATACGTACACCCAGATGGAAGTGAGTACGATCCCAATCGTCCTCACCGCAATGGGTATCCGCGTCGATGGATGGATCCTTATCCGAGGCCAGAGCTTGGATATCGCCTGAAGGCGGTTGAAAGATTGCAGAAGTCGATGATAAATGATAGCCATGGGATTAAAAGGCTTGCAAATGAAATAGGCGTTGGCCGCTGTGTGATTCGATATCTTCTCGCCGGCCAGCACCTGCCCCACCCTAAAACAGCCAAATTGATAAACGGCTGGTTCGATAGCCATATGGAAGCTGAACAATAGTCTGTCTAACGGAGGCTTCATGACCGCCCGCCAGGACATCAAAGGCGACGAAACTGTAGCCTTCCGGGTACCGGAGCAAACCGCCGCCTGGCTGCGCGATCGCGCCCGTGTCCTTGGAATTACCCCGTCACTCTTCATGCGACAGATTGTGGAGCAGGCGCTTACCGGGGAGCAAGCTTGTAAACCTTTGCCTGCGTTTGCAAACAATCCAAAACCTGACGATGTGGCTGCGGAATTGGCTGTACTGCGGGCTGCGCTCGGGGAAATGGCGCGCATGATCAAGGCAGGCAACGGGCCGCGAATGAAGAGGAGCCGAACCGCATGATCATCTGGCCCGAAGACACCGCAGACCAGTCGCATCGCAACCATGAGCTGGTGCATCAGGCCCATTACTGGCATGCCCGCAACTGGAGGCGCTTTCTGTCGATTACCGCCATTATGTTCGGGTTGTGCGGGCTGGTGCTGTTGGCATACGAGGTGTTCACATGGGCGATAAAGTGATGACGTGGTATCGAACCCGCTGGAGCTGCGAGCGCCGCATGTGGGCGCTATGCCGGGACGGCGACACCGAGCCCGAGTGTTACTTCGACGCGCACCGCAAGTGGAGGGCGCTCGAAGCGGCCGAATACCTGAATCGGCTGGTGAGGATTGAGTGGGAACAAATGCGGGGCCGCAACGGGCGGCAAGCAGTTGACGCCATGCCAAAGAAAGGGGGTACACCGGAACAATTGACTGACTTCTGCATGGGCCGCCCCCGCTCGCTGAGGGAAGAGGGCGGGGGCAATAAAAAGGCCCGCTGCGAACGGGCCCAGAAAAGATCAATCGAAAGGATCCTACCATGAAATTCGAGCTGAAAGCAACTGATGAGGGATGGGTGTTGACGATCGACAACACCAACTGGGTCTACCGGACCTTGAAGCAGGCACTGGCCAAGATCGAGGCGATGGTGACGGCGCCGGAGAAAGAGGAGGTGATAGCATGAGTGCAACAATTTACGCACACAATCCGCACTTTTACGTGATTAAAAAGACCAAGTACGGCGGCGGCATCTGCGTTGACCTGCTATGCGGCAGCGAAATGGATCTGGCCGTGTTCTTTCAGGACATCAGCGAAGCCGAAAAGCTGTCAGGCGCCCTTATCGAGGCCATCAAGGAATGGCACCTTCGGCTGGAGGCGGAAGAGCGGCCTGCGGAGGATATCGCCGAAGCCGTCATGCAGCAAATCGTCCCGGAATGGCCGGAGGGCTACCGATGCCAACCCTGAGCATCCCAAGCCCGCTCCTCGAATTCGATGAAGCGGCTCACATCTACCGGCTGGACGGCCGGGTGATTCCGAGCGTGACTCAGGTACTCGCGTCCGTCGGCATCATCGACCCGTCCAAGTATGGCGCCGGCGCCGCGGAGTTCGGATCGGAGGTCCACGCGGCCTGTGAGATGTACGACCTCCTAGGAGAAGTGAGCAACGATCCTCGCATTGAGCCCTACTTGGCGGCCTGGGCAGGCTTCCGGCGGCAAAAGCAACTGGATTTCGATCCCGAGCGGATCGAGTTCCGGGCCTGCCATGCAGACCTGGGCTATGCCGGGACGGTCGACCGGGCCACCGACGATCTAATCATCGACATCAAGAGCGGCGGGGTGGAACGTTGGCACAGACTACAAAGTTCTGCCTATGCCTGGGCCATGCCCGAACCGCTCAAATACGACAGGTGGTGCGTGTATCTGCGCAACGATGCCACCTACATGATCCACACCTACCCGAAGTCGGAAACCAGGCGGGACGCCTCGCTTTTCCTGGCGGCTCTCGCCGTTCATCAGTGGAGGAACAATGGCAACTGAACTGGCAGTGCCGGAGAGGCTGGAGCAAACGGCGCTTTCCTGGCCTGACCGGGCCAAGGCGGTGTCAATCGTCGATCAGCCGAGCTATGACATGGCTGCAACGCTTTTGATCGACATCGCGGCCCTGGAGGCCGAAATCAAGGAACACCACGCCCCGATCAAGGAGGCGGCGTTCAGGGCGCACAAGGTAGCGGTTGCGGCGGAAAAGCGGCTCTTGGATCCTCTCGCGTCGGCCAAGGGCATCCTCAAGCTGACCATTTCGGCTTGGGAGATCGAGCAGGAGCGGATCCGGCGGGAGCTCGAGCGCCAAGCCGAGGAAAAGCAGCGCAAGCTGGCCGAGGAGGCAGCCCTGCAGGCGGCCATCGAGGCGGAACAGAACGGGGCATCGGCAGCCGAGGCTGAGAGCATCCTACAGGAGCAACTGGCGGCGCCGGTCCCCAGGCCGGTAATCCAGCCGACCTTTCAGCGGATGTCAGGGGTATCGACAAGGCAGAACTGGCATGCCGAAGTCACCAATCTGCGGGAACTGGCCCGGGCAGTAGGCGAGGGCCGGATCAGCGAGAACTACATCGAGCCGAACATGACGGCGCTCAACAGCGCAGCCAGGGCAGAGAAGGGAACTCTCAGAATTCCCGGCGTCCGGGCGGTCTTGGATACCGGCATATCGGTAAGGGGGGCAAGATGAGTGATGAGGCTTTAATTTACCAAGGAGAGCAACTGCCGGTTGAATTGTCGATGTCCCGGCCGGCAACAGCTGTTCTCATAGAGGCCCGGCAGGCGGCCGTTGCGCTAAAGGACGTTATTAGCAAAAAGGCCAAGCCGGTCATATTCAACAATGAGCAATACCTTGAGTTCGAGGACTGGCAGACGCTTGGAAGATTCTATGGAGTGACAGCCAAGGTGCGGGCTACGCGCTTCGTGCAGTACGGAGACGTGATCGGCTTCGAGGCCGAGGCGGACGCCCTGAATGTCAAGACCGGGATGATCATTTCATCAGCTGAGGCCATGTGTCTCAATGATGAGGAGAAATGGTCAAGTCGCACTAAGTATGAATGGGCCTACGTGAAAAAGAGCGGCGGCACTTCAATCGAGGATCCGGGCAAGAGTGAGCTGATCTGGGAAAAATCAAAAGAGGGCAAAAGCCGACCCAAGAAGGTTCGAATCAAAACCGGAGAGGAAAAGGTCCCGTTATTCCAGTTGCGGAGCATGGCGCAGACAAGGGCGTGCGCAAAGGCGCTGCGCAACGTGATGGCTTGGGTGGCGGTGCTGGCCGGATACAGGCCCACGCCGGCGGAGGAGCTGTCTAGGGAAGAGGATGGCCCGCCAACAGATAACTCAACTGCCACAGATGAGGTTCCTCCATACGGAGAGCAAGTAGCGCCTCCACCGGAGCGAGCCGCCGGCCAAGCTAACGGCAGCCAGGCGTCCAATGGCGACAACATCACCGAAAAGCAACGGAGCCGGATGTGCGCGATTTGGAGAAAGAGCGGATTCAAGGACGATCAGGCCAAGCAGATCCTGACGGCGTGCGGATTCGAGCACACTGCCGATGTGACCAGGGCGGCCTATCAGAAGATCTGCGAGGCGTTCGAGATCGGCACGCCCGATCAGACGGACTTGATCGCGGCCAGCTTGTCGAAGTGGATCAAAGAGTAGGCCCATGAAAAAAAAGTGGAAGGATAGCGGCATCGATCTGACGTGGGCAACATTCCACCGGCTGGACCCCACGAGAATCATTTATGACAGGCTTGCAAGGCGCGGTACCCAGGCAGGTATCTTATGGAGCATGACTTATCACACGCTAAACCGAGCATTTGCGGCAAAACGCTATGCGGTCGCCGCTCCCGTTAAACAGAAACTAATTGCCGGGAAGTAGGGCTTATGCCCCGAAAAGGCCGCGAGGGGAACCGACGCGAGGTGATGAACGGTGCTCAATGGCCCTGCCGGTGCGTTGCCGGATAGGGGCGCTTAACTGGAGAAAATAACATGTACAGGCAAGGTGACGTGATGCTAATTCCGGCAGAAGTGCCGGAAGAGGCAGTCGAACAGAAGACCATGGGCCGGATCATCCTCGCCGAAGGCGAGGCAACCGGGCACGCTCACTCGATGCTTCCGGCATACGCGGTCATGCTGGCTACGCCAGATGGACGACGCTTTATCCGTGCCTTGATGGGGGCCACCCTGGAGCACCAGGAGCATGCGGCGATAGCCGTGCCGCCTGGAAACTATGAGATACGCATCCAACGGGAGTACGAGCCGGAGGGCGTCCGTAATGTCGCGGATTGATAGCCTTACAGATGCCCAGATGGCAGCCTTACCGGCATATCGGGATAAGTGGCTGCACATAGGTCTATCGTGTGAGCCATTAGATGTTGACCGAGCCACCGAGGCGGTACGGCTGATATACACAGCGGCAGGTATGGCGATGCCATCCAGAATATATCGGATGTCGTCGCCATTTGGGGCGGCCGTATTGGGTACGATGCTAAGAAATCAGGTCAGGGATCAGGTCAGGGATCAGGTCTGGGCTCAGGTCAGGGCTCAGGTCAGGGCTCAGGTCAGTGATCAGGTCGGGGCTCAGGTCAGGGCTCAGGTCGGGGCTCAGGTCAGTGATCAGGTCAGGGATCAGGTCTGGGCTCAGGTCAGTGATCAGGTCTGGGCTCAGGTCTGGGCTCAGGTCAGTGATCAGGTCAGTGATCAGGTCGGGGCTCAGGTCTATGGTGCGCATGACGCGGGCTGGCTCTCATTCTACGATTTCTTCCTGACGGAATGCGGCCTGCAATGCTGTCTGCCGCTTCAAGGGCTGATGAATCTGGCCCAGTGCTGCGGCTGGTGGACCCCATACCGCAATGTGGTGATTCTCCAAGACAGACACAACATCCTACATCGTGACAGTCAGGGAAGATTGCATTGTGAGGACGGCCTAGCGTGCGGATATCCCGATGGGTGGGGCATATACGCTTGGCATGGCGTAAGGGTGCCGGAGCGGATCATCATGCAGCCCGACTCAATCACAGTTGGGGAGGTTCAGGCCGAGAGCAACGCCGAGATCCGCCGCGTTATGATCGAGCGTTATGGCCAGGGCCGATACCTGGAAGATGCGGGTGCCAAGATCATCCACAGCAGCGGGGACCGTATCCTCTACCGACAGGAAATTCCCGACGATGAGCCGCTCGTTATGGTGCGGGTGCTCAACAGCACGCCGGAACCTACCGGCGAGATCAAGAGCTATTTTCTCCGGGTACCTCCAGACATTACTGATGCGGATCAGGCAGTCGCCTGGACCTTCGGGATGACTCGGGATGATTATCATCCGGAGATGGAAACGTAACGACTATCGCGGGCGGCTCTCAACTAAAGGCCTAAAGGGCGCTAGCACCCTTAGCCTGAGGAGAGAGTGGGCTTGGGAAGCTGCTACAGCGCAATGTGGATAGACGGCTATGAGTGAGTGCGACAACTCAAATGCCGTACTGGTATGAGCAGCCCGCCCGCTACCCTTAAAGTACTGAACGACTATCGCGGGCGGCGGCGTGGAAGGACACGCTAGGGGACAAGGGCAAACCCAACCTGCCCCCGACCTGATGGGTGCGGCCTGAAATACTGGCCGCCGTAAGTGCTACGGGACTTACGCAGGAGTCGGTACTCAAGCCCGGCCCGCCCGCGAGAAAGAGCGCCTCGCTACCGCTGATGAGTGGGTACTGCCCGTTCCGTAAGAGTCGGGCCGGGGCGCTTGATTGAGAGGAGGAGTGATGCAGCGATACAAATTATTGTTTTTGAATAACTCTTCGTCAGCGGCACTACCATCGCCAAATGGTGACTGGGTACGCTACGAGGATGCACAAACGTGCATCTCCGAGTGCCGGGAGGAGCTTGCCGAAGTCTATATTGACTTCGAGAAGATCATGGATGAGCGTGACGCACTCAAGGCTGAACTCGCCAAGTACCAATATAGTAAAGGCAGCGGGCCGATTCCCACGCCTGGATCTTATTGGGTGCGGATGCCTAGCGGGTGGGCCGTGCAATACACATCCGTAATGTGGCAGAATCCAGACAATATGAAATGGGAGGGGCCAATCCCTGAGCCTGAGGAGGAGTAATGCCGGAGCTGACCTGCCCCAACTGCGGGGCCGAGATCGAGCGGGATCCGCGCTTCTCCGAGTACACGTGCCCGGAGTGCGGGGAGACCTTCTATGATGAGGAGTGGAATGATACGACAATACCAGATCGCCATATGCGACCAGTGTTACCTGCTGGTCGGTGATGAATGCAATAATCCTGAGTGCGTGTTTTGCTGGCGGTCGATGGCCGAGGTCGCCCATATCCTGGACGTGACGTTAATTCGTCCGATCGTGGACGGAGAGAGCCTGGACCTGCATCCGGCGCGGAGATCCGTGGTGAGGCCAACTTACCCCGATGGCCGGACAGACAGCGAGGACCCGGAGTGACCCGCAAAACATTTTGGTTCGTTTGGGAGCGGAGAGGAGGAGTGATGGCAATCAGTATGATCCTGGCTCGGTGCAAATGCGGGCGCACCGCCGAGTTCCGTGGCGACAGCCCCAGGGAGCGCGACAAGGCCATGGTTGCGGTGGGGTGGAGCAGAACTACGGCGGGGAAATTTGTGGAGCACTTCTACTGCCCGGAGTGCTGCACGATCATATGGTGCAGGACCGATCCGGAGGCAAGCCAATGACAGAAGATTACCTGAGCATCAGCCAACTATCCCGCAGAGCCGGGATGAGCGCCGATGTAATCCGGCGCCACCTGCACGAAATCCGCCACCTCCGCCACTCTCCGCGCGGCAAGGTGTGGATCAGGGCAAGCGATTTCGAGGCATGGTACGAGCGCAAGGCAAAAGCGGTGCGAGCCGACGAAGAAGTGCTGGAGTTTATCGAGGGGCTGAAGTGGGCGTAAAAGTCAGGCAGGTCGGCGACAAATGGGTGGTGCGGGTGGACTGGCATCAGCACCGCAAGTCCAAGACGTTCTCCAGCGAGGATAAGGCCCGCGATTTCGCCGGAGAAATTAGGGATGAGCTTGAGGCAAGCAATGGCAAGGCATCGGATTGGGTTAGGCGTTTAATAAGCAAAGCAAACAGGCTGGTTCCCGGTGAAGCGCTAGACTTTGTGCCGCTAATACCTTGTGTGTACTTTCTTATGCACAGGGATAGGGTTGTTTATGTAGGAAGGACCAGCAATCTTTATCTCCGCATTGGGAACCATCTCAGGGAAAAACAAGGCATGTTTACTGGAATTCAATACATCCACTGCGGCCAAAGGGAATCTGAGAGGCTTGAAAGGCGTTACATCAAAAAATATAACCCGCCGCTGAATAAGACTTGCAAAACATTCATGGATGAAACCGAGAATGGCTGAGAAGTTCCATGCGATCTATTCCGTCCCGGCACAGCGGGGTTTTCCTATCGACGAGGCCGCGCGCTACCTCGGCATGCACCCGCAGACCCTCAGGAAATTGAGCGACGCCGGGGAGATACCTTGCAGGCGAGTCGGGAAGCATCGCGTGTTCCTGTTGGAAGACCTGAACTCATGGCTGGAAAGACAGCCGATGTGGGTGAACGATGGGCATCATTAAAGTCTTCGTCAAAGGCAAGCCGCGATGGGAAGTCAGCCGGCGCCTGCCAAAGAACAAGCTTGGCGTGCGGAGATTCCGGCGGCTATATGAGAAGAAGGCCCTGGCCGAAAAGGTACTCGGGAAGCTCAATGGGGCAATCGCTCTCGGCGAGTTGGACGAAGTGCTCCCTTCCCTGGTTGGTGCTGCAGATATCGATCACACGATCGAAACCTTCTATGCAGTATTCGAAGCGCAGTACGCGAAACCCAGGCTGACGTCCTGGACACGCTATCGCCAGTCATTCCGTTTTATCCTGCCGGAGCTCGGGCATATCCAATTGCGTGAATTCAAGCGCGGCTTCCTGGATGCTTATTTGGAACGCCGGATCCGCACTGTCAGCCGGTCGACCGCCAATAAGGACATCGCCGCTATCAAAAAAATGTTCAGCTATGCCCTGCAGACGGGCGCTGTGCTGATAAACCATCTTGCCGGATATCCAACCTTCAGGCTTCAGGAAAAGGCGCTCAGGCTGCCGACGCTAGCGGAATTTCGCGTTCTGGTAGATGCTCAACCAACCACGCAGCTTTCGGCGCTTGTGGCAGTTTTGGGCGAAACCGGATTAAGAAAAAGTGAGGCGCTTGGCCTGACCTGGCCGCAGATAGACTTCCGGGACAAGAAAGTTACGGTTGAGCGCACCAAAGGGAAAAAAGTACGCTCCATTCCACTTACCGATTTTGCACTCGAAAAACTGCGGCAGCTGACCCGCTATGTCGGGAACCAAAACGTGTTTGTTTATGACCGCGGCAGCTACCGCGGAAAGCAGCTCAAGCGCCCCTACAAGGCATTTCGAAAAGCTGCGAAGGCGGTAGGTCTTGAATGGGTAAAGTTCCACACCTTAAGGCATATGAGAGGCACTGTCTGGCTTCAATGCGGCGCCGACATCCAGGATGTGAGGGTCGGATTGGGGCACAGTTCCATCACGACAACGGCGCGATACCTGAAGCATACCGAGACGCACATTGATCGGTCGCTGCGTGAAGCACAGGAGAAAGAAAAGCGAAAACTTGAGGAATCTTTAGCGGCTGAGGTGGAGAAAAAGGGGAGACGCGAAAATGGAGCATGATTGGACCGGTCCCTTAACTGTATGCCGGGGAAGGGGATCGAACCCTCACATCGCTTGCGCGATACAGGATTTTAAGTCCTATCTACCCTTCCGCGAAATCCTTATAAAGCTTTAGTCTTCCTAAATTTATTGGGTTTTATGACCCTGCTGAAAAGTGGAATCCTGCGCCAGATTGAGCCGCTGAGCGGGAGAAAAACGGGAGGAGTTGTGAGGGGAAAAGACAAGGACATGATCGAGCGGGGGCAGCTCGCCAAATGTCGTGCGGAGTGCCGTCGCCTGGAAACCATCCTGGATGAGATCTGCGAGATCATAGAATTTCCCGGGGCCGCCCGCAGATCACGAACCTCCGTTGAGGCGGTCCGACGGCTCAAGGAAGAGCGTAACCGCCTCAAGGAGCTGTATGAAAGCGCCTGTGAAATCTCGGAGCAGAGGCGTAAGGAGATAGCCTATCTGAAGGAGCATGCACCAGGAGTCCCGATCATAGGCTGAGGGGAAGATCAGTGGCTCGCATACGACAGATCAAGCCGGAATTTTTCTTAGATGAAGAGCTCGCCGGCAGTTGCTGCAGAGACGCCCGGTATCTCTACATTGGCCTATGGGGTATTGCCGATCGCGAAGGACGGCTTGAAGACCGTCCGGCGCGAATCAAGGCACAGGTTTTTCCGTACGATGACGACATCACCGTACCTGTTATTAACAAGTTTATCGACGAATTGGACCGTGGAGACTTCGTTTTGCGGTATGAAGCCGAGGGCAAGCGTCTGCTATGGGTGCGGTCGCTGAAAAGACACCAACACTTTCACCGCGACGAACAAGGTTCGAAACTGCCTGAGCCGCCAGCAGATATAGAAATGCACCGTACATGTACGATGCAGGCACCGTACAAGCACCACACTTGCACGCCGACTTCTACTTCTGGGTATCTGGTATCTGGTATCGGGAATCGGGGATCTGGAATCGGGGATCTGGTATCTGGCAATGGGGATCGGATATCGGGTGACGCAGCGCAAAGGGGCGCTGTTTCCGGTGCGGCCAAAAAGCGCCGCACCTCCCAACGAACCGGCTGCCCCGACAGTTTCGATATCACTGAAGGCCTGAAAGAATGGGCGAGTAAGGCTGTCCCCGGCCTCAACGTGGAGGCTGAAACGGAGAATTTCCTCGATCATCACCGGGCTAAAGGCAGCAGTTTCTGCAACTGGGATGCCGCCTGGAAACTGTGGATGAGACGAGAAAGAAAGTATCATCCACAGAATAATCCCACCAAAACACTTCCGACTGGGCAACAGAGAAAGCAGCAGCCGGAAACTATGCGTGATTTCGAGAAGCGCATTCAAGAGCAGGCCGACAGGATGAAGGACATTCTCAAATGATACAATCAGATTATAGACAATTCATTGCCGTGATTCAGGCTACCGCCGAGATCTACGGCAAAACGCTTTCCGATACCGCTATTGGTCTCTACTGGCAGGCACTCAAAGGCCAAAGCCTCGATGAAGTCAAGCGCGGGATCTCGGCGCACATAGCGGCGCCGGACTGCGGACGGTTCATGCCGCGGCCGGCGGATATCCTGCGTCCGTTCGCGCGAGTCGAGAAAGAGCCGATTATCGCCTGGAGCCAGGTCGCACGAGCGATGATCAAACACGGATCCTACCAGAGCGTGTGTTTCGAGGACGGAGTGATCAATGCCGTCATTCGAGACCTGGGCGGCTGGATCTGGATCTGCAATCAAAATATCGATGAGCCGTGGGTGCAGAAGGAATTTGAGCGCAAATACGAGGCTTATCGTCGGGAGCGTATCACTCACACAGAGCGGCTGCCGGGCTATTTCGAGATCGATAACCACGCAAAAGGCCTGAGTGAGTATGTTCCACAACCGATTCTGATCGAGGAGTCGGGGCGGACGCGATTGTTGCCGAAGGCCGAAGCGGCGCCAAGAGGGTTGCTTGACGGAACCTGCGAGCATTTAGCGGAGGTGGTGTCCATGGACGGCAAAAGGGCAAAACGGTAATGATCATAGCCCCCGAAAAGCCTTCGAGGGGAAGGCCTGCTGGTGCGTTGCCGGATAGGGGGCAGATTACGCGGCACGGCACGGCCCGGCGCGGCCTGGCATGGCATGGCATGGCTCGGCTGGGCGGGGCAAGGGGACCAATGGTCCAGGTAATACGTATCGATAAGCAAGCGCATCCTGGAGGCCGACCTGTATGAAAACGATTGATCTGAAATGCGCACGATGCAATGTATTGGACGAGGATTTGCTCCGACTAGTCGGCAAGTTGATCACCCTGAAAGCCATGCGCTGGAAAGGCTCCATCGAGCTGCGTTTGGATGGCTCCGGACAGATCGCCTCCGCCAACTACAAAGAATATGAAGAATTTCCCCGCTTGACAAAGCCCGGGTAATTGTGGTAGGTAATGTTCGAGCCCACTCGTACCAACGGCGGCCCGTGAGGTCGCCGTTTCTGTTTTAGCCTCCGTCGGCAAACGGACGGCGACCCCACCTGAAAACTTAATCCGGTTTCGCAGGGCACCGAACCCAAGCCTGCTTCGCCAAAGAGCGGTTACAGGATAAATGCGCAACGCCATCGAAATACTCAATCCCTTACCCGGCGGTCTGAAGAGGACCTCCACCGATAGGGCCCAGAGCTTCGTGCGCCGCGGCCTTGCTGTCATGGAAGGCGCCAAGTTGCGCTTCCTTGATGCGGTACAGCGCGCCCGCTCAGAGGAAGAGGAGTTTCAACGCAATCGCGGAGGCATCATCTACTGGAACGGCACCCGCAGCCATTACGTCGAGGGCCGCGATACCGCCATGTACCCGCCGGGCTGTAACGTGGCCTTCAAACCCCCTGATTGGATTCGCATATGAAGGATCGGCCCAAGCCTCTCTGATGCCATACGCGAGCCTGGTGAATAAATGAAAGTGGCACAAACACCTGGATTATTGCTGTTGGGGGGGCTTTGGGTCCTTCCGGAAGGGGAACCGATCGAGGGTAAGGTGATGGCACATTTTGCCCAGCTATGGGCTGGCAACCGGGGATTGCCAGGGGTTGCCGATGCGAGCTAAGAGCATCCGCGCCCTGGCGCGCGCCCTAGGCTGTAGTCACACGGCTCTACAGAAACACGAAACGAAAAAGGGCAAGCTGCCCATCGAGTCGGACGGCAGTTATGACGTGGAAAAATGCCGCTGTGTAATATCGGCGAAGGCAGATGTTGTGCAGCCCAGTCAGGCCGGGCAGAGGCGGTCACCGGCATCACACAATTTTCAGGGTGGTGGCTCTAAATCCTATGAAGCTTATAACCAAGCTCGCACCGTCAAAGAAG
>JAFGCG010000150.1 GCA_016932715.1 Anaerolineales bacterium
CACGAAGGGCACGAAGGAACACAAAGGCTTGAGAAAGTAAGAAAAAATCTGCGTAAATCTGTGCAATCTGTGGCTGAATTCTGCTCAGGTGAGCACGCCAACCAGGTCTCAACAGAGTTTTAAAACACTCTCTTAGCATAGTGTACCCCCTTTTCAGCGGGACGAGTCCCAGTGGCTAAGTCATCCACAGCACATGTTATTGCCCCTCCCTGGCCCCGTCATTGCGAGGAGGGTGTTCTCCCCGACGAAGCAATCTTCTTCATCAGGAGATTGCTTCGTCACGGTGACATTACTTCTTATTTGCTGCCGGGCAGGAATTCTAGCGTCAGGATTTGCTTGCTGCCGATTTCGAATTGCACCCAGCCGTCCCTGTCCATCGCAAGATCTTTTTCCGGGATTTCTTCCAGCGTGACCTGACGGACCTGTTCCCAGGGCTTACCTTTGCCTGTCGGCAGGGCAAATTCAGATTGCACCCGCTCGACGGGAGATTGGACCAATAGGGGTCCGGTCTGACCACCGTTCAGGCGCAAGGCACCCATCTGCTTCTCGCGGGAGGGATTGAAGAGGCGGACGACCCAGCCTTGCCCTCCCTCACTGCGCTTGACTGCGCTGACGTGCAGACCTTCCGGCTGGATCTCCAGGAATGACTTGGTCAGCGGCTCGGTTCCATGTTTGGTTGGTCCCATCTGGCAAGCCTGGAATGCCAGGTTGAACCGCTCGGAAGCCTGCCAAACCTTCCCTTTCTCCCAATCACCAGCGTGCGGGAAAATCGCATAGCGGAAGCGTTGTTTGCCCAGGCACTGGGAACCTCTATCGGTCTGACTGTAATCGGTGAGCATATCCTGGGTTACGCAGATTTGGAGAGGGTATGCTCGAATTAAGCTCAGGACGAGTGTACAGGCGGGATCATCCTGAGCCTCATAGGCTTTGAGACCTTCGTTCAGAAGCGCCAGCCCGATGCTGCCATTGCTGCGATCGACAAAGGAATTCATCGGATGTTCCGTCATCGGCATTTCCGTGTAGGGAATGCCGTCGTCTCGGACAATGTCCCGCTCGACGACGTCAAATTGTCCCTGAGCTGCCACGTGCGTTGATTGAATACCGGTGGGGAAACAGACCTGCAGATAATGATCCTCAATCGTATTGTCCAATTCCGTCACCACTTCCAGCCAGGGCTGCCCGGCGCGTAATGTCACCGTATTGATGATGGGATAATCCCTGTGATGCGAGCTGCGGCACTTGTCTCCTTCCGCGCGGCCCTCGGGGAGCGCCCAATCGATTTTTACCTGGAAGCAGGTTTCCAGCTCGCCATCCTTTACCAGGGTGATCTGCGCGTTGCTGGCAAGCGTTGTAAACAGTCGATCTTCCATGGGAGGGGTATGTTCCCAGGGACTCCCCACCTCGCCGCGATCCCTGAAATAGCCAAGCCCGTCGTACTGTCTTCCGGTAAGCTTGTCTTTGACTGCCATCGTTCCATTCGCATGGAAGCTGACAGTCAGGTATTCATTTTCCATCGATAAAGGACCCGTCAACAAGCTCTTCGACTGCTTTGGATGAGTCTCTTTCACTGGTCGTACCTGGAATGTCCGGTAGCCGAAACCGGGCACATCATTGAATTCGACCTGTACCTCATGGCGTGATGATGGAAACACATTCGCGACGTCGTTGGGACTCTGGACGATCTGGTAGAAGGGTGAGGTCACCTTCGCAGTCTGCGTGCGCAGCGTTCGACCTTTTTCATCAACAATTTCAAAACTTTTACTCTTCCACTCCGCGGGGATCTCGATAATGGCCGAGATGATCTCCGTCCGCGGAAATGGCGCGGGATTGTAGACGACAAGCGCCATCTGATCCCTCGTCCAGGACGAAAGATCGATGGAGCCGGCAACGTCGATCATGGCGCGCTCAAGAACACAAGTGCTGATTTCCTGGGATTGCCGGAAGCGATACATCGAATCGTCAGAGATGATGTCCCTGCCGCAGCCCGCGATCGTGTCGTGGCCGTGGTTCTGCAGGAGCCAGTTATAAGCCAGGTCGATGAAGTTCTGTGGGTAGGGGGATCCAAGCAGGCTGGCAAATACCGCCAGCGGTTCCGCATAGGAATTGAGCAGCCGCTCGGTCTTGAAGTTTTCCTGTTTGATATACATTCTGGACGAGATCACCCAACCGAATAAGCCGGCCGCGGCGCCCTTGGTTTGCGGATGGCGCATTTCACCCTGCAAAACAGGCCAGTCCGCCTGGCGGTGTGCCCGCAAGCCATCCTGCCAGGCGCGAACCGTACTGTGAAATACATCCGCTCGATCGCCCAACGCGCGATTGCAATCTTCGATCAGGCGGACTTCGCGAATATCCGGGCAGGACGAGTCGTGCCCGGCGGACCAGAAGCGGTGCGGAGTGGTCCAGTCCGCATCCTGTTCCCAGATGGCCTGCTTCGCCCGCGCCGCGATATTTTCCTCGGAATAGATAAAACCCGGATGGGCATACTGGTAATCGATTTCGCACTTTTCCATATCGACGAATCGGAATGGACCATGCCCCGCCGCCCAGGACATCAGGCGATTATTTTCGTTTTGCTGGTTCCAATAGACCGGGCGCTGGATGATGTACCACACGTTATAGCGCGGACGCGCGGCGAGGCGTGAAGCAATGATCTGTGTGCCATCGGCTCCCTCCCAGATCCATTCGGACCTGGGCGCCACGAGCGGATTGATGCCCCGGTAGAAGCTGGCGACGTCGATGCCAAAGCCCTGGTAGATCTGCGGCATCTGTGAGATCTGGCCCCACGAAAATGGAGAATAGCCGGTCTTGCTCACGGGACCGAAACGGCGGGCGATTTTGTGCCCAAGCAGCAGGTTGCGGATCAGCGACTCGCCGCCGACGATGAATTCGTCCGGCAGGCAGAACCAGGGACCGATCACAAGCTTGCCGTCCTCGACATATTTTTTGACCAGGGCTTCCTGCTCGGGGCGTGCTTCCAGATAGTCCTGGATCGGCAGGGTCTGCGAATCCATGTGGAACGATTGAAATCCAGGCTCCTTCTCGAAGATGTCAAAGAGCATATCGAGCATCGAGACGAGCATATAGCGGGTGCGTTGGGCTGAATAGCGCCATTCCCGGTCCCAATGGGTATTGGAGATGAAATGACACTGGGTGCGCTGCTCGTCTGAGATCGGTACAGATAGAAGGGAAGAATTAATTGCTTGAGACATGGTTTTTCTCCTTAGAACGATGATTTGCTGCGAGGGAGTTGAGTCATAGCTAACGAATGATGTCCAATATTTCCTCGAAATTCTGGCAGTAGTGGTCGCACAAAAACCGGGTGCCGCTTTCGAGGATATTACCTCCCGCGATTCCAATGGCTGTGATTCCCGCCAGGCGGATGGAGCAAATGCCTGCCCCGCTATCTTCGATGCCAACCACCGAATGGCGCTCCTGGAAGTCCATTCCCAGGCCGACGCGGAATGTTTCCGCGTAAAGCCAGGGATGCGGCTTGGGAGATAGTTCACCCAGCGTTCCCACATTGCCTTTCCGTAATGGATATCCAGCCGAAATGATGGCGTCATAAAACTCACAGGGATCGCCTAACCCCATCGTATCGAAGGCGGAAAGGATTTCTGGCCAAGCCTTTTCGTACAACCCCGATGTCACCAGGCCGATCTTTATCCCCATCTTCTTCAACTCCATCAGGAATTCCTTTACTCCGGGCGCGGGTTTGAACGCGCCAGATTTTCCCCGGCCCTGCATGATCTCATTGAGTTCCCGGTTGGTGTGAGAGAAATAGTATGCCCGGGCTTTTTCGATGGTTTCTCCAGGACAATATTTCTGAATACAGTAGGCGAGGTGTTCAGAGACACTGTGCCCGCTGACGAAAGGCAGATCTTTTTCTTCGAGGGCGAAGGCAGGCTCCCCCAGCAGGCTGGCAACAGTCATCTGGATAATCCAGATCCAGAACTCTTCACTCCGAACCGTGGTACCGTCCAGGTCCATCAGTACAGCCCGAACCGGCTTCTGCATACGAACCGGGTGGATGGGGTAGTAGGCTGGATAGCCCATGGCTGAGCGCACGAAGGCTACTGTGTGGTCATCAAAGACCACAAATTCGACCTTTCGGTCGCCAGTAGTCAGAATTGACACTACACCCTCACGGCCCACCTCGAATGTATTATCGCTGCATTTGGCTAATGCGATTAGGGCAGAACTGGGGGGGATGCTTCCAAGACCAGGAATTGTTGTGACGATGTCCATTGCGATGTTCCTTTTGGATGTGGTTTGGTCGAAACTCGGGTATTGACAAAGTGTGAAAAGTAACTATAATACGTTATATAACATTATAATACATTGTAATACATTCTAATACATAATAGGCTGATGTTGCAATACCCAATTTTCGCAAGGTGGCTAACATGGACGTGGAAAAAATAAAAATCAAGATCATTAAGAACAGCCCTGTTCCGATGTACCAGCAGATTCTGAACGAAATCTCCGCTCACATTGCCAGCGGGGAGTGGCCGGCAGGCACCCAGCTTCCTACAGAGGCGGAGTTGGAAAGTCAGTTACAGGTCAGCCGGGTTACGGTCCGGCAGGCATTTAGCGCCGCGGTGGCGGAAGGACTGGTTGTCCGCCTGCCCGGCAAAGGCACATTTGTTTCGGGGACAGAAACCTTGGCAGCCATTCATAAACCTGAAGCTTTTATCGGTTATGTTGTCCCTCACCTCAGCAGCAGTTTCAACGTTCAAATCCTTTTGGGCGTGGAAAGTATACTGAAAGAGAAAGGGTATCACCTGATCTTTTGCAACTCAGAGGGGGATCTCGCCAAGGAAAATCAACTTCTCGAAAGCCTGGAAACCAATCGAATGTCCGGATACATTGTTCAGCCTGTTTATTCAGAGGCAAGTGACCGGAACCTGATCCGCCTGGCCGCCAGAGGCGACCGGATCGTGTTGATCGACCGTAATCTTCCGGGGATACAAGTGGATACGGTTATGTCCAACCATTTTGAAGGTGGACAACAGGTCGTTCAGCATTTGATCGACCAGGGGTATCGGGATATTGTTTATCTGGCGCATGAACCCATCCAACTCCCCAGTATTGCCGAGCGTCTGCGCGGCTACCAGGTCGCCATGACGAAAGCAAAATTGGAGCCGCACCCTCCTTTCGTGGTTGGCGGCCCGATCGAGCTTGGCTATCTTCAGGATCAAAATTCCCTGACTCTGCGTGAGAATGTGGCTTTGGAAATGATTGCCGAACTTCTGCGCGGACCGGCACGCCCACAGGCAATCGTGGCGATGAACGACCTGGTCGCGATGCTTGTTCTTGAGGCTGCTGAGCGAGTGGGCTTACACATACCCAATGACCTGGCTATCGTAGGTTTCGATAACCTGGACAGTGCAGTGACAAACAACCTGACGACGGTCTGCCAGCGGCCTTATGAGATCGGCAGCGAAGCGGCCCGTCTTCTGTTGCAGCGCATTCACGGAGATAAGGACGCGAGTAAACAAATACAATTACCGACTCAATTGATTATCCGTGGATCGAGTCTTAATCCCAATCAGCCGAAAATCCTGGCGGGGTCTTTGGTGTGAGGAGGTGCCAACTACAAAAAGTTTTCTACGCCGTTTTACCGAAAGGATACTCCGTATCCAACGCCCAAACTCTTTGTAATGAAAAAGGAAAACAACCATGAAACAAAAAATCTTCTACACCCTGAGCCTGCTGTTGGTCCTTGTGATCATTCTGTCGGCCTGCGCGCAAGCCCCGGCGGCGCCCGCTGCTACCCAGGCGCCAGCCACCAATGAGGGTTCTGGCGAAGCTGCCGTTGAACTCACCATGTGGACGTGGAAGGTCAATCACGTCCCAGGCCTGGAAGCGGTTGCCAGGGAATTCGAAGCCCAGACCGGCATCAAGGTTGCCGTTACGGCTGTCTCTCCCGATGATGCGTATCGGACGAAGCTCGTCACCTCGGCCCAGTCCGGCGACCTGCCTGACATTATGTCCTATTGGACCGGCGGCGACGATTACTGGGAAAAAGCCGGCAGCGGTGTGCTCATCGATATTACCGACAAGGTTGACGACCAGTGGAAGAATGTCTTCATCCCGGGCACTTTCGATAAGACTTCGGTCTTCTCACAAGCCAGATATGATACCTGCCAGAAAGATCCCAAATGTCTTTACAAGGATGTCCAGGTTGGTCATGCTTATAGTGTTCCTTACTTTGGCGGGTCAGCCTATATGGTCTATGCCAGCAAACCCTTGATGGAGCAGGCCGGGCTGGATCCTGACAAGGCTCCCGCGACAGCCGAAGAGTGGCTCGATATGATGAAAGCCATCAAGGAGAAAACCGGCGTCGCAGGGCTTGTGACTGGTGTTCAGAACCCGGACGTATCCGCACGCTGGCTGTTCAACCCGCTGCTCATGACCAGCTGCGGTCAGGAAAAGTACGATGCGATCTATGGTGGTCGCGACACCTTCGAAGATCCTTGTGCGATGCGCGTTTTCAACTTCATGTACCAGCTCGCTCAGGAAGACCTGTGGACAGCTGATATCCTCGCGACAGACATCGGACCCTCCGAAGCTGTGATGGGAAGTGGCAAGGCTGGCTTCATTATCGGTGGAACGTACACGCTGAGCGGGATTATTGCCAATGGAATGAAACCGGACGATGTTCTGGCATTCGGTGTCCCGCCTCTGAAAGACTCCGCCCTGGATCACCTTTCCCTGGGAATGGATGCCTTCATCGAGGCTGGAATCACGCGTGACAGCCAGCACCCGGAAGAGGCGCTTCAATTCCTGAAGTTCCTGACATCTCCCGAAGCGGCAGCGCTGTTCGCCAAGACGGTTGGGGACGTTCCCGCCACCAAGCTGGATGCTGATCCCGCTAAAGTTGGCGATGCCATGGCCGGGTTGGTCGCAGTCCTCAATCCTGCAGACGCACCCTTTGGTAAGAGCAATGCAGAACCGTATATTGACGAGATCTTCAATGTTCTGCGCCCGGGCCTGCAAGCCTTCATTACCGGAGAAACCACGCCGGAAGAGCTTGCCAAAGACGTCCAGGCTGCAAGTGAGGCAGGCTGGCCCAATCACGGTGGTCCCAAGCCCGCAGCGGACTAAAGCGTTACACAATCACTACGTAGACCTGCTCATGTGGCCAGTTATAACTCTAACTGGCCACATGAGCGCAAGTCAGGCAACGGAAACGAAAAACAGGCAAAGAACCCTTATGGCGAACTCCGCAACCACCTCACGACTAAGCCAAACCATGGCGAACCTGCTGACCGCGACAAGACCCGGCCAAACCGTATGGAAGCGATTGAAGAAAAACAGCGGCTTCCTGTTCGTCGCCCCAGCCGTGCTGATCTTCCTGGTCTTTGGACTGTACACCATCATCTATTCGTTCGTGCTCAGCTTTTTCCGCTGGAAGGGCAGCAGTATATTCTCTCTCTTCCCACCCGTCTGTGAAGCGCCGGGCTGCGCTTTCTGGGGACTCCAAAACTATAAGGATTTCCTTTACGAAGATAAAGGCGTCGCAAAACTATTTTGGATGGCGATGGAGAACAATCTTGTGGTTGCCCTGGTTGTTCCGGCTGCGACAGTCCTGATCAGCCTGCTGATCGCCATTGCGCTCAACCGCGCCGGTCGCGCCGTACCGCTTTTCCGGACGATCATGATGCTCCCGATGGTCACGTCCGGTATCGCGGTCTATTTTGCCTGGTCGTCCATTTATCTTTCCGATGGTCCTTTGAATGCCATGTTGAATGCAGCCGGATTAGGGTTTTTGAGCGCACCGCATGGCTGGCTGGGCACAGCCAACCTTGCATTGCCAGCTTTGATGGTTGTCATGATCTGGAGTTCAGTCCCCCTGGCTGTTATCCTCTATATGGCGGGCTTGCAGACAATTGACCAGGAATTGTACGAGGCGGCTACAATCGACGGCGCCAATAGCTGGCACATGTTATGGTATATCACCTGGCCGCTTTTGCGTCCCGTCACGTTCATTATTCTCATTTTTGCCATTAATAACGCCTTCCAGGGGTTTGATCTGCCGCTCCTGATGACAAAAGGCGGACCGGCGAACCACACCCAGGTTGTGGGCCTTCGGATTTTCAGCTTTGGTTTCGGCGATGACCTCCAGCTGGGAATTGCCTCCGCGATGGGTTGGGTTCTCTTCCTGCTGGTCTTTGTGCTTTCGCTTATAAATTTGCGGCTTTTCCGCCCGGCAACCGAGGAGACAAGAGAATGACACGCGATCCATTGTCCCTTTCCATCGATGGATTAAAACTGGGTCAGAAGTTCTGGGCATTGATCTCCTTCCTCTGCCTGCTGGCTTATCTTGTTATCAGTATCTATCCTTTTCTCTGGATGATTTCTTCGGCATTGAAGGACAACCGCGAGGTGCTGACCAACACCTCCCTGATCCCGAAGGAGATCCACTGGGAAATATTGGTTGACGTCTGGAACAGGCTGGACTTCTGGCAGTATTTTCTCAACAGCCTGATGATCTCGGTGCCCATTGTCATCGGGACGGTCATCATCTATTCCCTGGCAGGCTACGGATTTTCCGTGACAAAATTCTGGGGCAAGGAATTCCTGTATGTGTTCTTCATGGGGTTGATCGTTGTTCCCACCATCGTCGTGCTGGTTCCGCTCGTCCAGGAGTTAAGAGCGTTCGGCTTGATCGGCCGGGATGCCAGTAAGTTTGCCACGTATGTGGGTTTGATCATCCCAGCCATAAACGGCGGCGGTCCCTGGGCGATCTTCCTCTTCCGCAGCTACTTCGACTCCTTGCCGCGTGACCTGCGCGATGCCGCCCGCATCGACGGATGCACGGAATGGGGTGTGTATGCCAGGATCTATTTACCCCTGGCGATCCCTGCTATTGCTACTGTTGGAATTACCAATTTCATCAGCAGTTGGAATGCGTATGTTTTCCCCTCGGTGGTGATCAATAACCCGGACTGGTATACGCTGCCTCTCCAGCTTCGTTTCCTTGATATGCAGACAGTCGTACAGTGGAATGTGCGCATGGCGGGCTCCCTGATCACGGTGCTCCCGGTAATCATCGCCTTCATCTTCCTGCAGCGCTATTACATCCGCGGTCTCACAGCCGCGGCAGTCAAATAGATCGGGACAGCCCCTGGGGGATTCCAAAATCCGTCAGGACGTGTGCCGCGCGGCGGGGCTGTGTTGAGCGGCGGATGCAGCAACCTCGGATCAGGCAGATAATGCCTCGATGATTTCCTGACAAAACTCGGGGAGATCATCGGGCACTCGACCAGTGATGATATTGCCATCTCTCACCGCTGCCCTGTCCACATATTCTGCCCCGGCATTCACCAAATCATCCCTCACCCCTACGTAGCCTGTGGCGCGCTTCCCTTTCATGACCCCCGCCGAGATCAGCACCCACGGACCATGACAGATAGCTGCGAGGAGCTTGCCCCGTCGCTGGCACTCTTGCACCAGCTCGAGCGTACCCGCATGCAGTCTTAACGCATCCGGTGAATACCCTCCGGGAAAGAGCAGGCAGTCGATCTCTTCGACATTCAACTCCTCAAGACTGCTTATCCTATATCGGTTGCCCTCCGCCATCACCGGAATGGGGACTGGATGACCGAAGCGCCCCGTGACCGGTTTCCCGGCAATGTAAGGTCGGGGATGGAGCCCCTCGTGCACTGGTACGACGACGATGTCAGCTCCTTCAGGGTTGAGCCTCAGCACGGGGTAGAGGAGCTCAATGTCTTCGAATTCCTGAGCCACGATGATGACTACCTGCTTGCCTGTCAGTTGACCTGCCATTGACAACCTCCTTCCATTCAGATCCAATCATTCATTTCTTATCTTACACGAACCTCACTACATCGCTGCCCAACTCGCGATTAAAAAGAACCAGACACCTTAATTTTACACCGAAGTCGTTACCGCGTGCAACTTTTCACTCATCACGGGGTGCATGTCAAATTGGGGGCGAGTTATAAGCCGCCCTCCAACGTTCATCAAACCTTCCGCTCATGTAAGCTGAACGAACAGGCA
>JAFGCG010000151.1 GCA_016932715.1 Anaerolineales bacterium
ATCGAGGCGCGTCACGACGATCTCCTCGCCTTCCTTCCATTCTCTCGAGATCGAGCGGCTGATATGCAGGGTCAGGGTCGTCATGTTATTGCCAAAAATGACTTCTTCAGGGGAAGAGGCACTATAAAAATCAGCCATGGCATGATGGGTTTCCTCCAATACTGCGTCGGAGGCGATGCTCGTGGCAAACGTCCCGCCATGATTGGCATTGCATTCGATAAGATATTGATTCATGCGGTCAATCGAGTGTTTTGCGATTTGGGTCCCACCGGGGTTATCCAGGAAAATGACTGGACGCTGGAGCGAAGGGAACTGGCTGCGGACGGCGGACAGGTCGAGGGTCATTGAGGGTCTCCTTGAACAGGTTAAGTTTTGGCGAGTTTTTCTGCTTTCGAAAATTCTTCCGGCGTGTTCACATTCCAGAATGCCAGCCCGGAAGGATCATGCTGTTCGATTTCGTCAGGCGTGAGCACGCGTACCTTCACCTGTGGGAACCAGGCGATAACCTTCCACTGGTCCGCCTCGAGGGCGGCTGCGATGGCAGGGAGGCAGGTCGCGCCCGCTGAGCGCTTCCAACAGGGCGATTACATCCAAATCGGGCTGGCGCACCTGTTCAGCGGCGACGGATGCGCTGATCTACTCGCCGCGCCGCTTTCGAGGGCGACCTGAACGAGAGTTTCGGCTGGGTTTCTTGCGCTGCGGTCGCGTCTCGATTTCCGTGCGTAACCAATCCACTGCGCCCGGAATCCGCCGCCAATGGTTTAGATGCTCGCTCGCGTAATAGACTGCCTCGCTCTCATCACCCCAACCGTAATAATCCAACTGCTGGTTCGGCACTCGTTTCTGACCTGTCAAGTAGGTGGGAACGAATGGGTTTTCCTCTTGCGCTTGCCGCAAAATCCTTTTTGCAGCTGTCGAGGCGCTGCTCCTCTGGAACTCCAGTAAGGCGCGTGAGTAGAGCCAGACTGCAGACCATTCATCCTGATATTGTTTCAGCAGGTCGCGGGCTTTCTCATAGCGTTCAATGCCGATCAATAGGTCAAGCAGTGCGTAGCGATTCCCTTGATTGTCCTCCGGGTTCAGGCGCAGCAATTCGCGATAATGCTCGATCGCTTCCTCGTACCGTTTCAGACGCCACAATGTTTCGGCGAAGCCTTGCCGTGCACGCATGTACGGTCGTGTTTCGAGCAAACCCCAGAAGTGTCCTGCGTTTTTCCGAAAATAATTTTCTCCCAGCGCGCTTGTTCCCGCTTCCATCCCTTGTTTGTATAACTCCAGCGAACGCTTTAGGGTATCGGCTTCTTCTTCAGCCAGTAGAACGTATGCGTCCGCACATTGCGCCGAGATATGCAATGCCTCGTGAGCCAGCGCGATCCGTTTGGCCGGATTGGTCTCTTCCCAGGCGCGATACATGACCTGCTGGGCGCGCGCCAGAGCAGGGTCGCGATCATCGGATTGTGCTCCGAGGTCTCCGATGGCTCTGGACATCACACCTTCCATGCTGCGACGGTCAAAAGCCGGCATCTCATCGCTTTCAGCTTTCCCCTGCCCCCAATCCAGCCGCTCAACCGGCTGATCTTCACGCGGTAGTTCACCGGCGGGATACTTCACGCCAACCTTGATCACTCCTCTGGGCGTTTTTACGGAAATTTCAATCTCAACCGGTTTGTAATCGCCGCGCGAGTTGGAATGCAGGTGCTCGCGCACGACCATCGGGATGACACGCAGGGCAGCCTCGTACCACTCCCATTCTTCTCGTGTAGGACGTCGAACCTGACCCTGCCCTTCGATGACGACGCCAATCGGATAGGCCTCCTCGGATGCAACTTCGAAGTGATGCTCTTCCAGGATATCCAGGTCTGCAAACGGAAGGTGGTCAGCCGTATCGTATGTGAGCGAATTCCACGTCCTGTCCTGCCATCCCAGGAGAGGGTCATCGTCGTGCATGGATTGGCGCTCGACTTCACTCCAATCTGTATACATCACCAGCCCATATTCCACGCCGCCCTGTCCCATCACAAGAGCGTAACGATAATTGTGTTCGTTCGGGTGCCGCACAGCAATCACCTGCTCGTTGCTCAAGTGAATCCATGGAGCAGCTCGATAAAAATCCGCAGCCGCCTCGAAGACACCGCGCAGCAATTCGACAGTTGCCTTCGGCGTATCCAACATTGCAGGGATCTCCGGCTCGTTGCCGCGCAGATGAGTCTCCAATTGACGGATAATCTCATAGAATTCATCGGGAAACCCGGCGACAAAAACCTCTGTATCCAGTTCTGCCTCTTTGAGGAGAATCTGCAACGGCTCAAGAAGTGCGGCATCAGCAAGTGCAACTCTGCGCGGACGGCATGCTTTCCCAAGTTGGCGGGGTGGATGTCGCATCGCCTGGAACAGTACGTCAGCCACCTGCATAGCTGTTGGGCTGTCTGGCACAAGATTGCTACTACAAACCATGCCCGTATTACTGCTGGCGATCAGGATCAAATACGGGCGTCTTGGCGGACTTTCTCCCTCTTTGACCCAGGCCCGCAAACGGGAAGTGCCAATCAGCCAGGTATCATCTCGGAGTGGAAGCTCAGAAAGCGAGTGTTGGGAACGTGACATGGATTTTTCCTTTACCAGTCTATATTATATGTCCATTCTTTAATGGATGCGCTAACAGGCGAGGGCGGTATACCTCGCGGCGGGCGAATTTCCCTGAAGTATCCGCGCCAGTGTTTTTTCAATCGCAATTTTAATTTGTTGGCAATTCAATGCTGGATGTTGCCACTTTGTTTCTCGAAGTTCTCACACTCTCGATGCTCAAACGTCAATAGTCTCGTACACAGGGGCAGTGATTGGCGTTTCAGTTTCCTCTTTTATTTGGCATGGGAATGGACCCGACGATAGTGCAAAGACTGATAGGTCGCTGCATTATACTTCAAAGTATTATACTTTGAAGTATAATACAGGCTAATCATGGATCAGGAGCTGACCAATGCCACACGAATTTTTTGGCCGCGAAAGAGAAATAGAAGAATTGGACAAACTCTGGGCTTCCCCAAAGGAAGAATTCCTCATCCTATATGGTCGCCGAAGGGTTGGCAAAACGGCGTTGCTGGCCGAATGGATCCGCCGTACTGGCAACCGCGCCCTCTACTGGGTTGCCTCTCCAACCTCGGTTACAGCCCAATTGCGTTCCTTTTCGCAGGCGATTTACAACTTCGAGAACCCAGGCTTGCTGACCCCGGACAGCTTTACCTATGCCAACTGGGAACAGGCATTTCAGCAGATCGCTCGGCTGGCAAAAGACCAGCGGCTGGCGCTCTTCATCGATGAATTCACCTATCTCCTGGAAGTCGATCCAGGGATTGCAGGCTTGCTTCAAAACCTCTGGGATCACGTTTTGAAAAGTGCCAATATTTTCCTTTGCCTTTCCGGTTCACACCTGGGGATGATGAAACGGGAGTTTTTTTCTTATCAAGCACCACTATATGGAAGAGCATCTGCGCAGATCCATTTACAACCGTTCTATTTCGGATCCACGCTTGCCTTCTTTCCAAAATATTCAGCGGTAGACCGGGTCGCCCTGTATTCCATTTTCGGAGGAGTGCCAGCCTATTGGGAACGGGTAGATCCGTCGAAGTCACTCTCCTGGAACATCAAGCGGCACCTTCTGACTTCGAACAATTTGCTCCAGTCGGAACCAAGATTGCTTCTTCAGGATTTCATTTCTGATCCGCATAACTACCTCTCTATTCTTGGTGCGATTGCAAATGGAGCACATATCATCAAAGAAATCGCTGACATCACAGGCTTGCCAAGTGGTCATGTGTCCAAATATCTTGGAGTGTTAACCGAGACCGGCTTTGTCGAGCGACGTGTGCCGGTCACGGAGCCCGGTCCTTCCCGGGCCGGGCGCTATCATATTACAGATCCTTACCTGCGCTTCTACTTCCGTTTCCTGGCGGACCGGCAGGATCAACTGGCATTGGGTGCACAGGACATCGCCTTGGCGGAAATCACCCGCCATATGATCGATTTTATTGGCAGATACACTTGGGAGGAATTGTGTCGGGAATGGGTTCTACGCGCCGGCACCTTGGGCGCATTAGCTCTAATGTCGGATCACGTCGGCAGCGCCTGGAATTCAAAGGCGCAGGTTGACGTAGTCGGAATTAATTCGATGGAGAAGACGCTTGTCCTCGGCGAATGTAAGTGGACACTGTCGGGCAACGAGCGCAAGGTAATGGCTGAACTTGTCGTGGAGAAAGCTGCGAAGATCATTCCAGCGCGGGGAAAATGGAAGATCTTTTTCCTGGGGTTTTCACGCAGCGGTTGGACATCCGGCGCGCTTGCCTATCAACAAGAGATCAATCAGCGGCCGGTTCAGGGGGAGAACTGGGTATCCATAGGAATGCGGTTGCTCACACTGAATGAAGTGGACGATGACCTGACAAAATGGACGAAGTGAATTTAAGGAGATTCAAAGTGGTGCCAGGCACATGCCGATAGATTTAGCTGACTCATCGTCACCTGCATCAGACGCTAAGCTGCGCTTGAGGCTGGGGTCAAATCACCATATTGTTTCGCTTGCATCAACTCCATTCGCGCTTGTGTTACATGTGGCTCCTCCAAATTGTAGGCGGAAGGGACCAGGAAATCACAGTCCAGGTTTTGCACGTCGATGGGACCATGCAGGTCATCCAATCGCAGCGTGCCGTCTTCCACATCGAAATCCACCCAGTTGACTCTCACGCCGCGATCCTGCGCCGCCAGCACCCAGGGCGTCACGTTGGCATCGTGATCGAGGCGCGTCACGACGATCTCCTCGCCTTCCTTCCATTCTCTCGAGATC
>JAFGCG010000152.1 GCA_016932715.1 Anaerolineales bacterium
CTCGACAATAATCCGGATGACTATGCGGATGGCAGGGAAACGATCATCAGCATTGTGGAGGCTGGGGAGGAAATTTGTGCGTCACTGGCTTCAGGGACGCCGCTGCCCGATTTAGCGGCCCCAACCGAGGCAGGTGGGGAAATGTCTGAGCTCACAGCCACCTCAACTCCGTAGGTTTTTCACATCAGAACTTTATAAGAATTTTGTCAAACCCTCTTGACGTAGTCAACCGGTTTCGGTATCATAAGATTAGCACTCAGACAGCTTGAGTGCTAATTCCTTGATTATCCAAATTAATTCCATTTAGGAGGCCTTAAGATGGCAAGCAAACTGAAGCTAAAGCCCCTTGGCGGACGCGTGATCGTGGAACCGATCGAGCAGGAGGAAATGACTGCTGGAGGTATTATTCTTCCCGAAACCGCTAAAGAGAAACCGCAGGAAGGCAAGATCCTGGCGGCGGGACCAGGCGAACGTGATGAAGACGGTGAACGCATCCCCATGGAAGTAAAGGTTGGGGATAAGGTGCTGTATGCGAAGTACTCCGGCACCGAAGTGAAGATGGATGGCAAGAAACTGCTCATCCTGCGCGAAAGCGATATTCTAGCCGTGGTTGAAGGCTAATCGGAGGATTAAAAAATGGCTGCTAAACAACTTGTCTTTGCAGAAGACGCCCGCCGCAAACTCAAGAACGGTATGAATATCGTTGCGAATGCGGTGAGCGCAACCCTCGGTCCCAAGGGCCGCAATGTGGCTGTGGACCGCAAGTTCGGTTCCCCCACCATCACGCATGACGGTGTCTCCGTTGCGAAGGAAATCGAACTCGAAGATCCGTTTGAGAACATGGGCGCACAACTGCTCAAGGAAGCCGCGTCCAAAACCAATGATATTGCCGGTGACGGCACGACCACTTCAACGGTGCTCGCGCATGCCATCGTGAATGAAGGTCTCAAGGCGCTGGAGGCCGGTTATAACCCCATGCTGCTGAAGTACGGCATTATGCAGGCGACCGAAACGGTTGTCGAAGAGCTGCGCAAAATGTCCGTCAAGATCGATACCAAGGAAGAGATCGCCTCGGTCGCGACCAACTCCGCAGCCGATGAGGAAATTGGCAACCTGATCGCCGATGTGATGGACCAGGTTGGCAAGGACGGCGTCATCACTGTCGAAGAGTCCAAATCCATGGCGGACGAGAAGGAGTTCGTCGAAGGTATGCAGTTCGACCGCGGCTACCTCTCTGCCTACTTCATCACCAACACAGAGCACATGGAAGCCGTCATCCCGGATGCCTACATTCTGATCAACGAGAAGAAGATCTCTGCCGCGCAGGATATCGTTCCCATTCTGGAAAAGCTCGTGCAGATCGGCAAGCGGGAACTCGTCATCATTGCCGAAGATATCGACGGCGAGGCCCTCGCAACACTGGTGCTGAACAAACTACGCGGCATGTTGAACGTCCTGGCGGTCAAAGCTCCCGGCTTTGGCGATCGCCGCAAGGCCATGCTGCAGGATATCGCCATTTTGACAGGCGGTACGGTTATTTCTGAAGAGACCGGTCGCAAGCTCGAGACCGTCACTATTCAGGACCTTGGTCGCGCAGAGAAGGTTGTCTCTGACAAAGAGAACACCACTGTGATTGGCGGCAAGGGTAAGAAGGGCGATATCGAGGCCCGCATCAAGGAAATCCGCGCCGAGATCGAGAAGAGCACGAGCGATTACGATAAAGAGAAATTGAATGAGCGTCTTGCCAAGCTGAGCGGCGGCGTCGCGATCATCCGTGTGGGCGCCGCGACCGAAACGGAAATGAAAGAGAAGAAGCATCGCGTGGAAGATGCCCTCTCCGCAGCCCGCGCCGCGGTCGAGGAAGGCATCGTGCCCGGCGGCGAGATCTCCCTCATCAACGCGGCCTACAAGCTCGATAAACTGCTGAAGAGCATTGATGGTGACGATAATGAGGAGACCAAGGTCGGCATCAACATCGTCAGGAAGGCGCTCGAAGCCCCGATCCGCAAACTTGCGCAAAATGCCGGCCAGGATGGATCGGTGATCATCGACACCGTCCGCCGCACGGCTGCCGATAAGAAGAACAAGAACATCGGCTACAACGTGCTGACAGACCAATACGTTGACATGATCACCGCGGGTGTCATCGACCCCGTCAAGGTGGTGCGCGGCGCGCTCGAAAATGCCGCCTCCATCGCAGCCATGATCCTGACCACGGATGTCCTCATCACGGACATGCCGGAGAAGGACAAGGCTCCTGCCATGCCTCCGGGCGGCATGGGTGGCATGGATTACTAAACCAACCCTGACACCTTACAACCTTGCGAAGGCTCCCAGCCTTCGCAAGGTTTTTAATTCGGTATAATCGGGGCGATGTTTTCACACTCCAGACTCATTCGGATATCTCTGATTTTTTGGATCGCACTCGGACTCTCCGCGTGCGCTTCGTCTTCTACGCCTGAGCCCGTTTCTACACCGACAGCGACATTCACACCTGAGCCGCCCACAGCCACCCCTGAGCCCATGGCGTTGACCGTCAACGGCGAAGGGATCACGTTCGTTGAATTCAATGCGGAAGTGCGGCGCTACCTCACTTCGCAGGAATCTCGCGGGACAACGATCTCCTCCCAGGACGCCACGAACACGGTGCAGGAGGATTTGATTGCCCAGCTGCTCCTCGCGCAAGCCGCGCGCGCAAACGGATTCACGCTCGACGAAGCCGCCCTGCAGGCGCGTCTCGAGGCACTTGCCGCGCAGGTGGGCGGAGCCGAAGCGCTCTCGGCGTGGCAGGCTGAGCACGGGTACACCGAGCAGGCCTTTCGGTCGGCGTTGAAACGGGCCGCCGAATCAGCCTGGATGCGTGACAAAATCCTTGCGGAAGTCCCCAGGACTGCCGAGCAGGTACACGTCCAGCAAATTCTGCTCTATAATCAAGACACGGCTCAAAGCTTTCTCATGCAATTGAACGGCGGAGCTGATTTTGACGAATTGGCATTAAAGGCAGACCCGCTGACCCATGGCGACCTTGGCTGGGTGCCGCGCGGCTACCTGCTTGAACCAAAAATCGAGGAAGCCGCGTTCGCCTTGACGGTGGGCGGGCATAGCGAAGTGATCGCCACCGCTGCCGGATTCCATATCATCAGGATTCTGGCGCGTGACCCGCAGCGTCCACTCTCCCCTGATGCCTATCTTGCAATGCAGGAACTGGCGCTGAAACAATGGATCGAGGCGCAGCGCCAGCAGGCAAGTATCGTTTTTGCAGAGCAGCCCTGATGGAGTACATAGATGAACGAAGATTTCGATTTTGACGGAACACAGTCCAAGGCTTCACAAGCTCCCATGCAAATGTGGGACATATTCTCGATCCTGGTGTTGATCCTGACGGCTTGCCTGGTGGGATACTTTGCACTGGTTTTTATCGACCCCACTTCCCAGTTCAACCCCCTGAAGCCCGGTGCGGGACCCTTTGGTGAACACACCCCCACACCGACGGCAACCCCTATGCAACTGGAACCTACCTGGACTGCCAGCCCTACGCTGGAATTAACGCCGAGCAATACGCCGCGCCCCACATTCACGCCGATCTTCACCGATACACCGTTTTCACTTGTGCCGCCAACTAAAACGCCGAAGCCAACCAACACACCAAAAGTTACTTTTGCCTT
Organism: Anaerolineales bacterium; assembly: GCA_016932715.1. Taxonomy (GTDB): domain Bacteria; phylum Chloroflexota; class Anaerolineae; order Anaerolineales; family Villigracilaceae; genus Defluviilinea. The sequence continues at coordinate 3,666 of JAFGCG010000152.1, forward strand.
TTCTGTGACGGTAAATTACATTGCAAGCACGATTTTCTTTCCGGAGAGAGCTTGTTCCTACTTTGGGGTGGCAGGGGAGGCTGTGGATAACAATAACGGCCCCTACAAATTTGGAATTATCAAGCTGGGAGGAACGCTTAACGGGAAAACGATTGACCCGGAATTGCATACCACCGTGACGGGTGCAGCGCCACAGTTCGGCTCGGCCGGCTTCGAAATGGAGATCCCGGAAGGGCAGCCGCTGGTGAACTCGAAAGGGACACTCTGGATCCAGATGTTCCATACCGATGGATCAGCATTGTCAGAGAGGAAATATTTCAATACCTACGATGACTGCCAGAGGAATCTGGTCCAGGTGCGGTTCAAGGCGACCAAGCCGATCCCATAGCCAAGAAATGCAGAAAATGAAAAGCCTCGCAAAAGCGAGGCTTTATTTTTCTACACCGCCACATTCCAGTGTTCGTACTTTTTGTTCTTCCCGCGCAGCACATCTTCATACATACTGCGTAATTTGGTTGTGACCGGACCCATCATGCCCGCCCCAACTGGGTGATGATCGACTTTCGTCACGGCCGTGATTTGTGCGGCTGTCCCGGTCATGAACATTTCCTCGCAGATATAGACTTCCGTCCGGTCGATGGAGCGTTCCACAACCTGGAGGCCCAGTTCCTGGCGCGCCAGTTCGATGATCGACCGGCGCGTGATCCCTTCCAGGATATTGTCTGTGACAGGCGGCGTGACTAGAACCCCGTCACGTACCATGAAAACATTCATTGCTGAGCCTTCGGAAATGTGCCCATGGTTATCGAGCACCAGCGCTTCATCGAACCCGGCGCGGTTCGCGTCTGTTTTGATCAAGGCTGAGTTTGCATACGCCCCCGCGATCTTGCCGCGCGCCGGGATGATGTTATCGTCGATGCGCCGCCACGAAGAAATCGTTACATGTGCGTTGGTGTCGTTCTTTACATACGGCTCGTATGCGATGACGAACATGTAGAACTCATCCTTCAGGTCGTGCAGCCGCACGCCGATGCCCAGGTCGGCTTTATAAAAGGAGGGGCGCATATAAACATCGCATTGCCAGTTGTCGGTGCGGAGCAGATCGAGCGTAAGCTGGATCAGGCTTTCTTCATCGTAACTGGTCTGCATGGACAGCATGCGCGCCGAATGCAGCAATCGCCGAAAATGATCGTAAGGCCGAAAGACGAAGAGCTTTTCCTTGTTTTCATTCCAGTAGCCCCTTAGCCCTCCGAACACAGATGTACCGTATAAAAACCCGTGGGTTGCGATGCTGATTTTTGCGTCCGAAAGCGGGACGATCTTCCCCTCAAAAAAAGCGTGCTTCGAAAGATCCACCAAGCACCTCCAAGTTGGATTTGGGACGAACTCATGCGCCGAAATTATACCTGACGCACCCCGCTTCCCCTCTTCGCCGACGATGGATTCCGCTGCCCGATGGCCCTTGACAGGAGAACAAATGCCGTTAAAATCTAATTCGATAAACATCGAATTAGTTAGAAGAGAGTGAAAATGAACGAGCAACCTGAAATCCTGGCCTTTGTCAAAGCCATGGCGTCGGCGGACCGCCTGCGCATCATTGGCGTGCTGGTTCGCGGCCGTGCCACACAAGCTGAAATTGCGGACCAGTTACATCTCCCTGTGCGGGATGTGTTCAATCACCTGGCTTTTCTTGTGCACGTGGGTATCGTTCACGAGGCCGAGGGAGTTTATGACCTGGACGAGAAGGGGATCGAGTCGCTGGCGCGCGGACAGTTCGAGGGCAGGCGCGCGGAGTACGTCCCACCGGCAAATAAACAGGATGACGCCCGGCGCGTATTGAAGAACTTCCTCAACGCAGACGGTTCGCTTAAGCAGATCCCTGCACCGGGAAATAAGTTGCTCATCCTCCTGAACTTCATCGTGGACGCCTTCGAATTCGACGCCAACTACACCGAGAAGGAAGTGAACACCATTCTGCTCCGCTTCCATGTGGATACGGCTGCGCTGCGCCGCTACCTGGTCGATAACGGTTTGATGGCTCGTGAGAGCAATGGCACAAAGTACTGGCGCGTGAAAAAGGAGGCTGAATGAGCGAAGAGCTTGTCACCTTTTTTAAAGCGCTGGCAGATAAGAACCGACTCAAGATCGTCGGTTTGCTGGTAGAGAGGTCGTACAGTGTGGAGGAACTTTCTGAGCTGTTGCAGCTGAAACCGCCGACGGTTTCGCATCATCTCGCAAAACTGGTCGAGGCCGGGCTGGTGAAGTCACATGCGGAAAGCTACTACAACGTTTACCAGCTCGATCAATCGATGCTGGAGGCAAAGACGCGCACTATGTTTTCGCAGCAGGAGCTTGCCTCGGTCGCCTCGGAAGTGGACGCGGATGCCTACGATAAAAAGGTCATCAAAGATTATTCGAGACGCGATGGCAGCCTGAAGACGCTTCCCTCCCAGCGCAAGAAACTGGAAGCGATCCTGCGCTACGTCGTCCGGGCATTCGACGTGGGCAAACGTTACAGCGAAAAGCAGGTCAATGAGATCCTGGCAGGTTATCACGAAGATACCGCCACCCTGCGCCGCGAACTCGTCGGCTTTGGGCTGATGCAGCGCGAGGGCGGAGGGGGCGAATACTGGCGAATTTGATTCGCGCTGAGCGGAGTGGCGCCTTGTGCCACGAAGACGAAGCGCAGGTCGCCAGGAAAGTTAGAATTTCTTGGCCACCTGCGCTTCGACTGCGCTCCTCTAAGAGCATTCGTCGCTCCGCTCAGCGCGAGGTATAAAAAAAGACACGGAAGTTCTCCGTGTCTTTTTGTCTACTGCTTCCTGACTACTTCTTGGCAAGCTGCTCCCGATTGACCAACCCCCTTTGCCAGGCGTAGACTGCGACCTGTGTCCGGTCGGCGAGATGCAGCTTGCTCAAAATATTGCTCACATGGCCTTTGACCGTGTATTCGCTGATCACCAGTTTCTCCGCGATCTGGCTGTTCGTCATGCCGTTGGCGATCAGGCGCAGGACGTCCAGTTCACGCTCGGTCAACTCGGTGAACAGAGGCTGTTCATCGTTGTTGTCACTGCGGATATTTTGCAGGACGCGGGCAGCCACCAGCGGATGCAGGGTGACTTCCTTCTGTGCGGCCCGAAACAAAGCCTCCACCAGTTTTTCCATTTTCATGTCTTTCAAAATATAGGAGATGGCGCCGGCTTTCAGGGCGGGGAAGATATGCACATCTTCATGATAGGAGGTCAGCACCACCACCTGGGTGCGCGGGCTGATCTGTTTGATACGGCGGGTCGTTTCCACCCCGTCCATCCCCGGCATGATCAGATCGAGCAGAACGATATCGGGAATATGCTCCGAGACCAGTTTGAGCGCTTCCTCGCCGGAAGCTGCCTCGCCAACCACATTGAACTGCGTCAGCGTCTCCAGATAGGAGCGGATGCCGTTCCGGACCACCTCGTGATCGTCCACAATCAGGATGCTGACGCGATTGTTGTTAATACTGCTTGCCATGACCGCCTCCTTCTCCGCTTTTTGTTGGTGCCTGGACTAAGAGCCTGGTACCCTGCCCGGGCGCGCTCTGGACCTGTACCACCCCGCGGATACTGCCTACCCGCTCACGGATTGAGCGCAAGCCCATTCCATGTTTGACATTGACATCGAATCCACACCCATCATCGGATATGGACAGTTGTACCGAGTCGTCATTGTACACCAGTGACACGTCCACACGCCGGGCGTGACTATGCCGCGCCACGTTTGCCAGCGCTTCCTGCGTAACGCGATAGAGCGCCTGCTCTACGTCGAGGGGCAAATGCTGCCCATTTTGTGTGACCAGATGAACCGGTATATCGTGGCGGTTTTCCCATTCGAAGATATGTTCCCGCAGGGTCGCCACAAGTCCCTTCTCCTGCAGCGCGATCGGATAGATTTCCTGCACGAGGAACGTCAATTCCTGGATCACATCGGTCACCAGGTTCTCGGCTTCATTCAGATGGATTGCGGCGGAATTGCCATGCCCATTCAGGATGCCGCGGGCTGTGCCAAGCTGCGCGAGCGCCGCGAACGCCTTTTGTTTGGCGCTGTCATGCAGGTCGCGCGCCAGGCGGTTGCGTTCCTCCATCACAGCCAGGTCTTTGGTTTGCTCGAAAAGCTCCATGTTCGCAATCGAGATCGCGGCGCGGTGGGTCAGCGCAGAGAACAGGCGGGTCGTATCATCACCGATCAAATTTGGTCTCGTAAAACCGACATGGAAGACACCCACGACCTTGTGATCCACAACTATGGGCAGATGCACGAACGAACGGATGCCTTCGGCGATGAACGCGGCGCGCACATCCGGGCGAAAGCTGTTGAGCTCGATCTGCCGGACGATGGCGGGCTTGCCTGTTTCCAGCACTTCGCCCACAATCCCTTCCCCTTTTGCAAATTCCAGCGCCTTGAGCGATTCAGGCAAAAAACCATGACTGACGCGCGGTATCACCCTGGTCTGTTTTTCGTCCCAGGCGAAGACCACACTGCGATCGGCTTTGAGCGTATCCACGGCTACATCGACAAGCGTTTGAAATACCTGGTTTAAACTTACATTGCGCAGGATTCGTTCGTCTGCTTCATAGAGCGCCTGGATTTCCTGACTGCGCATTTCAAGTGCGCTTGTTCGCTCCCGGACGAGACGCTCCAGCTGGCGGTTACGATCCTGGATGCTCTTGGTGCGCAATCCGAATCCCCCGGCGACCGCGGCAGCGGCAATCATGCCCAGCAGGATGCGAAACCAGAGGGTCTGCCAGAAGGGGGGAACGATCTTAACATCGATGCGAGTCGGGGTCTCGGTCCAAATGCCATCACTATTGGAAGCTTTTAACAGCAGGGTATATTCGCCGCCGGGCAGGTTGGTGTAACGCCCGTCGCGTTTCGTCCCGATGAAGTGCCAGTTTGCATCAAAGCCTTCCAGCATGTAGGCATATTGATTTTTATTCGGCTGGTTGTAACTCAAAGCCGTAAATTCGAATTCCAGCGAGTTTTGCGGCCAGTGCAGCGTCACACTTTGTGTGGTTTCCACACTGGAGGTCGTGCTGATCGAACTGTCGCCCTGCGTCAGCGAGGTCAGCGTCACCTGCGGCACGTACGGGCTGTCACTGATGCTCGAGGGATGAAAGACGGTCAGGCCGTTGATGCCGCCAAAATAGAGTTCGCCGTACTTGCCTTTGGCATAGGCGCCCGAATTGAATTCATTGCTTTGCAGGCCGTCGCCTGCGTCAAAGTTCCGGAAGGTTTTCGTTTCAGGATCAAAGTGCGAGAGACCAAAATTGGTGCTCAACCAGAGTTTGCCTTTTGCATCTTCCAGAATGCCATACACAACCCCATTGGGAAGTCCGTCCTTTTCGAGGTAATACATGAACGAATCCGTTGCCGGATCGTAAAGATTGAGCCCGCCTCCACCTGTGCCGATCCAAAGGCGGCCCTGCGTATCCTCATGAATAGACAGGATGGAATCGTTACTGATGGCCTTTTTATTACGAGGATCGAAGCGGTAACGTGTGAATTTCTCGGTTTCAGGATCAAACCGGTTCAAGCCGCTGTCGGAAGTACCAATCCATAAGTAGCCACTGCGATCTTCGAGAATGGCATTGATCGTGATGCCGCTCAAGCTGTTGGGGTTGCCCACCCCGGGGGTATAGTGTTTGAACGTTCCTGTGCTGCGATCCAGCCGGTCCAGCCCGCCAGCTGTCCCCACCCAGATATCGTTCTTACTATCCACATAGACCTTATAGATGAAGTTCGCGCTCAGGCTGTCGGGGTTGGATGGATCCCGTTTATAGTGGCTGAATTGGAGGCTCTTCCGATCAAAACGGTCGAGGCCATCTGAAGTCCCAATCCATAACACGCCATCCTGATCTTCATAAATAGAATATACATTATTAGCGCTGAGGCTATTGCGTTTGTTGGGATCGTGCAGATAATGCATTACCTGGCTGGTGTGCCATGTAAAGCGGTTCAGCCCCTGGCCATCGGTTCCGATCCAGGTATAGCCTTCCGAGTCCACATAGATGGAATAGATTACATTGCCGCTGATGGAGTTTGGATTGTCCAGGTCATGGCGGTAGTAGGCGAACCGGTCGCGCTGGCGGTCGTATTTATTTACACCGCCGGCAGATGTGCCAAACCATAAAACGCCGCCGCGGTCTTCGTAAATGGACATGATGTAATTGACGCTCAAACTTTTGGAAAAGGTGGGGTCATTGCGGTAATGGATGAAACGGGTCCCGATCGTGCTCAGGCGGTCCAGCCCGCTTCTGGTTCCCACCCAGAGATTGCCTGTGCTGTCCACATGCAGGGCAGTGACCAGATTATCTGTGATGCTTTGCTTGTCTATACCCGAGTGCAGGTATCGTTCGAACCGGCTGGCATCCGGCATAAACCGATTCAGACCGTTCCGAGTCCCAATCCAAAGTGTGGAACTGCTGCCTTCGGCGATCGCCGTAACATAGTCATTGCTGATCGACTTCTCGTTCTCCGGGTTATGTTGATATGGAATGAATGTTTTGCTTTGCAGATCAAAGCGGTTCAACCCACCGGCGCTCGTCCCAATCCAGAAACGTCCACGGCTGTCCTCGTAGATGGCTGTGATGGTCTTTCCGGTCATGCCCTGGGGTTGGGATGGGCTGTAACTGTAATGGATGAAGACATTCCTTTCCTGGTCGAGCATGTCAAGCCCATTGGGTGTGCCCAGCCAGAGATTGCCTTTTTTGTCCAGGTAGAGGACGTTGATGTGATCACTGCTGACGCTCGAGGCGTCCCGGTCATCGTGACGGAAATGCGTGAACTGCTCGCTGCGCGGGTCGTAGCGGTTCAGTCCGCCCAGCCGCGTCCCGATCCAGAGATATCCATCCTGGTCCTCCACGATGGACGTGATCCAGCGGTCGCTCAGGCTGTAGGGGGAATCGGGATCCGGCTTATAGATCTTGAACGTATACCCATCGTATCTGTTAAGACCGTCCTGCGTACCGAACCAGAGGAAGCCGAGGCTGTCCTGGAAGATAACGTGCACGGAGCTTTGTGACAGTCCCTGCTCGATACCGATGTGGTCGAAGCGCAGGACACAGTCACAGACGGGGGGGAGGGACTCAGGCGACATCCGGTTCGGGACGAGGGGCGCGCTGGTCGGCGCGGAAACAGCCCCATCCGGAGCCGCGTCGATGGGCTCGGGCGCGGCTGGAGGCGTCGCTCCGCCTCCGCAGGAGGCTGAGATCAAGGCGAGCAGGATGCCCAGGAGGAGGGGCAGTCTTTGTTTCATCGTTCCATACCATCTACAGTATAGTCCATAACCGGTCCGTTGCATTTGCCTTTAACACCCCTCTAAGGAGGGGTTTTTATCCATCGCTGATCGCATTGGGTGAGTAGTTGTGCCGTTCTCAATAGGGAGGCGAATCCATCGAAAAGCAGTGGGGGAAATACCATTCCAGGCGGATGCTTGATTCATTCTCGAAACGTATGATGAGGTCAGATTAGCCGGGCTGCCGCAAAAATTCATGCGGCACTTCGTAATCCGCTTTGCTTTCGAAAATTCTCCTCACAAGAAAGCAATTCACGGAAGGAGAGGCGGGCGTCAGGGATACGCAACCTGGCTTCCGCCTCCCTGCATCTCCCCCTCAAAGGAGGTGGTCTGCCATTCAAACTGATGAATGATTGGCCTTGTATCTCAAAACGATCCCATTTTCAAGGAGAGAAGAGTATGAAAATCAAGCATCTGTATTACGTCCTCAGCCTTTTGGTCGCAGTGAGCGTGGTGCTGGCGGCGTGCGCCCCACAGGTGGCTGCCCCCACGGAAGCACCCCAGGTGCAGACGGAGGAACCCGCCATGACGGAGGCGCCAGAGACAGAAACGCCGGCGGAAATGCCAAAGACGGAACGGCATGGAGGCTGGCTGGATGAGATCGATGTTTCCGTTGTCGCAGGCGATTCGGCGATTTCACAGCTCCAGGCGGGAGCGATCGACTTCTATTCGTTCAACCTGGCTTCCGATGTGTACCCTGCCATCAGGGACGCGGGCTTGTCCAGCACCCAGTCTTTGGGCGGTTACTACGGTGTCAGCCTGAACCCGGCTGTCTTTACGGATAAGACGGTTTTGAACCCGTTCTCGAACCGCAAGATCCGGGAGGCATTGAACTGGCTGTTCGACCGTGACTATCTCAATCAGGAGGTCTTTGCAGGCGGTTCGCTGCCGAAGTTCCTGCCCGTCACCACGCAGTTGGTGGAATATACGAACCTGATCGATACAGCCCGTGCGGTGGAAAGCAAGTATGCCTATAACTTTGACCGGGCAAAGGAAGTTATCGATGCTGAAATGCCCGGCATGGGCGCCGAGCCTGGCTCGGACGGGAAGTGGCAGTACCAGGGTAAACCCGTTACCCTGATCTACCTCATCCGCCCGGATGGGGATGGCACACGCAAGCCGATCGGCGATTACACTGCCAATCAACTGGAAAGCATCGGCTTTACTGTTGATCGTCAGTATAAGAACTCATCCGAAGCCTTCCCCATCTGGCTGGGAACGACCGCAGCAGATGGACAGTGGCACTTGTATACCGCCGGATACAATCCTTCCGGCCTTGGCACGCTGCGCGATGAAGCTCCCAATATCCAGCAGAGTTATTTGAATACCAGTATTCAAGCCGGCGAGCCTTACATCTCGAACGTGTCAGATCCTGAGTTCCAGAAACTGGGCGATGACCTGGCGCAGGGGAAATACTCCTCCAAGCAGGAGCGGGACTCCATGATGGCGAGGGCGCTTGAACTTTCTTTGGAAGATTCGCTCTTTGTGTGGCTGATCGATCAGCAAGTCTATGCGCCGTACAACAATAATGTCCAGGTCACCTACGATCTTGCTACCGGACCCGAGTCGACAAATGTGGGTCCTTACAACCTGCGGTTCAAAGACCAGGAGGGCGGCACGCTGAAGATCGGTACGAACGATCTCTTCACTCAGCCGTGGAATACCGTTGGCGGAAGCAACTGGGTCTGGGATGCAGGGGTCATGCGCGCCACCACCATGGGCACCTCAAATATTACGAACGGCGGCGGCTTGATGGCTGATCCATACACCGGTCTGCCATACCCCCAGCGGATCGAGAGTGCTGAATTGACCTTCAAAGAAGGTCTGCCGATCCGTCAGAACCTGGATTGGTTGACTGTGACCACAGCACCGCAAGTCGATGTGCCTGAGGATGCCTGGGTGGATTGGGATGCGAAGGAACAGAGGTTTATCACTGCCAGGGAAAAATTCCCGGAGGGACTGACTGCCAACGTGAAGAGTGTGGTCGTCTATCCCGCCGATCTATTCGAGACGATCAAGTGGCATGATGGCAGCCCCCTCTCTGTGGGCGATTTCGTGATGTCCATGATCCAGTTTTTTGATGTAGCCAAGCCTGAAAGCTCGATTTACGATGAATCGCTCGCCCTGAGCGTCGACGCACTGACGGTGTCTTTCAAAGGCTATCGGATCGTCTCCACCGACCCGCTGACCATCGAAGCCTATAACGATACATATTATTCGGATGCGGAACTGAATGTTGTGCCTCTGTGGCCGCAATCGCCCTTTGGACTGGCAGGCGAAAACAGCTGGCCGGTCCTTACGATCTCCAACCTGGCGGAAGGCGCCGGCGAACTCGCCTATACCGAGGATAAGGCCGATAATGCCCAGGTCGAAAACACCAGTTGGGTGGGCGGACCGAGCCTCGAGATCCTTGCCAGGTATCTCGATCAGGCAGCAGATGAATCCTATATCCCCTATGAGCCGACACTCGGTCAATACATTACCAAGGAGGAAGCTGACTTACGTTATGCCAACTTGAAAAAGTGGTATGAGGATCATGATCACTTCTGGGTGGGGACGGGTCCGTACTATCTCGATCGGGTCTTTACCACCGAGAAGTCGCTGGTCCTGAAGAATAACCCCGACTTTATCGATCTGGCGGACCGCTGGGCGAGGTTCAGCGAACCGCAGCTTGCCACGACCGTCCTCGATGGACCTGCCCAGGTGCAGGCTGGTGAGGAAGCGGTCTTTGATGCCACGGTCACGTTCAAAGATGAACCTTATTCGCAGGCCGATGTTCACAAGGTGAAATACATCCTCTACGATGCCAGCGGTGCTGTAGTCAGTGTGGGCGATGCCCAGGCTGTGGAGGATGGCCACTATCAGGTCACGCTTCCCTCCGATGTCACCTCGAAGCTGCCCAATGGCTCTGCCCGCCTGGAAGTTGCCGTCGTGCCGATCCCGGTGGCAATCCCCTCTTTCACCTCTCTCGATTTTGTAGCAATTCCTTAATGGAAGTTCAGTTTTGATGGAGAGGGGCAGGCGCAAAGTACCCTGCCCCTCTCTGTCCATCCTTTATGAGGTGGTTATGGCAATCGCGACCCAAACGCCCGCAGAAAAACTGGTTGTAAAGAAGACCTCTCACACCAGCACCTTTGCGCGTGTGTCTCGTTATGTCGTCGCGCGACTCCTGGTCCTGTTCGCAACGGTTGTGGTTGGCATTTACCTGACCATCATGATCGCCAACATGGGCGGATATGTGGACCAGATCATGCGCGGGGAGATCCGTGACCGCGTGACACAATCCATTGCGGCAAACCCCTCGATGCGGCAAATGGAACCGGCCGTTCGGAGGCAGCTGATCGAAGACAGGATTGCCCAGGAGGAGGATCGCCTGGGTTTGGATATCCCGATCGCGATCCGCAATTTCCGCTACCTTTCGAACGCGCTGACCCTGAATCTGGGCCGCGCCATCAACATGACCAGCGACAGCGGCTCGAAGCAGGTCCGCCTCATTCTCCTGGAAAGGCTGCCGGCCACCCTGCTTTTGATGGGGATCTCACAACTGTTTTTGTTCTTTTCCAGCATTTTTCTGGCACTTAATCTTTCCCGCCGGTATGGCAACTTCTGGGACAAAGTTGTCGTTGCCCTTTCCCCCACCTCGGCCGTGCCTCCCTGGTTCTACGGCATTTTTCTGATCCTGATCTTCGCCGCGCTTCTCAAAGTGCTGCCCTTTGGCGGCATGGTCGATTCGCCGCCGCCAGCCAATCCATTCGATTACTCGTTAAGCGTCCTGAAGCACTTGATCCTGCCAGCCTTGTCTCTGGTGCTGAGTTCCTTCTTCCTGAGCATCTACAACTATAGAACGTTTTTCCTGATCTATTCCAGTGAAGACTATGTGGAGATGGCAAAAGCCAAGGGATTGCCCGCGCGGGATGTGGAACGCCGTTACATTTTGCGCCCCACCCTGCCAAATATCATTACGAACTTCGCCCTGCTCATCATTACCTTATGGACCGGCGCGACCATCACGGAAACGGTTTTCCTCTGGCCCGGGCTTGGGCGGACGTCGTATCAGGCGATCGGGCTGCATGATATTCCGATCATCGTTGGTTCGGCGATCATTTATGCCTACCTGCTGGCAATGACCGTCTTCCTGCTCGATTTCATCTATGCTCTGGTTGACCCGCGTGTGAAAGTGGGTCGTTAAGATGAATGCTTTGAAAAACTCCTTCCAAAACATGCTCTATTACCCTTCAGCCATCGTGGGACTGCTGGTCGTTTTCCTGCTGGTCTTTACGGCCATCTATGCGATGATAAAAATCCCGTACAACGAAGCGATCCGCTTGTGGCGCGGCGGGGAGGAGGTTTGGTATCAGAATCCGAAGTTCGCGCCGCCAGCCTGGTTCAATCTCTTTTCGAGCAAAAAATATTCCGAATCGTTCGCCGTGAAAACCTCCGATGGGAGCATGACCAGGGAAGTCACCCCGGGCGCGCAAGGCACGTCCACGATGTCGATTGCCTACACGTTTGATTTTTCCTACGATTACTATCCCCAGGAACTGATCCTTTATTTCACTTCCAGTTATGAGGAAAAACAACCGTTCATCTCGGCTGAATGGCTCACTCCGGATGGCAGGAAGATCAGGCTCGTGAATATGGCGCTGAGTCAGAAACAGACGTATCGCTTCTCGCAGGATGAAAAATTGAAGACCCGGCTTCGGACGGAGGAGGTGATTCCCTATTTGTTCTCAGACCCGGAGACCGGCGCTCTCGTCAAAGGGGAGTATCAACTGCTGATCACGGGTGCAGCCTTCGAGCCTGATGCGGACATCAACGTGGAATTTGTTTCCCACGGACAAGTCTACGGCCTGGCGGGGACCGATCAGGCGCGCCGCGATCTGGTGGTGCCGCTGCTCTGGGGCGCGCCGATTGCCCTGGCGTTCGGGCTGATCGCCTCGCTGGGGACCTCTGTCCTGACGATGGTCATCGCGGCGCTGGGGACCTGGTACGGCGGCTGGATCGATGAACTGATCCAGCGCATTACCGAGATCAACCTGGTCCTGCCTTTCCTTTCCATTCTGATCATGATCGGCACGTTTTACTCGCGCAGCATTTGGGTGATCCTCGGAGCGACGATCCTGCTCAGCATCTTTACCGGCGCGATCAAAAGCTATCGCTCGATCTTTGTGCAGGTGAAAGAGTCGCTGTATATCGAAGCGGCGCGCGCCTATGGCGCCAGCAGTCCGCGCATTGTTTTCCTGTATCTCATCCCGCGCATGATCCCCCTGCTGATCCCCGGGCTGGTTTCCTCCGTGCCCGCCTTCGTTTTTCTGGAAGCCTCGCTCGCCGTGCTCGGATTGGGCGACCCGGTCCTGCCGACCTGGGGCAAGATCATCGAAGATGCCAATTCCAACGGCGCGTTGTATCGCGGCTACTACTACTGGATCCTGGAACCTGCAACCCTGCTGATGATCACCGGTCTCGGTTTTGCCATGCTCGGGTTCGCGCTCGACCGGATCTTTAATCCGAAGTTGAGGGATGTATGAACACCATGTCACACAAACTTCTCAGGATCGAGGATCTGGTCCTGCACTTCAAGACCCGCCTCGGCACCGTCCAGGCTGTGGATGGTGTTGACTTCGAGCTGGATACCAACCGCGCCGTGGTGATCCTGGGCGAATCGGGCTGCGGAAAAAGTTCGCTCGCCAAAGCCATTCTGCGCCTGCTGCCGCGCAATGTCCAAAAATACAGCGGGGAAGTCTATCTGCAGGGCACAGATGTTATGCAATTCGATGAGGAGCAGTTCCGCCATAATGTGCGCTGGGCAGCCATCTCGCTCGTGCCGCAGGCTGCCATGAACGCGCTCAACCCTGTGATCAAGGTGGGTGAGCAGGTCGCCGAACCTGCCATCGTCCACCTGGGCGTCAAAAGGGAGGCAGCGCTGAACCTGGCGCGGCGCATGTTCCAGCATGTGGGTGTGCCCGAAGATTTTCTGGAGCGCTATCCCTTTGAGTTGAGCGGCGGGATGCGCCAGCGCGTGGCGCTGGCAATGGCGCTCGTCACCAGCCCGAGCCTGATCGTCCTCGATGAGCCGACCTCCGCCCTCGACCTGCTCACGCAAGCCAACATCATGAACGTCCTCAAGCGCATCAAGCAGGAACTGGGCACCTCGTTCATCCTGATCACGCATGACATCGCCACCTCCAGCGAACTGGCGGATGAGGTCGCGATCATGTATGCGGGCCAGATCGTGGAAGTGGGCCACGCCCGGGACTTCTTCCCCGCGCCGCTGCATCCGTACGCGCAGATGTTGATGGCAAGTGTGCCGCGCCTGCGCAGCGAATCGGACCCGATGTTCATCACCGGCCAGCCGCCGAGCTTGGTGAACCTGCCGACCGGCTGTCGTTTCAAAGCGCGCTGTCCCTTCCGGTTCGACAAATGCGAGCGGGAACCGCTGATGTTCGGCAAGAACAGCCGCAAAGTCAAGTGCTGGTTGTATGAATAATTGCTTTGGAGTCAGCCAGCGTCGCCGTGGCGCCGTGGCGACACTTGCTGGCGACGGGAGCAAGCTCCCTGACTCCATAGGGAGAGCGGCATGATCACCGAATTACGAGATTTAAAAATGAATACACCCAAAATCAATGAGCCACAAGCGCTGCTGACGATCCAGGATTTACGCGTCTGGTATGAGCTGCGCCGATTCGGATTCGGCCACGCGGGCTACGTCAAGGCTGTGGACGGCGTCAGCTTTGCGCTGGCAGAGGGGGAAACGGTGGCAGTTGTCGGGGAGTCGGGCTGCGGCAAGTCCAGCCTCATGAAAACGATCCTCGGGCTGAACATCCCCACCAGCGGCGAGGTCGTTTTCGACGGCGAGAATTTATCCGGATTGAAGGGGGATGGCTTGCAGCATTATCGTTTCAAAGTTGGTTATGTTCAGCAGGATCCCTATGGAGCCCTGCCGCCATTCATGAACGTGCAAAAGATTTTGGAGGAGCCGCTCATCATCAGCGGCATGAAAAGCAGGGAGGAACGGCTGGCGCGCATTCACAAAGTGATGAGTGAAGTCAAGCTTCACCCGGTGGAGGACTTTCTAAAGAAGTTCCCGCACATGTTGAGCGGCGGCCAGCAGCAGCGCATTGTGATCGCGCGTGCCATGCTGCGTGAACCGAAGTTGATCGTGGCGGATGAGCCTGTTTCGATGCTGGATGCCTCCGTGCGCGTGGAGATCCTGAAGCTGCTGCGCGCCCTGCAGGAGTCACACGGACTTTCCGTGATTTACATTACGCATGACCTTTCGACGGTGAAATATTTTTCGCGGCGCATCTTCGTGATGTACGCTGGCAGCCTGATCGAAAAGGCGGATACGCGCCAGCTGCTCGGCAACCCATTGCACCCCTATACCCATGCGCTGCTCGCGGCAACGTCTGACCCGGAGGCGCGCAATGCGGAAACGTTCAAGGAAGTGCCGCCCGGCGAGCCGCCGAGTCTGGTGAACCCCCCAACGGGATGCCGCTTCCATCCGCGTTGTCCGCGTTTTATGGCAGGTTTATGTGATGTGAAATTCCCGCCTGATCTTGAGCCGGAACCGGGACATTTTGTGGCTTGCTGGTTGTATCAGTGAGCACTCGCGCTGAGCGGAAGGTCGAGAGCAAGCCGAGACCTGAAGACGAAGCGCGTGTAACAGTGAAGATGAATATTGGATTCAATGTGCGCTTCGTCTGCGTTGTGCCACGGCACTACTCCGCTCAGCGCGAGGATGACCTTATGATCAATTCTCCCCGTTTCCTCCTCAGCCTCGGCTTGACCCTGATGCTCCTGGGCATTCTCCTGCCCTTCCTGATGGTCATCCATGTGCTGGAATCCACGTTCTTTTTGAATTTCTTTGCCTGGGGCGCCTCGGTCGCCGGACTGTCGTTTGGCACGATTGGGTTCGCGTTGTGGTCGAGAAATAAAAGAGGGAACTAACTTTATTCTAACCACCTGACAGTTTCAAAACGGGACGCAGACCCTGGCACCGCCCGCCAGGGCAGGTGAAAACGCTGAAAGCGCTGAGAAAAGGACTTAAAGATCGAGAAGCAGTCCCAAAAACCTGCGTGAATCTGCGTTCATCAGCGTCCAAA
>JAFGCG010000153.1 GCA_016932715.1 Anaerolineales bacterium
CATTCCTTGCCAGTCCTCGACTACCTCGTTCAACTCCAGCAGTTCGGCTCATCGCCACCTTCCCTTGTTGAACGCTAAACAAGTACTGGCAATGTGACCGATGATATCCGCTGGAATATCGTCGGTGATCAGCTGGTGGAAGGGAAGGATAGTCTTGCCAAAGTATTGGGACGGATGAAGGATGAGAAAGTAGCAGAATTGAGCATTCGTCATATTGCTACACACGGCAAAGCAGGAGCTGTGGACGGCACCGTCATATTGGAGGATGGAAAAACCCGTGCTTTTTGCGATGTGTACGAGTTCAATGGAGCAAAAGGCACAGCTGTAAAAGAAATTACATCCTATGGGATCGATATAAGGTGAAAGACAGGCAGAGGTGATCGACCGGATCGAAGCGGGAAGGCGCCTCAGCAGTAGTCAGAAGAAACAGGAAAGTAAACAATGACTCTGACAATCAAAAGGTTGAGTGCAGTGACTGGCTGCATGGTTAGCCTGTTTATATTTTACGCATGTGTGCCAAGCCAAACGCAGGAATCGGCACCGATAAAGACATACACCTTAACGTTTGTTCAACCAGTGACATCATCGTTCACACTGGCATCGCTAGAAACCGAAATTCCAACGTGGCTTGTTTCAGGCACAGAAAACAGTTGCCAGTTGTCCATCCACGGAACCTATAACTTTCCGGGAAAAATAGATAAAGTCTTCAGCATGGGATCAGGCAGGCATCTTTTCTATGATGCACCCGGTGGCGGGCATTATGGGAATGATCAGGCAGGTTGCGAATTGAATCAGGATTGCACGCAACTGCGCGCGACCAATAAAGACAGTGCAGATCCAAATCCCGAAGGTGTAGTTGGTCCCTGGGTAGATAGTCAAACGGAAGTATCTACAGCTCAATGGAATCAATACGCTGTACAATGCCGTCTGGCTGATTCGGAATAGATTTATTTGCCAATCACTGTAACTGTGACTATGTCACTTTTCACTGTCTGGCCGTTTGCGTTCACGCCCTGCGCCCAGAACTGGTGCTCGCCCGCCGATAAGGTCCACCAGGTTTGATAGGGAGGCGAGGAGAATGTTGTGAGCAGATTTCCATCCACCCAGATCGTGACTTGCGAGATCTCTCCTCCCGCCGCGACTTCGATCTCCAATTGCTGCGAGGACGGGTCGAAGTTCGGGTCGATGCGATAGGTGGTGTTCGGCGGCGGGGAAAGCAAAATCAACTGGTCCGGTTGTTGAGAGACGTTATTCCCTGGTTGAGAAAAATCCGTGAGCAGGGGCAGGCCCTGTTCGCGCGCCCAGCTCTGAGCTTCCACGGGAAGGTCCAAAACCGTGATGGATGTACGCCTCTCGCCGGGAGTGGAATCGTCGGCGAGGGAATTGGTGAGGAGGTCGATCCAAATCTGCTGGTGGAAGGTATCTGTCTGGGTGGGTTCTGTCCCGAGGATGAACCACTCCATTCGAGTGTGCGGACAGGCGGATGCCGGGAGAAGCCCAGACAGGTCGCACACTTCCACTTGGGTCAAGCCATCCGGTCGTTCGAAGGGATGATCGGGGCGTCCTCGCAGGAGCCCGCGCAGGACCTCGTGCCAGATCGGCGCCGCGCCGGTGAGACCCGTCACATTGTGCATGGCTTCGTGCCCGCTGTTGCCTACCCAGACCCCGACGACGAGATCAGGGGTATAGCCAATCGTCCAATTGTCGTGGAAGTTCGTTGTCGTGCCTGTCTTGACCGCTGCGGTGCGATCCACTTTCAATGTGCTGTTCGGACCGAAGCCCCTGGCGCGCGCCGAGTCGTCGCTGAGGATGTCGCTGATGAGCCAGGCCACGCGCGGGTCAAAGACCTGGAGCGGCGGATCTTTCTCCTGGGTGTAGAGCAGGTTCCCATCCGCGTCCTGGATCTCCAGGATGGAATAGTTCCCGGCGAAGGTTCCGTGGTTGGCAAGCGCCGTGTAGGCTGTCGAAAGCTGGAGCAGACTGATCTGTCCACCGCCCAGTGCCAGCGACAGATCATACTGCTGCGGGTCGCTCAGGGAAGTGATGCCGAGCCGGCCTGCAAGATCAATCACCTCTTCAATGCCAACCTCCTGCAGCGTTTTCACCGCCGGGATATTCAACGAAGAGCCAAGTGCCTCGCGTACAGAAACGGGCCCGTGTTCGCGGCTGTCGTAATTGACCGGCGTATAGGGCGTGCCATCATGCGTGATGAATGTGGTCGATACATCGAGGATCGACGTGGCAGCCGTCCAGGCATCCGGGCGGGCAGGATCGAGCGCCAGGGCGTAGAGGAACGGCTTGAACGCGGAACCGGTCTGGCGGGGAGAGGTCGCCATGTCCAATGCGCCGTCGATCGACGCGTCGAAATAGTCCGCACTGCCGACCAGGGCCAGGATTTCACCGCTGTGCGGATCGAGCACCACCAAAGCCGCATTGTTGACATTGTGACTGATGGCAGCCTCCTCCTTTTTGAAGTCTGCAATTCGCCGTTTCAAAACGCTCTCCGACAGATGCTGGACGTCAAGATCGAGCGTGGTGCGCACAACCAGGCTCTGACGGGAGTTCAGGACTCCTTCGGACGTTAACGTATCGATCTGGTCTTTGATGAGCCAGACGAAGTGCGGCGACTCGATCGGATAGGGTTCCGGATTGAAGCTCAATGGGATTGCTTCCGCGCGGAGACGCTCCTCCTCGGTAAGATAGCCATGCTTTTGCATGAGACCCAGCACAATGCGCTGCCTTTCCTTTGCCAGTTCGGGATTTGTAAACGGGTTATAGGCTCCCGGCGCCTGAGGCAGCCCGACGATCAGTGCGCATTCCGGCAATAACAACTCGCTGGCTGGTTTCCCAAAGTACGTCTGGGAGGCGGCTTCGACGCCGTACGCCATACCGCCGTAATTCATCTGGTTGAGGTAGAGAGCCAGGATCTCATCCTTGGTGAGACGCCGCGTCATTTGCCAGGCAAGGAGACCTTCACGCAGCTTGCGCCGCAGGGTACGCTCTGTCCTCTCCTCCTGATCCATGAGGAGGTTGCGGGCGACCTGCTGCGTGATCGTGCTGCCGCCCGCGATCGTCTCGCCGCCCCGGAGGTTGATCCACAGCGAGCGGAGGATCCCCGTGATGTCCACGCCGGGATGGATATAGAAATATTGATCTTCCACCGCGATGGTGGCGTCTTTCAGGCATCGAGGAATGTTTTCGATGGACAAAACCGTATTCCGCCCGCCGGTTTCTGCCAGGATCTCGTACAGCAAATGCCCGTCCCGGTCCGTGATGCGGACGCTGGGGGTCATGTACGTTTCCGGGAGAGAGTCGATGGAGGGTAAATCCCAAAAAGTATAGATAAGCAACCCTGCCAGAAGAATAATCCCGGCAAAAATAAATTTGGCGGTTTTACGCCATAAGCGGACTATGATACTTTGGTGTTTCATCAGGGAGATTCTAATTCAAAAGATTAAGCCAGATATTTTTTCAACGTTCGGCGGGGTCGGCTCTCTTCGCTATGCTGCGCGAAGACCTTGCGCCAGCAGGGATTGCGCTGCCCGGTGTAGGTGAAATCCGTTGACGTCGCGCTCGCATACGGCGGCATCACCCATGCCTGCCCGAAGGGCAGGTAACGCTGCTGTTTGAGGATACCACCGTTTGCGTCCAGCACCACAGAAGTCGAGCCTAGGTGGTCACTGAGGAAGTATTTGAACCCGGTCGAATCGCGCATGAGGGTTGCCCCGGCGAAGGAGTTGCGGTGAACAGCACTTAGCCCATGCTTTAGCCATTTGGAGAGTAAAATATCGGCATGACCTACTGCGAATACTGCCTCACTCACCCCGAAGATACGTTCAACAAAACGTATCATGACACCCAATATGGTTTTCCCCTCAAAGACGACAACCTGCTCTTCGAGCGTCTCATCCTCGAGATCAACCAG
>JAFGCG010000154.1 GCA_016932715.1 Anaerolineales bacterium
CATTCCTTGCCAGTCCTCGACTACCTCGTTCAACTCCAGCAGTTCGGCTCATCGCCACCTTCCCTTGTTGAACGCTAAACAAGTACTATTGAGTTTATCAGAGAATCTCAATTCGATAAATCGTCAAGACCATTCCGTCCAAATTTGCAGCCAACGGTTAGAAATAAGGAGGAAATCCCAACTGCAATTGAAAGATAGGCGAGTGACCGGAACAAACCCGGCAAAATGAGCGTCCCCCCTTTAGGCGGATGGCATTCCGCCCGTTTGGCGTTATGATTGTCCCTGTGAGCCGAAAGGAGGCGCTATGCGAAAGCCAATCTACGTCCTTTTCGCGGCGACGGTCCTGTTGATCGTCTCCCTGGCTTGCGGTCTGCCCAGCGCGCTGCCGAACATCCCCGTGACGGGTCCCACCCTGGATGCCAATGCCGTGGAGACCGCGATCCTGCAGACGATGGAAGCCGCCCGGACGCAGACGGCCGGGGCGGTGGTACCCGCTTCCCCATCTCCCACGCTTACGCCGGAACCGTCTCTCACCCCC
Source organism: Anaerolineales bacterium (assembly GCA_016932715.1). Taxonomy (GTDB): domain Bacteria; phylum Chloroflexota; class Anaerolineae; order Anaerolineales; family Villigracilaceae; genus Defluviilinea. The sequence continues at coordinate 539 of JAFGCG010000154.1, forward strand.
ACGGCAACCCTGTCGCCCACGCCGCTCGCGACGGTCACACCGCTCGTGCCGCTGATCAGTGTCTCCGTCAATACGAACTGCCGTGCCGGTCCCGGCAGGGTCTATGACAGGGTCGGCGCGCTGATGGTCGGTGAGACGGCGGAAGTGGTCGGCCGCGATCCGACCTGGCGATACTGGTATATCAAAAACCCGGATCAGGTCAACGGCTACTGCTGGGTCTGGGACGAATATGCTACGGTGACAGGAAATGTGGCGGTCCTGCCCCAGTTCACGCCTCCGCCGACCCCCACGCCGGTGCCGAGTTTCGAAGTACATTATGATGACCTGGATTCCTGTGTCGGCTGGTGGGTGGAACTTCAGCTCACGAATACCGGTGTGGTCCCCTTCAAATCCATGTCTCTCACGATCAGAGATACAGATGAGGGCGTTGATGTTTCCATGTCTGCCGATAAATTCACGGACATCGATGGCTGTCTCGATACCACGACAGAGGAGACCCTGGATCCCGGCCGGACCGTGACAGTCAGCACGCCGGTCTTTGCCTATAACCCAAAGGGACATAAAATGCGCGCCACCGTCACACTGTGTACCGCCACCGGGCAGAATGGCATGTGTGTCACGCAAGTGATCAAATTCAAACCGTAGAAAAAGAGTCGCCCAGGCTGGCTTGGGCAAAGCTCCTGTTGCAGCAGGCATAGCTTATACTCCATGCAGTCGTCACTGAGAAAAGGAAGAGAATATGCTAAAGACTGTTTTGAAATATTCACTTTGTCTGGGATTGTTGATTGTCTCCCAGGCTTGTACGGGTGCGATGCCAGGTATGCCTACCCTGGATCCCAATGCCATAGACACTGCCATTGCCGGGACCATGGCAGCCGCGGCGACTCAAACGGGTCAGGCAGCGAGCCTCATGGAAATGTCCACTCCCACGGCAGCGCCAACGAAGACTCTGTCACCAAGCCCTTTCCCTACGTACACGCTGGTCGCTTCAGTGTCATATGTATATGTTTCCAAGTCCACACACTGCCGCGCTGGGCCCGGTGAGGAATATGCGAGTCTTGGTGCCTTGAAAGCCGGTGAGGCTGTTCAAGTGGTTGGACGCAGCGCGGATGTCAAATACTGGATCATCCGTAATCCACGCAACCTGAGTCAGCTTTGCTGGTTATCAGGCAAGTATGCCAGTGTGACAGGAATTGTAGGGGCTTTGCCGGTATTTACATCGCCCCCCAGACCGACAGCCACGCGTACACGTAAGCCGCCGCCTACGCGTACACCCAAGCCTCCGGCAACTGCCAGCACACCAGCAACGGTCACCACACCAGCAACTGCCATCACCCCGGGAACACCCAGCTTTACAGCATCGTACAGCAGCACGGTCAACTGCTTGGGCAACGCCTGGTACGTGCAGATCGACCTGACAAATAATGGCACGGTCACCTTCCAGTCCATTGCTCTGGTTATGGAGGATACAGTCACCGGCTTTGTCGACGGACTGATATCGGACGACTTTATAAACAGCAACGGCTGTAGTACGATTCCTGTGGACACACTGCCTCCCGGAACTGCAAACAAAGTGAGTTTGCCTCCCTTAACTTACAATCCCGCCGGGAACCTGCTGAACGTCGGAGTCCAACTGTGTTCAGAACCTGCACAGGGTGGCAGCTGTATAAGCCAGGCGCTCACCTTCACGCCATGAACAGCAGGGCAGGCGCTCAAAAGCCTGCCCTTTATTTTCCTTTTTAGCCGCGGATTTCACGGATTCACACGGATTGGTTTTTAAATCCGCGCAAATTCGCGAAATCCGTGGCAAAGAATTTCAAGATGTGTTCTGAGGAGCGCGCAGGGGCTTACAAGAACGCGAAGGTGCAATGGAGCGCGCACTTGACGCTTCGCATTTTTCCCCGTAAGATTATCGAAAATATAGAACATTAATTCCACACAATGATAGTTTGTCTGCGAAGATTTCCTCTGCCTCTCGGGGGAAACTCCTTTACCTTTTCAGTCTTCGCATATCGTACCTCTTCGCGGCACAAAGATTCTTTGGTGGATAACAAAAGGATTGCACATGGATCTTGGTTTAATACGGAAGATAGACATCGATAATGAAATGCAACAGGCGTATCTCGATTATGCCATGTCCGTGATCGTGGCGCGCGCCCTGCCCGATGCCCGCGATGGACTCAAACCTGTCCAGCGCCGCATCCTGTACGCGATGTACGACATGGGCATCCGCGCCGACTCGACGTACAAGAAGTCCGCCCGTATCGTCGGCGAGGTGCTGGGGAAATATCACCCGCACGGCGACTCGGCGGTCTATGAAGCGATGGCGCGCATGGCGCAGGATTTTTCCCTGCGCACCCTGCTCGTGGATGGACAGGGCAACTTCGGCTCCGTCGACGGCGACCCTCCGGCCGCGATGCGCTACACCGAAGCGCGGCTCACCTCCGCCGCGGTGGATATCCTGCTCGATCTGAACAAGGATACGGTCGATTTCAATCCCAACTTCGATGACACGCTGACCGAGCCGGAGGTCCTGCCGGCGGCACTGCCGAATCTTCTGGTCAACGGCGCGACCGGCATCGCGGTCGGGATGGCGACCTCCATCCCGCCGCATAACCTCAGTGAAGTGATCGACGCTCTCGTCTACATGCTCAATCACTGGGAAAAGCTCGACGACATCGACGTCGAAACCCTGATGGAGTTCATCCAGGGACCAGATTTCCCCACGGGCGGGTTGATCGTGCAGGAAAAGGATGCCGATGGACTCGAAGCCGCCTACGGTTCGGGGCGCGGACGCGTGACCGTGCAGGCAAAAGCCCACGTCGAGGAGATGGACCGGGGCCGCAGCCGCATCATCGTCACAGAACTTCCGTACATGGTCAACAAGTCCAGCCTGATCGAGCGCATCGCTGACCTGGCGCGCGAGGGCTACCTCGAAGGTCTCGCCGACCTGCGCGATGAGTCGGACCGTCAGGGCATGCGCATTGTGATGGAGCTTTCCAAGAACGCCGACCCGGACGTCATCCTGCGCGACCTCTACAAACGCACGCCGATGCAGACCACCTTCAGCATCAACCTGCTGGCGCTGGTGGATGGCGAACCGCGCACGCTGACGCTCAAGCAGGCGCTGCGCGTCTATATCGAGCACCGGCTGACGGTCATCAGGAGACGCGCGGAATTCGAACTGGAAAAAGCCAGGCAGCGCGCCCACATCCTTGAAGGCTATCTCATTGCCTTGAAGAATCTGGATGAGGTCATCAATCTCATCCGCTCCGCCTCCGACGTCGATACGGCGCGCGCCAAACTGATGAAGCGCTACAAGCTGACAGAACTCCAGGCGACCGCGATCCTGGACCTGCAGCTGCGCAGGCTGGCGGCGCTGGAGCGCAGGAAGATCGAGACCGAATACAAGGAAGTGACCGCGCTCATCAAGGACTTGACCAGGTTGTTGAAGTCGCCCAAGTTGATGCGCGGCATGGTGTCGGATGAGCTGTTGAAAGTGAAAGACCAGTATGGCGACCGCCGCCGCACACAGATCATCAACCTCTCGGCGAACGGCAAGGCTGCCAGGACTTTGACCGCGCGCGATCTGATGCCCGAACAAAAAGTCTGGATCGGCGTGACGGATGAAGGCCTGGTCTCACGCACGCATGACGACAAGCAGCCAAAGCACTCCGGCCATGACGCGCCGCGCTGGCTGGTGCGGGCGTCGACAAACGATACCGTGTACTTCGTGGCGAAATCCGGGCGGGCAGCCGCGGTGGCAGCGCACATCCTGCCGCAGGCGGAGAAGTTGACGCAGGGCACGCTGTTCCACAGAGTCTCGCCGCTGACTGAAAACGATTCGCTCGCGGCGGTCTTCGCCTTGCCCTCCAGAAAATCTGCCCTGCCCGCAGAGACCTGCGTGATCACAGCCTCGAAGCTGGGCATGATCAAGAAGAGTCTGATCAGCGAACTGCCGGGACCTTCGTCACAGACCTTCGTGCTCGTCCGCATGAATGAAGGCGACCGCCTGATCGAAGTCGGTCTGACAGACAACAAGAGCAAGGACGTTCTGCTCGTCACCGCGCAGGGCATGGCGATCCGCTTCAGGGAGGATGAAGTCCGCCCGATGGGACTCGTCGCGGCGGGCGTCAGCGGCATGAAGCTCGATGACAAGGACGAAGTCGTTGGCATGGAGATCCTGCCGGCTGACGGCGAGATCTTCCTCCTGACGAGCGACGGCAAAGCCAAACGCCTCGAACAAAAGGAATTCCCCGTGCAGGGCCGCTACGGCAAAGGCGTCATCGCCTGGGACCTGCCGGAGAAAATCCGGTTAGCTGGTGTGGTCGTGGACAAGCCGAACCACATGGCGACGATCCATCTCACCAAAGGCGCGCCGAAGTCGGCCCGGCTGGATATGGCTGGGCTCCGCAAACGCGCCGCGACGAAAGGCGACCTGGTCGTGGAAGTCAAGCCCGGCGAGGAAGCTGTCTCCGTCAATGTGGGCTGGACGGTGGATAAGTTTGTGGAGGAGGAGAAGAGAGAAGGAAAGAGGAAAGAGGGGAAGAGGAAAGAGGGGAAGAAGGCAAAAGCGTCTCCAAATGGAAAAGTAAAGGCATCGCCCCCGAAGCGGAAGAGTGCGGCGAAGAAAGCACCCGCGAAAGCAAAAAAGGCACCAAAGCCTGCGAAGAAATCTCCTTCGAAAGGGAAAAAGAAGAAGTAAATTTGTTGATTAATAAAGAAAAATCGGCTTGCAAGCCGATTTTTCTTTTATGCTTTTACCAAATTCCTGTCTACAGGCATTTGATCCCAGGTTCTGCCATCCAATAACCTGCCTGCTTTTTTCTTCTGCACTCCGCCCCATTGTTTGAAGAAGAAAGGAACTTTTGCTTTGAGACATTGGTCGCGTATACCAACGACCCATTCTCTTTCAAGTGGACGTGCGCCCGGTCCTGATTCTCCGCCAACAATGACCCAATTAATCCCTTTGAGATTTATTTTAGGCAGCGGACCAATCAATGGCTCGACGGAAAGAAATTTTATCTTTGCTCCTGTCTTCCGTAAGTCGTCAATTCTAAAAGTGTATTTTTCGTTTTCGACACTGACACCCATCCAGATATTATCTGTCCATTCCAAATGCGGGCTAAGTTCAGCTAATCTCTCAGAACGCTTCGTCAATACTTGAAATTGATGCCAATGAGCGCGCTTCATCGTGTCAAAGACGCGCTGAACAAATTCCAAAGGGACATCCTTGTGGAACAGATCGCTCATGGAATTGACAAAGATCACCTGCGGGGTTTTCCACTCTAATGGCTTTTCAAGAACATGCTCATGCATGGTGAGCTTGAACCCATTGACATAGTTGGGCTGTCCCATTGCCTGGAGGCGCATTGCCATCCGTTCGGCATAGCAATGCTTACACCCAGGACTGATTTTTGTGCAGCCTGTAAGTGGATTCCAGGTGGATTCTGTCCACTCGATCCGGGATTGGGTAGCCATTTTTCCTCCAGAAATAATCGCCAAAACGATTATAGCACAGGGGTTCTAATTATCATCAAATAATCTGGGCTGCAATTTTGCCATTCTTTCTTTTGATGTTAGGTTCAATTTGGGGAAAAATTTCTGGGCTTCATCAGAGTCAAGTCTAAAGAAATCTATTTTCTTATAATCTTTGAATATATCTGTATTGCTTCCCAGCAAAAACGTCCATTCGTGTCTATCGAATTTGTTCGGTTTACGAATGAGCCAATACTTCTTACTAATTTCCTGCATGTAGTCGGATAAAGATTTTTGGGTCAAGTGGTGAAGACGTTTAATGTTTCTTGCTGACAAATACAATAACATTTCCATACGAGGGCGAAGTTGGCTGATTAATTTTACTGTGTCAAAGTTTGGCAAATCCCCAGAATGATCTATAAAAATCAGCCCTAATTCTCTATCTTCCTCATGTCCAAGAAATCGCGGGAGAAGCTGTTCATAATTTCCTAAATAAAATTTCCCGAATTGGCTGAAATCCAATCCTTTAATTTTGCAATGCTGAGTAACATTCTGTTGAAGTTCTGTAAAATTAACTTCCTTCTCCTCAAGGAGATCAACCCTAAATTGTTTATAGAAATTCTCAGAGCAAACAGCATCAATAAACACTAATGGGCTACCCGGTATCAAGCTTTCGGGAACAAACCCTTTACCTGCAGTGGCGTCAATGTATCTGTAGGTTTGCCTAAAGGCAGAATGTTTATTCAAGACTTTTTCTGTTACAACCAAATGCATGCCAAAAATACTTCTAAGAATCTCCATCTTTTGAGCAGTAAACTTTCCAAATCCAACGTTGTCGATTTTAGGCATGTTACCCTCCTGAAAATGTAGGTTCTAGTTATTGGGCATGGGAGATTTCCTCCTGTGTTTCTATTTTACCCCCGACCCCCTCCCCGCCTTCCCCAAATCCGCATTGAGAAATAGAAATAATTATTCAAAGAATTTATTTCGGATTTGGGGGAGGTGCCCGTCAGGGCGGAGGGGGCTTACGGCGACCAATCGCCATACCCATATCTCCCCTCGGGCAGGAGCGGGTGAGTGTCGGAGCCGTCGGGCAGGGCAATATAGACCGACAACTCATCTTGCTCGTCGTCGTTCGTAAAGACGAGCGCCTGCGAATCGGGTGACCACGAAATGGCGCGTTTTTCCCCGGGGAGATTGCTGACATTTACCGGCTCTCCGCCCCCAACCGGCACCACCCAGACATCCTGTTCTTCCTCGATCCCGGTGACATAGGCAAGATATCGTCCGTTCGGTGACCAGGCCGGGGCATCGAATACCCCGAACGGTTCAAAGGCGGTCACGAGCCGCTGATTTCCTCCATCCGCATCCATGATCCATAACCCCGCGGGTCCACCCTCCGGATCTTCGCCGAACAGTGAACCGCCTCTGTAAAAGGCAATCGCCTCCCCATCCGGTGACCAGGCGGGATGATAGTCCTCCCAGTTCTCGCCGTTGTTCGTCAGGTTGACGGGGTCTGAGCCATCCGGCTTCATGACCCAGATATCGTCGAGCGCTTTTCCGCCAGGCGCACGATCGGAGGCAAACGCGATCAGGTCCCCGTCCGGCGACCAGTCCGGGTAGGCATCCCAGACCCGGGAATCCCTGGTGATGTCCTCACTCTCGCCGCTGGCGAGTTCCAAAACGTAGATATCGTTCTCCTTGCCATCCGGCTGCGGGGCAAAGTAGACCACGTAGCGGTTATCCGGAGACCAATTCAAGCGCGGCAGCCCGGGCAGCACAGCCACATACTTCTTTTCCGAACCATCGGGGTTCATGACCCAAAGATCTGAGTTTTCCCGTTCCGCGTCGTAACAATAGTAGGCGAGCAGGGAGCCATCCGTCGACCAGGTTGGCAGCGCGCCGACGCAGCCCCTCTCGGTCAGGCGGATATCGTTTTTGCCATCTGCATCCACCGTGTGGATGTAAACCCCCTCATCCTCGGCGAACAGGCTGTACGCGATCAGAGAGGGAAAACTCGGCTGATCGAGAATCTCCTCGGTTGGCGAAGGCGCCGGGGCCGGGGCGGCCGGAATGGGTGGCGACGTGGGCGTTGGAGGAGGCGCCGCGGTGACTGTGGGCGGGACCGGCTGAAGTGCCTGGCACGCCAGCGAGACGAAAAGCAAGATCAATCCGATGGGAAGAATATATTTGAAGGTTCTCATGATTTGCTCCTTCCTTCGCTGAACTCTATTCCCGGAAGAACGACAGGAGCTGATTCCCCTCCGCTCCTGCACGGATCACTTTTGAATGTTCCCAACCAGGTCCAGCTCCGGTGCAATCCGGCGCATGGCCTGGATCACGTTTCCCACATGTTCCCATAATTCGATGCCGAATTCCTTGGCGGCCTCCTCCATCTCGGGGCGGGAGGTGCCGGCTGCGAAGGCTTTGTCCTTCCATTTCTTTTTGACGGAGGAGGCTTCCAGGTCATACAGCGAGCGCGAGGGCCTCACCAGCGCCGCCGCGGTGATCAAGCCTGTGATCTCGTCGCAAGCCATCAGGGCTTTGCGCCTCAGCGTGTCACGCGGCACGCCCGTGCCGACACCATGGCTCAAAATATCCTGAATGATGTCTTCGGGAACGCCGCGCGCCCGCAGGATCGAGGCGCCTTTTATCGGGTGTTCCTCCAGGGTTGGATGGACCTCCCAATCGAAATCGTGGATCAGGCCCAGCAGGCCCCAGGCTTCCACGTCCTTACCGAATTTCTCGGCATACAGGCGCATGGCGGCTTCGACTGCCAGCATGTGACGGACCAGGCCTTCGTTTTTTACGAATTCCTGAACAAGGGCTAAAGCTTCGTCTCGGGTCATAATCATCTTCCTTAAATTTCATGTCGTTGCGAGCGACTGAAAGGAGCGAAGCAATCTCACGTGAGATTGCTTTGTCGCTCGCGCTTCGTCTACGGATTTCGCTTCGCTCATCCTCCGCTCAGCGCGACGCTCCTCGCAACGACATTAGATACTCGTCGACGTTGCCAGGCCATGCTCCGCGGCAAGTTCATCGAGCAGGGACTCCACCTCGTCAAGGTATTGATCGAGGCCCTTCACATGCTCCTCGAAGCCGGTCCCCGTTAAATGGAGCTGCTCACAAGCCGAGCGCCACGCCACCACGGCATGATGCGGCAGCACGTCCACCGCGAGCGTCCAGGTTTGCAGCAGGGGCCACAGCGCGGCGCGCGGGTTGTCGCCTGCCAGCATGGCTTTGATCGCTTTCTCGTAATAGTTCAGGCGCGCCCGATGAATGCGCGGGTCGACACGGCTGTTTTCCATGGCGGCTTCAAAGGCGAGTTTCCATTCGGAGACCCACTCATTGATGGCAGCGGGTTCCAAATTGGAGCCGCCCAGCAAGCCGAGCAGGCCTGCGTTCAGGTCCGGCCGTTTGGCTGTCTCTGCTCGAGGAGGGAATTCCAGCATCAGGCGGCGTTCCTGTAACGGCGGACCCGAAAGTTCCGCGACCGCATTGACGGCATGGTACAACGACTTCATGTACTGCACCAGATCGTTCGGCATCACCATATCTGTGGCTTCGAGCAGGTCGCGCCAGATGCCGCGTCCATGGGAAAGCAGAATACGTGAGCGCTGCAGTGCCGGCGCCGGGGCGTTGAACTCGAAGCCGGCCCGCAAACCGGCCTGCACGAACTCGAAGAACTTCTCACGCTCGAACAGAAGCATGGGGTCGTACATTTCCCAGCCCAGCCAGGGATCGAGGCGCAGCTCGCGCGGACGTTTGAACTCGGCTTTGGCGCGGTGGCTGATATCCAGATGAAAATCGGGGGTCAGTTTGGCAAATTCACGCCGGTGTTTCGGCTCGTCGGCATGGACGAAGATAATGTCGATGTCTGCGGTGCCGCCGAGCATGGGATCGCTGTCGGAGATCAGTGAACCCGTCAGATACGCGGCGATGATATCGCGGTCGTTGTAGGCGCGTTCCTGCGCGGTCTCTTTGGCGATTCGGATCAGTGATTCACGCGTGACTCGCATAATGCTCCATGGCTAAGGCAGAGGCAATGACTGTTGAAACGGAGGCAGCTGGAGGCTTTGCCGGATGCGGTTCTCGATCAGCTTCAAATGTTCAGGGTTTTGAACGATGTTCAGGTTATCCGTTTCGATGGTTAAAACAGGCGTATGGTCAAAAGGCTTCGTAAAAAAATTTTCGTAAGCCCGATTAAGTTCTTCGATGTAGGAACGTTCCATCTGTCGTTCATAGGAGCGGTCACGAAAGGCGATCCGCTGCATCAGGGTATCCGTGCCGGCTTGCAGGTAGACCAGCAGGTCAGGTTTCTGGATTTTCTCCGCCAGCGCTTCATGGACCTTGTAATACATGTCGAGCTCGTCGCCTTTGAGATTGATCTGCGCAAAGAGCGCATCCTTGGCAAAGGTGTAATCCGCGAGCAGATCCTTTCCGGACGTCAGGATTTCGTTGACCGTCCGCCGCTGCTGGTGATAGCGGCTCAGCAAAAAGAAGATCTGCGTCTGAAAGGCGTAGCGCTCGCGATCAGCGTAGAAATCAGAGAGAAAGGGGTTCTCCTCGAAGATCTCCAAAAGGATTTCGGCGTTAAATGCAGGTTGAAGCAGGCGGGCAAGGGTCGTCTTGCCGACTCCGATGACCCCTTCGATGGCAACATACATGGAAGTGCTCCGGTGGTGAGGTTGATTAAGCATACCATAACCCTTCGACTTCGGGTTTCGATTTGCCTCGAAATACACTCGGTTACTCAACCCGCCGCTCAGGGGGTCATGTGTCAGGTGGCGAGGTGTCAGGTTCCAGGTTCCAGGTGTCATGTGTCAGAGAAAAGAGGAAAATCGTCTGGCTTCTCCATGATAGACTCTGGTTAATCCAAGGAACAAAGAGGAACATCATGCCATCCAAAGTATTTTTCGGTACCGCGCGCCAGGCGCGGCTCGAGGCGAAAGAAACCCTGCCAGCCAAATTGGATTTGATTTTGGAGCAGCTGCACCTGCGGGACCGGGTCAGCAAGGAAACGGTCGTCCTCAAAATGCACACCGGCAACAACATGGTCTACTCGACCATCCACCCGGTGTTCGTCCGGCGGGTGGTCCAGGCGATCAAGGACGGAGGCGGCAAACCTTTTGTCGTGGACGTGAACTGGGATACCGCCGGCGCCGAAACGAGGGGTTACGCCTCGGAGGTGATCGGCTGCCCCGTCTATCCCGCCGCGGGACCGGACGAAAAGTATTTCTACGAACACGAGCGGTCGTACAAGAGCATCCAGACATGGAAGGTTGCCGGTCTGATCCAGGATGCCAGCTTCCTGGTCAATTTTGCGCACGTCAAGGGGCATCCCAGCTGCGGGTTTGGCGCGGCGTTCAAGAACCTGGCGCTGGGCTGCATGGCAGGGAAGACGCGCGGCGCAATGCACGACGCCATGCACTATGACCCGTACTGGTTCCCCGAAAAATGCCCGGATAAAAGCCTGCTGCCGCAAATCATCGCCGCCTGTCCCTTCGACGCCATCGTGGAAGATAAGGAGCATCCCGGAAACCTGCACCTGCACATGGAACAGTGCAATCAGTGTGGACGCTGCCTCAAGGTTGCGCCGGAGGGCAGCTTGAAGATCGCGGCGGTCAACTTCCATACCTTCCAGGAAGCCTGCGCGCATGCAGTGGATATCGTCCTTTCCACGTTCGAGCCGGGCAAGGCGGTGCATCTCAACCTCGCCACACACATGACCCCGGTCTGCGACTGCTTCGGGTTCACGTCCATGCCGATCCTGTCGGATGCAGGCGTTTTCGGTTCTGACGATATCGTCGCCCTCGACCAGGCTACGCTGGACGTGATAGGCAAGACGCGGCTGATCGAAGAGAATCTCCCGACTTCGATGGAAGTCCACACTCGCGAAGGCCATCCTTTTCAGTGGCTGCACGGTCCGCACAAGGATCCGTATAAGGTCATAGAGTATGCAGAGAAACTCGGCCTTGGCTCGCGCACGTACGAGTTGGTGGATGTTCTTCCACTCGAATATCCGGAGCGCTCGTCGATGCCGTACATCGCGGCGTCATGATTAGTTTCAGGTGTCAGGTGTCATGTATCAGGTGTGAAAATAAAAATAAGCCCTCGCCAAACGGTGAGGGCTTACTGCTTACTGAATACTGTTCACTGCATCACTGATTCAATTTCTTCCTGTTTCTTGAACTGGCTCATGTACAGGTCGTAATAGAAACCTTCCTTTGCCAGCAGCTCAGCGTGTACCCCGCGCTCGATGATCTCGCCATCCTTGAGGACCAGGATCATGTCCGCGTTGCGGATGGTGGACAGACGGTGGGCGATGACGAAGGATGTGCGCCCTTCGAGCAGTCCGTCGAAGGCTTTCTGGATGAGACGCTCGGTGCGCGTGTCCACGCTGGAGGTGGCTTCGTCCAGGATGAGGATACGCGGGTCTGCCAGGGCCGCGCGCGCGATCGAGAGCAGCTGGCGCTGTCCCTGCGAGAGACCGGAGCCGCGTTCGCCCAGCACCGTCTGATATTTGTCGGGCAGGCGCTCGATGAACGAACCGGCGTTGGCAAGCCGGATGGCTGCCAGCACTTCCTCGTCGGTCGCGTCCGGTTTCCCCAGGCGGACATTTTCCATGACGGTGGCGCTGAACAGGAATGTATCCTGGAGCACGATGCCAATCTGGCGGCGCAGTGATTCGGCGGTGACATCACGCACGTCGATGCCGTCGATCTTCACCGAGCCATGTGTCACATCATAGAAACGGGGGATCAAATTGATGATGGTCGTCTTGCCTGCGCCGGTGGGACCGACAATCGCGATGGTCTGTCCGGGCTCTGCGCGGAAGCTGACTTTATTCAGCACCGGCACACCATCTTCATAGGCGTGCGAAACTTCGTCGAATTCCACTTCCCCTCGAATTTCAGGCATTTCCTTTGCAGCGGGTTTGTCGACCACGGCCGGCTTCTCGTCCAGGATAGTGAAGATGCGTTCGCCGCCCGCGATGGCGTTCTGAATATTCGTCCACAGGACGGCGATCTGCTGGATCGGCTGGTTGAAGCGCTGAACATAGGCAAGGAATGCCACGACCAGACCCAGCGTGACGGTCGTGCCGAAAAGGGGCTGTCCTTTGAGCAGGGACCAGCCGCCCACGCCGGTCACGATTGCCAGCGCCACATAGGATAACGCTTCCAGGGTGGGAGCCAGGGCGGAGGTATACGCCACCGCGCGCACGTTGGCGTCGCGGTTGGCGGCGTTCACTTCCTTGAACTGCTCGATGTTCTCGTCGGCGCGGTTGAAGGCTTGCGCTTCCCGCACCGCAGAAATGGACTCCTGCAATTCGGCATTGACATTCCCGATCTCCTGGCGCGAAACCCGGAAGGCTTTGCGCGCCTGGTCCGAGAAGTAGAGGGTTGCCAGGAACATGAGCGGCGCAATCGACAGCGACAACAAGGCGAACGGCGCGTTGGTGGTGACCATGTTATAGGCGACCCACACCAGCAGCAGGATGCCGCTGAATACGTTGACCAGCGCGAAGGAAAATGCCTGCTCGATGGCGCTCGTATCGTTGGTGATGCGGCTCATCAGATCGCCGGCTTCATGCTCGGAGTAGTAGCTCAACGACAGGCGATGCAGCTGCTCGAACACTTCCACGCGCAGGACGCGCAGCACGTGCTGGCCCGTCCAGGCCATGACGAAGAAGGTCGTGCCGGTCAGGATGGAGCCTGTCAAAAACAAAGTCACGATGATCAGGATCAGCCGGAACAAGGCCGCAATGCGATCACTGCCCGTCGGGTCCGCGGGGAAGTCGTATCCACCGGCGTGGAAGGCGCCGTAGACGAGCCCGCGCGTCCATGTCAGCGAGGCGGGATCGTCGCTGGTGAGCCAGCAGCTGGAACTCGCTTCTTCGGACGGCGACGCGCCCTCGGCGGCGAAAGAGGTGAAGCCTCCAAAGGTCGAAGCGCCAGCCGGGACGAGGAAACAATCGGTGGCCTGGCCCATCAGTTCGGGAGTCGTCACCTGAGTCCAGGTGGCAACCACCACGAACAGAACCGCCAGCGCGATCATGTACCAGAAGCGGCCAAAATAGGAACCGAGGCGAGCGAGTGTTTCGCCCAGGTCGCGCGGCTTGAGGACCTCCTGCTTGAGCATGCCAGTGGGACCACCGTGCATCATAGTGTCACCTCCCCATGCGTCTCAGGCAAGAGTTGTGAATTGTAAATTTCCGCATAAATGGGTTCTTCTTCCATTAAATCTGCATGTTTGCCTTGTGCCACGACCTGGCCCTTGTCGAGCACCAGGATCTTGTCGGCATTGATCACCGTGCCGATCCGTTGCGCGATGACAAAGGATGTGCGGCCCTTCATCAGCGTCTCGAGCGCAGCCTGGATCTGTGCCTCTGTGGTGAGGTCGACGCTCGAGGTGGAGTCATCCAGGATGAGGATGCGCGGGTCGAGCAGCAGAGCGCGGGCAATGGCGAGGCGCTGTTTCTGCCCGCCCGAGAGGGTTTGTCCACGCTCGCCGACGTGTGTCTCGTAGCCCTCCGGGAAGGACAGGATGAAGTCATGCGCCGCGGCGGCTTTGGCGGCGTTCTGGATTTCTTCCAGCGTTGCCTCGGGTTTGCCGAAGGCAATGTTCTCGCGGATGCTGCCGCTGAACAGCGTCGTCTCCTGCAAAACGATGCCGATCTGGGAACGCAGTGAATCCAAGGTGACATCGCGCAGGTCGTAGCCGTCGATGGTGATGCGGCCCTGGCTGGGGTCGTAGAAGCGCGGCAGCAGGTTGATGATCGTCGTCTTCCCGGAACCGGTCGCGCCGAGCAGGGCGATCGTCTCGCCCGGTTGGGCTTCGAACGTGACCTTGTCCAGCACCGGCTCGCCGCCGCTGAAGTAGCGGAAGGTCACGTTCTCGAACCTGACCTCGCCTTTCACCTCCGGGAGCCGGAGCGCGTCCGGCTTATCCACGATGTCGGATTTCGCGTCGAGGATCTCGAAGACGCGTTCCGCCGAGGCAGCCGCCTGGCCCATCTGCGTGATGATCATGCCGAACATCATGATGGGGAAGAACAGGTACATCAGGTAGAGCGAGAACTCCTGCCATTCCCCGAGCGTGAGCAAACCGCTGATGATCTGTTTGCCGCCCACATACAGGATAGCAGCCTGTCCCAAGTTGGCGATCATGAACACCAGCGGGAACAGGAACGTGAACAGGCGTGACACGGCAATCGCCTGTGCCATCGTGTCATCCGCCGCCGCGCGGAATTTTTGCTGTTGTTCCTGCTCGCGCGTAAATGCCTTGATGACTTTGATACCCGCCAGGTTCTCCTGCAGCACCGTGTTCAAGTGTGACAGTTTCTGCTGCACTTTGGTGAACATCGGCTGGGCGAGGCTGGCAAAGATCGCGAACAGGACAATCGCGATCGGCAGGATCGGCATGGCTGTCCAGGCCAGCGCCGCGTTCGATGAGAACAGAATGATGACCGTGCCGACGATCAGGATCAGGGCGCCCACCAGCTGCAGCAAGCCCTGCCCGATAAAGAGGCGGACCTTTTCCACGTCATCGGTGGCGCGGATCATCAACTGGCCGGTCTGGTTCCTGTCGTGGTAGGAAAACGATAAGCGCTGGATCTTGGCATACAGGTCATTGCGCAGGTCATAGGCAACGGACTGGGAATTCTTCTCCGCCCAAAAGGCCTGCAGGAAGGCGAATAGACCGCGCAGGGCCGCAAAGAAGATAATGGAGACCAGTGCAATCAGCAGCGCCTGCGGCGCGCTGGTCACATCCGCTGCCAGCTGGACCTGGAGCTGGTCGAGCGTTAAGGAGCCTGGTCTCCCCGTGGCTTCGAGAATCTTCGGCAGCGCCGCGCCGAGGGCCTGGGAGGGCATCTGCTGCAATGCCTGCAGGATCTGGCTGGAGAGGTAACCGCTTGTGACCGCGTCGATCACATTGCGGATCATACGCGGCACAGCCAGCTGCGAGAGGGTGGCGATAACCAGGAAAATATACGGTAAAAGAGCCTGACGCTTATAACTCGTCAGATATTTGATGGCGCGGCCGATCCCCTTGAACGAGGGGCGCTGTCCACGCTGGCGTCCGCGTGACATGGGTCGGGAGGCAGTTGCTTGCAAGTTAAGGATTCCTTTCAGGATGTTTTATAAACGGAGTGTATGTCTTTATTGTGAATAGAGTGTGAAAAGGCAGACAAGTACACAGGTAAACAAGTAGACCAGTTTCTTAGAGAGTGTTTTGAAATTCCGCTTTGACCTGGTTGATGTGCTCATTTGGACAGGATTCAGCCACGGATTCCACAGATTTTCGCA
>JAFGCG010000155.1 GCA_016932715.1 Anaerolineales bacterium
CATTCCTTGCCAGTCCTCGACTACCTCGTTCAACTCCAGCAGTTCGGCTCATCGCCACCTTCCCTTGTTGAACGCTAAACAAGTACAAATCGAATATAATACAAATGTTCTATTTATTGGGTGAGGCATCGATGTGCACATGGAAGGAAACGCCCACCCACAATTGACTTTTTGGCTCAAGTGCTAACCAGACTGTCTTTTTGGAGGAACATATGTCTCTTGAGTTCACTGTAGAAGCAAAAGTAATTGGACAGAAGCTGCCAATCTTTACAGACTGGCACATTGAGTTGCCACCGCTCGATGAGAATCGAGGTGATCATCTCAAGTTACGGGATCTCATCACCTCGATTGTCATAAAAGAAGTGGAAGCCTTCCAGCTCCGCCAGGAGGAGAGAAAGCTGGCGCGGGTCATGAGCCGGCAGGAGATCGAGCGAAGCGCAGCCGCCGGAAAGGTAGATCCTGGAGAACGCGACCTTCAACAGCAGGTGAATGCAGATGAGGCCGTGGCAGTCGCCTTACAGGCATTCGAAGATGGTCTGTATTTCGTGTTCGTCGATGAGGTCCAACAGACCAGCCTGGACAGCGAAGTCTTTCTGAAGACAGACAGCAAAGTCGTCTTTCTCCGCCTGACAGCATTAGCGGGGGGATAAAAGCATGATCTCAAAGGAAGAAGCTCAGGAGCGGTTAAAGTCCTTTTACAACCCCGAGCATACATACGAGCAATTGGCCCGATTGTATAAGCTGCCATCCAATCTTTCCAGGCTGGGGCAGATCCTTATCCAGGCGGGTCCCGAGTGGGAGAAGCTGCAAAAGCAGGGCGCCCGGCGAAGCTGGCCCGGGCAGAATCCCGATAAGACAATTCTCGCTCTCTCCAGTTCGGAAAGGAAAGAGTTGTTTGCCGCCCTCTTTCCGGGAATCGCATCGTACGTGGAAGATACATGGAATTTGTTCGATCTGCTTCCGTATCAATCGGGCTACCAACGCAGACCTTTTCGTAACCCCCAAAATATAAACTTAGAAGTACCAATTGCCTGGCTGCAGCACCTGCCTCACGCCGTTCGCGGATACGAACACCAGGATGTCGTTTGGCTGGCAGCCTGGGTTTCCCGCCTGGGATATTGGGGGCCGGTCACGCTGGGGCATTTGTTTGCCGCGGCGATGGGGAAAAAAGACGGGACCGGAGACGAAGTATTTGATATCCTGGTCGCTTCTGCCAATGGCACACACGAAATTGGCATGATGGGCCGCCATGTGGTCAGGGCTCTGTTGTGTTCGCCGAGGGTCGAAGGCTGGGTGTATCTTGAACGGATGCTGCTGGCTGCCCAGCGCGAGGAGGGTCTTCGCCAGGTCATCCTGGAAGCCATCGATGAAGCGCACCCACAAGCGTTTCGCCGGATCCTGCAAGTGGTCGTGGATCAGAATCTCATCCGATTCAGCGCCGCGACCCGCGCCTTCAGCGTCTGGTTTGGGCTGCCGTTCGAAGTGACGAATCCTAAGGTCGCGCGTGCCGTTCTGGAACAGGTACTTCAATTCCTCGATTCGCCGTCCGTCTGCGAAGAGGCGGTCCGGCATGGCGGCGCGCAGGATGCCTATTATGCTCTTTGGGCCATGGCGTTTGATGATGCGCCAAAGGCATTACCGCATGCGATCGCTTTGGCGCAGTCCCCCGATGTGGAAAAGCGATTCGCAGCCGTCCACCTGCTGGGACAATTGAGGCTGGCTGAATGTCTGCCCCCCTTGCTGGCTGCGATGGATGATGAAGACCTGCGTATCTCTGCCCAGGCACTCGTTGGTCTCGCCGGCGGGAATTACGACTCAGACCTCAGCGACGCGAGCGATCTGTTCGAACGCCTGGAGCGTTTGCTGCCGCGGGTCAAACACAAGCAGAACAATCTCAAACCGCTTGTCTGGGATTGGCTGCCGGTGCAGCTGGACCGGGAAGTTGTTTCCGGGTTATTGATCAATTGCCTCGGGAAGCGCTCGCCGAAGCGGCTGATCCCATATCTCTCGCTGATGAATCCAAGAGATCGAGAGCGGGTAGCGCGCGTCCTGAAGGAGTCGAAGAACAAAGACGAGGAAACCTTACAGACTCTCCTGTCCCTGGCCGGCGACTTAAGCCCCGACGTTCGTGAAACCGCCATCCAGGGTCTCCACGGCATCCAACTGCGCGACTCGGACATTGTCCACCTCGAAGGATTGCTTTCCCGTAAATCCCAGGACCTGCGGCGAGCCATCATCCAACTTCTTTTGGAGTTACCCGATGAAAGGCTGCTCGAAAGTATGCACCGATTGATCGGACACAAGGGAGAGAACCAGCATTTTGCCGCGCTGGAAATGATGAAGGTCTGCAAGGAAAATCAACGGTTCCCCGATCAAGTCCAAACCATTGCCTCGGAGTACAAACAACGTGTGCAGCCGTCGAAGGCGGAAATGATCCTGCTAGGCGAGATCCTGACAGAAGCGGTGGAAAAGTATTCTCTGGATGACTCACTTGGACTGTTGAATCCTGAGAACCGCACAAAGCCGAAGCCTGTAAAGACCAAGCTGTTTTCGAAAGTCAAACTTGGAAGTCCCGCAGCGGTTGCCTGTCTGCGATCTCTGGATGCGTTGGTAGAGGAGCATCGTAATGATCCCATTGAAATAGCCAGGGGCAATGGCAGGGGCGCCGAACTGCTCGGAAACCTGCGTTGGGGCTGGATGCTCTATCCGTCTGAGCGACCGGGCGTTCGAGACTTCGAGAAATTCCTTCTCAAAGACATGGCCGAAGCATGGTGGCAGTCCAGGACAGAGGCATTGTGTGACTCGGACGGTTATGAATTGCTGCGAGCCTATGCCGTGCTGAAACTTCTCCAGCCTCACTACGATTATTTCTACCGCTCTGAGAAGGGTATTTCCAAAGAACTTCAGGATTTCTATGGCGTGCAGTTGAATTTCGATCTGAACTACCGTGAAGTCATCGATCCGCTGCTGGAATGGCTGATCTGGAAACATCCGCCCCAAGGTGAGCTCGATTTTGTTCTGAACGCACTGGAAGATGCGGTTGGAAATATTCCTCACTCGGAACTTATAGGAATGAAGCCGATGCCTTACGGGGATATGAAAGTGCGGGCGATTGATCGGCATAAGCTGATCTACCTGGATATTGCACGCGGGCTGCGCACCATGCGCCCCGACTTCTGGACCAACGATCATTATGCCCGGCTGTGGAATATCGTCTGCTGGTTGAATGAGCCGGAACCGGGCCTGCCGGGAAGTTACGCCGTTCTCGATGATCTTCTGCTCGCCTACCAGGCAGGGGTTGCGACGCGGGACGATCTCTTCTATATGTTCCTGGGTCCTCGCAAAGAGGATGGATATGGCGCCCGGTTTGGTCTTTTGAATCAATTTAGCGGACAGCATTTGCACGCAAACGCAAAACCTGTACTGGAGAGGTTCCCTGTTATCCGAGAAATTGTCGATGCCTGCCGTGAGCGCATCCTGGATGTGGAATGCAAGCGTGGCGAACTTCCCACCGCCGCCACCGCTCCGGCCCGCAGTATTCGCTCTGTTCCCGGGATGAGGAATCTCTTTCGAATATTGGTCGCGCTGGATGACACCGGCTTCGAGCGCGGCTATCACTATGGTCACGATCAAAGCCGTTCGTCAGTGTTCAGCTCTCTGATCCGAAACAGCTATCCGGTCGAAGCGGACACGCCGGAAGCGTTTGCAGAGCAGGCATGCCAGCATGCCATCCCTGAAAAGAGACTGATCGAACTGGCAGTCTATGCGCCGCAATGGGCACATTTTGTCGAACACACAACCGGCTGGGAGCATTTGTCGGATGCTGTCTGGTGGCTGTATGCACACACCAAGGACAGGCAATGGACTGTGGAACAGGGCATCCGTGAAGAATGGGCTGCGCGCATCAGCGAACACACACCGCTTTCCGCGGATGACTTGATGGATGGCGCCGTGGATGTCGTCTGGTTCCAGCGGGTCTACGCCGAAATGGGAGAGGAGCGCTGGCAGCAGCTATACGATGCGGCTCTCTATACCTCCGGCGGGATCGGCCATGGACGAGCGCGCCTCTTCTCGGACGCCATGCTTGGGAAGACGACTGTCGAAAAAGAGAGCGCACGCGCGCTGAAGAAACGCAATCAGGATTCGATCCGGGCGCTTGGCTTGATTCCTTTGGGCAGGAAAAGTGGACAAAAGGCGGAAGTGCTCCGACGCTACGAAGTGATGCAGGAATTTCTGCGAACCGGCAAAAAGTTTGGCTCTCAACGAAAAGCCAGCGAGAGGTTGGCGATCTCCATTGGGATGCAGAATCTGGCGCGCACAGCCGGTTACACCGACCCCCAGCGCCTGGAATGGGCAATGGAAGTGGAAGCCGTCAAGGATCTATCTGCCGGCCCCGTTGTGCTGCAGATCGATGAGTATCGGATCTCCTTGAGTATCAATGATCTAGGCGAGCCGGTTCTCGAGTTCCGGAAAAAGGACAAACCGCTCAAGAACCTGTCGTCCGTAGTCAAGAAGAACGAGCGTGTTGCCGAACTGCTGGACCGGAAGCAGGGATTGGACCGCCAGGTCAGCCGGATGCGCCTTTCGCTGGAGCAGTCCATGTGCCGCGGCGATGAATTTACCGTCTCTGAGATCAAGACCCTGCTCCGCCATCCCATGCTCAGGGTGATGATCGAGCAGCTGGTGTTTGTCTCCGCTTACGGCCTGGGATATCCAGTTCGATCTGGCAAAGCCCTGTGCGATCATGCGGGGAAAGAACTGGCTCTCAAGGATTCAGACATTGTACGGATCGCGCATCCGCTGGATCTGCTGGAAAGCAAGGAGTGGCATCTCTGGCAGCATGAGTGTTTTGTCGCCGAACGGATCCAGCCGTTCAAACAGGTCTTTCGTGAGCTATATGTGCTCACTTCAAACGAAAAAGACGAGGGAAACCTCTCACGTCGGTATGCCGGGCAGCAGGTCAATCCCCGGCAGGCAGCGGCTTTGTTTGGGCAGCGCGGTTGGGTGGTCGACCCGTATGAAGGCGTACAAAAGACATTTCATCAGGAAGGGATTTCTGCCCGGGTCGGTTTCCTGTCAGGTGCGTTCACGCCGGCTGAAGTAGAAGGTTGGACAATCGAGGGAATTGCTTTCACAAAACGCGGCGAGTGGCAGGCACTGAAAATGGAGGCAATCCAGCCTCGCATCTTCAGCGAGGTGATGCGCGACCTTGACCTTGTCGCCAGTGTAGCCCATGCTGGAGGCATCGACCCTGAATCGTCCACTTCCTCCATTGAGTCACGGGCTGCACTCATCCGGGAAACTGCTGCCTTGTTGAAACTCGGAAATGTCAAATTGTCGGAAAAGCATGTGATCATCGATGGGAAACTGGCAAACTATAACGTGAATCTGGGGAGCGGCGTGGTGCACAAACAGCCGGGCGGTGCGCTTTGCATCATTCCGGTCCATTCCCAGCACCGCGGACGTATCTTCCTGCCTTTTGTGGATAACGACCCGAAGACCGCAGAAATCGTTTCAAAAGTGATCCTGTTGGCGCGTGATGAGCAGATAAAAGATCCTACGATCTTGGAGCAAATCCTGTAGCACATCGTAACCAAAAGTTTGCTCAACTAAACCACCAACGGCAAATTTTAGAAGTAAGGAGAACCAGCAGATGACGGCTTGTTGAAACGAAAGCCCCTGCAAAACTCCGTATGTGAGTCCGGCTAATGTACAATCTCCAGATCCGACAGCACTTTTCGCTTCTACAGTTGGATTCTTTACGAGGAAGGTTTCCTGTCCTTTTGCGACCACCGCGCCTTCGGCTCCAAGAGAGAGCAAAACATTTGTCCCATATTTTTTTTGAGATCCCAGCTGCACCTTGAGCAAAATCAAAAGTTTCGTCGGGATGGAATCCCAGAAGAACCCTTGCTTCACTCTCATTCGGCTTGACGAAGAACGGACCCGCCTTTACCCCTTTGCAGAGAGCCTCCCCGTTCAGGTGAAGAGACAACAGTTGTCTTATCGATCGCAGCATTGAGATTCAGGCAGAGGATCATAACCAGCTTACCGAGCCTTCCCAGACGCGCCAAAGAAACGAATCCGCTCGCGCACGGCTTCCATTTTGTAGAGTCATACTGCTTCCTCAGGATTCAAGATGATTTTCTGGTGAGCTAGTTGATGCGTGCCGATCTTTTCAAACACTTCCGGAGCCTGCGAGAGTGAATAGCGATGGGAGATGAGCGTGTCCATATCCAAGCTGCCGTCCGACAGCGCCGCCAGAGTTTCCGTCCACTCGTGACCCGGGAATGGCGCTGAATAAGACATGAAGCAACCAATGAGACTGATCTCTCGTCGCATCATATTCTCGATAAACGTCAAATGCAGGCTCTTATCCAAGGGTTGATTCCCTGCCAGGACAACCTTGCCGCGTGGGCGTGTAACGAATATGCTCTGCTCCAAGACTTGTGGAACACCGGTCGCCTCGAGGGTCAGGTCCGCGCCATCACCGAGGAGTTTTTGCACTTCTTTGATCACATCCACTTTTGAAGGATTGAGCGCCACATGCGCGCCAACCCTGGATGCTATCTGCAAGTTGTCCTCCAAAATATCGGTAACAATGATCTGGTCCGCGCCCAGGATGCGGAGCCATTGTACGATCATCAAACCAATCGATCCCGCCCCCAGCACAACGGCTGTTTGGCCGCGCTTGAAATCTCCCAGCGCCAGCATGTGCCGTGCAACGGTCGAGGGCTCGATCAGCGCGGCATGCTCGAATGACAAATCATCCGGCAGGATGAAAACGTTTCTTTCCGGCAGGTCCACATACTCAGCAAAGCCACCGGATTGGCGCGAGCCGATAAAGGAATAGCTATGGCAGGCAGAGTAGTACCCTCGCCGACACTGCTCGCACTCAAAACAAGGTACCAGCGGGATAATAGCAGCATGTTTGCCGATATATCTTTCACTAACCCCACTGCCGACGCGATCGATGATCCCGGAACTTTCATGCCCCAGAATGAGCGGATACATTCGATGTCCATCCACATAGCGCTTGATGTCCGAGCCACATATGGAAATGGCTTTGACCTGCAAGCGGACATGACCGGGTGTGGGTTCGGGGGTGGGAACATCTTTGTAGGTAAGAACCATTTTGTCTTCGAGCACAGCGGCTTTCATGATCAATTCTCCAATCTAGATTATTTAGCCCGAGTTGCCACCTTTACAGAAAGAAAGGATATACCTAATGTGCAACACTTTTGATTTTATGCTGAA
>JAFGCG010000017.1 GCA_016932715.1 Anaerolineales bacterium
AACCTATGACCATTATCGCATCATTCCAGGTTTTGAGATGAATTTTCAAATCATGCCTATTTTTGACGTTTTGAGATAGTTACTTAGGGCTTTTTGCCCTCCATATTCCTCCCCAGAATAATTTGTCTGCCATTCCCAAACATTGCCGCTCATATCCATCACGTGGTAGGAGCTTTCGCCCTGTGGGTACATCCACACGGGCGTGGTGCGGTTGATCCCACTTTCAGCCGTGTTGGCATACCGCACGATATCCTCCGTTTTTGTAACTGTCCCTTTCTTGTCCCAGGCATATCTTTCTTTGGGATCTTCACCGCCTGCGGCGGATGTCCATTCGGTATCAATTGGTAAACGAACCAATTGCGGTTTTGACAAACCTTGTTTGCCTTCTTCCAGAGTGTCCCAATTCTCCAGCAGCCACCGGCAATATGCACTGGCTTCATACCAGGAGATTCCCACCACCGGGGCGTTGCGGCGGCTGACCCCGAAGCGCGGGTCACGCCAGTAACGCGGCAGCAATACGCCTTCCTGAATATCATAGTCTTTATCCTGCAATTCTTTTTGCAGCCACTTCCAACCCTCTTCGCCCCAGGTTTCGTTCATCGGCTGGCTGTTCTCGTCGAACTTGGGGAAGTCCACCCAGTATTTTTTGTTCCCGAAATCCGATTTGAGGAAGCGTTCGTATTGGAGGTTGGTGATGGGGTATTTCCCCATGTGCAGGTTGGGTGTTGGTGTACCGGGAATGGGGAGGAACTTGAAGAGGTCCTCAGGTTCCCATATCTGGTCGAGCACATCGGCAGCCTCGGCGCGATCCCTGATCGATAACGGCGAGTCATGGATCAACCGGTGCAGGTTTTTCACAATGGCAGGTTCATGCACAGATGGCTTCGATGAAAAACGCCGGCGGTAGTAAGCTAACAATTCACCTGCCAGCCAGAGCGCGCGCCAATCCAATGCAGACGGATTATCAAGTGTAGTGAAAGAGAAGGCTTCAAGCAGTCCATTCATCTTATCGCGGTTAGGGTCATTGCTGAAACACAGGAACTCCGCCATGAATTTGATCGTTTCCCGCCAGCGATCCTCCCCATCATTGAACAATTCCCTGGCATGCTCTGTGTCCTTGCCTTTCAAGCAGCGGCTGGCAAGATATTCTTCGAAAGTCAGGTGAGGCAGAGTATAGTAGCGACGCGGTTTGGTTGTCCCGGGTGGAATGATCGTACCGCGCAGCATCAGCAAGCCATTTGCCTTTTGGCAATACTCCAGAAAAATATCCTCTTTTGTCCGGTCTCCGATCTGGTCATGTAAAACCTGCACCACAAGCCCTTCCGTGATCAGGCTGGTGGATGCATCATCCCTTTTGTCCTCCTTTTCAAATCCCTTATGTGCTTCGTATGCGATTTCGTACAGGGCGGAGTAAATCTGGCTGGCGGATACATCCATTTCCGCCAATATGCTGCGCGTCTCTTCCGATCCCTGTATGGAACGCGCCAACTGCCACTTCTCCAGCAGGATCTCCACACAGCGCTCATACACAAGCGCACGGCTGTCGGGTAGTTCATGAGCGGCATGGACGATTGCCATGACCGTCAGGATGATCGGGAAAGGCGCGATCTCATATAGCCGGCGAGGATCGCCTGGTTGAACGGCGCTCAGCAGTTTAGATCGTTTCCCTTCGAATTCCTTTTGCCGTTTGGGTTCCAGTTTGCCATGCAGTTTGTACCAGGTATCGATGAACCAATCGATTTGCCAGGGCGCCAATAACGCCAGTTCATGAACGGGCCAGTTGGTTAGTTTCCAGCGTTCATCTTCATAGGAGTACGTCCGGCATGTCACCAGAAAGCGGCTCTTGGGATGCCCCTTGTAGGTGGACACAAATGATTCAACCGCCTGTACAACGATGGGACGCAGATCAAGATTGGCAACCTCATCCAGTCCATCGAACAGGAACAAACCGCCTTCTTTTCGCAGATAGTCAAGGATCAGCGGGGCGAAATCCTTCATCTGGTCGTTTCGTTCCAGCGTAGATTGGATGAATGCTTCAAGCATCTTTGCTGTCCCGCATTTGGTATCCAGGGGTATCTCTTCAGCAAAACGTCCAAGCGAGATGGCGACCGGCAATAGCGGCTGTTCGGACCAGCCTTCCAGCGGGTTTGCCTTCGGATCGACCAACAGCTGCGCCATCCGCAATGCCAGATACCGGACGAAGGTGGATTTGCCTGTCCCTGGCTTGCCCAGTAGGACCATTCTGCGGTCAGATGTTTTCTCCATGGCATCCAGAACAGCCAGAGGCTCACTCTCGCGCCCAAGTTGCGCCAATACTTCATCTTCCTTGCTTTTTTCACGGACGCGACCCCTGCGCGAATCATCCTTTTCAATTTGTGTTGTTGTATTTAGTGAAATATAAATCTCTTCCAGCGCCAGCCGCCCTTTGATGTCGCCCGAATGAACATCCAGCACACTCAAACTCAATGGTGTGTATTCCAGGACGAGTTCGTTCAAATATCTGGATTTGGCTTCAGGAGGGGACACATCGCGCTGGCTATCCTGCGTTTCAATGTCCGGAGGAATATCCCTCTGCGGTTCAATGGAATTCTCTTGTGGCTTTTCTTTCTCCAATTGTTCTCGCGATTGTGGCTTGTTCTGTGCAAAAACTTCATAAGTAAATATGCCCATCGCTGCAATCGCGACGATATAGACCAACGGGAGCCAACGGTCTTCGATCTGCGAGCCAAATATTGCCAAAATCACAACAAGGATGATGGCAAATGCCAGGATGGCAGTCAACTTTCCCGCTAGTGTCTCAAGGAATTTCGACTTGAACAAATCCTTCAACCAGTTCATGGCATTCCTCCAGAAGACAGATTGTCTGAAGTTTAGCACAAATTAATTGCTCTACGAACCATTCAACAGGCGGGTTGGATATCGTCATCTCCAATTTTGAGTCTCCTCCCTCTGCGCATTTCTCCGGAAGTGATCAGAGGGAGCAGTCTTAATTGAGATTGCCCGAAAACAAATATGGAGGCATATCCCTATGGATTTTTACTTTGACGATGACAAACCCCTTGCTCTCGGCTCTCCGAAGGAGAAGTTCGAGAACAACCTGGCTGCCATTCGGCTTGCAAAGGAACTCGCCGCATCCGCGCGCGCAGCTTCGCCAGACCGCATGGTGCAGGCTGTCCTTTCCCGCTATGTGGGCTGGGGCGATTCTGCCCTTCTACGCCAGTTGAACGGCATGAAGGATATCGATCAGCTTATGACGGAAGAGGAATTGCGCTCCGCGCGCAGCTCCTCCTTGAACGCTCACTACACTGCCCTGCCGGTGATCGGTGCCATGTGGACCGCCCTGACCCATCTGGGTCTTGGAGTGCGCCCCTTCCGCGTTTTGGATCCATCTGCCGGCATTGGCCATTTCAAATCCGCGATGCCTATCGCTCTCCGAGATAAAGCTGATTGGATTGAAATTGAACTCGATGAGCTCACCGCGCAGATCCTGAGACTCCTGCACCCCGAAAGCAGAATATATGCCCAGGGGTATGAAAAGACAGAGCTCCCCGTCGGCTGGTTTGACCTTGCGATCTCCAATATCCCCTTCGGGGACTATGGCGTTTTCAAGCGCGACCTGCCCTCCTTCCTGCGGAAAGCCATCCACGACTTCTTCTTCGCGAATACAGTTTCACTTCTGCGACCGGGTGGCATCATGGCCTTCATCACGTCGCGATACACGATGGACAAAAAGATGGAAGCTGTCCGGTCGTGGCTGGGTCGTCGTCTCGACTTACTGGCAGCTGTGCGGCTGCCGGAGACCGCCTTCAAAGCCAACGCTGGCACCGAGGTTGTCACTGACATCCTCTTCCTGCAAAAGCGCGCGGGCGAGGCAAGTACACAAGCGAAGCACTACAGTCCCGCGTGCTCTTGGCGGGAGTCCTGCGGATTGCCAGTCTGGATCCAGGCAGGTGAATTCAAGCAAGGTTACCGCGTCGCGAACATCAACCGTTACTACATCGAAAACCCGCAAATGATCATGGGTGTGCAATCCTTCAACGGCACCATGTACCGTTCGGATGGGTATACGGTTGAGCCGGATGACCGCGATCTTGGTCAATCCATCAAAGAAGCTCTTTGCGCTGTCTTGCCGAAGGACCTGTTATGTACAGTTCCCGAAGAAGTCAAACCCAAAGAACCGCCGAAGCGCGAGATTGTTGTCATCCTGTCTACATCAAAGCCTGCCGATGAGGCGCGCGTGGACGGGCTAAAGCAGATCTATCTCGCTGCCAAGCAGTTGCTCGCCGCTGAAACGAATGGAGGCTCCATTGTGGACACCTCCCTGCGGCGTAGTGAATTGAACAAAGCCTATGACGACTTTACAGCGCGATTTGGCCCGATCAACAAACCGGCTAATATTCGTCTGCTGTCCGGCTCGCCTGAAGCTCCCTTCCTGAAAGCTTTAGAAGAATACAACCCCACCTCTGCCACCGCGAAGAAAGCTGATCTGTTCAGTACTCAGATGGTGCGCTCTGCCGCATCACAAAACGCTGAGCTTTCTGTGGATGATGCCCTGCTGGTCTGTCTGGACCGTCTCGGCAAGGTGGATATCTCTTACATTGCCCAACTCTGCAAGACCACCAAAGATTGGGTGATCGCTCATCTACAGGGCCGCATCTATCGCCTGCCGGATCACAAGGGCTGGGTGATGGCAGATGAATACCTCTCCGGTAATGTGCGCGCGAAACTACGCGAGGCGAAAGCCGCTGCTGCATTCGACGATTCATTTCAAGAGAATGTGGTGGCACTGGAGAGCGTCATCCCGCTGGATCTCAAGGAAGGCATCCGCGCTCCCCTGGGAGCAGGCTGGATCCCGCTCGAATTCATCAGGCAGTTCATCGTTCACCTCTTGAAGGATGGCGAATACAAGATTGCCTATATTCCGCACCTGGCGCATTGGGAGATCGAATCTTCCTATCTCTGGCGTGTCTCTGACACGGTATCGAAAAGCCGCTGGGGAACGCAACGCATTCATGCGTTGGACCTGGTCGAAGCTGGATTGAACGCCAGGTCTGTCACCATCTGGGATGAGACCGATAATAAGAATCGAGTCATCAACCAGGTGGAAACGGTCGCCGCTCAGGCAAAGCTCAGTCAGATCAAAGACGAATTTGAAAAATGGCTGTGGAGCGATCCCGAGCGCGCGACGGAATTACGCGTGCTCTACAACGAGCAGTTCAATGCTTTCCGCGTCCGTCAATATGATGGATCGCACCTGAGCACACCCGGCTTGAACTGCAACATCTCCCTGCGGAAGCACCAGATGAACGCTGTCTGGCGCATCCTGCAAAGCCAATCCACCATACTGGCTCACAAAGTTGGTGCAGGCAAGACTCTAGCCGGGATCGTGGCAGCAATGGAAGCAAAGCGTCTTCGTCTGGTCAAAAAGACGATGATCGTAATACCCAATCATTTGACGTCCCAATGGCAACTGGCAACGATAGCTGCTTACCCCGGTGCCAACATTCTAACGCCCACTCCTTCCGATTTCGAGAAGTCCAACCGCGGTGAATTCCTGAGCCGCATTGCGACCAACGATTGGGACATCATCATTGTCCCCTTCTCTTCCTTCAAGCTGATACCTGTTTCCGATAAAACCATGGCGGATTTCTACCAGCGCGAGATCGATACGCTGGAGACCTACCTCTACGAACTTAAATCAGAGGAAGGCCGATCGCCCTCCAGGGCAACCAAGGAAGTCGAGAAGAGCAAGAAACGCTTCGAGGCAAAACTTGAAGCACTTGGGGATATGAAAAAGGATCATCAGGGCACGGTCACCTTTGAAGAAATGGGCGTGGACATGCTGATCGTCGATGAATTTAACGCTTTCAAAAACCTCTTCTTTAGTACCCGCATGACTCGTATTGCCGGCCTGACCAACTCCGATTCGCAGCGCGCGTTCGATATGTTCATGAAGATGAGCTGGCTGCAGGAGCATGGCGGCAAGACCGTCGGTATGACCGGCACGCCGGTTACCAATACCCTCGCTGAATTCTTCACCATGCAGAGGTACTTCCAAATGGAGACACTGAAGAAGCTTGGTCTCTCGCATTTCGATGCCTGGGCCAATCAATTTGCCATTGCGGAACCGGGGCTGGAGATGACCCCTGACGGGTCGGGTTTCCGCATGAACACCCGCTTCCGCAAGTTTGTGAACGTGCCTGAACTGATGCAGATCTGGCTGCAAGTGGCGGATGTGTACATCATCGATGAGAACTCCGGGATCGAACGCCCCAGCCTCATCAATGGCAAACCGATCAAGGTCATGTCCGATGGCGGTGATGAATTGGCCGACTTCGTGGCAGAACTGGCGAACCGTGCGGAGAAAGTGCGCGCAGGTCTGGTTCAACCTAATCAGGACAATATGCTCTGCATCACCGGTGATGGCCGCAAGGCTGCGCTTGACATAAGCCTGGTCATCGCTAAACCGCCCAACTCCCCCATGCCCAAGATCGACGGATTGGTGGAGCTGGTGACAGAAATCTACAACTCGACCTCGCCCGTCCAGGGAACGCAGCTTATCTTCTGCGACCTGGCGACGCCGAAGGCAAGATCATAGTAACCACTGATCAACCACAATAAATCAATCCAACTGGTAAAACAAATCAGTTAGACTATAGGAGCGCTCAGGAATCTGAGCGCTCCCAATTTTTCTATATTCATATGAAATCTTGTCAAGCCTGTTATCACAAAGTAGCGATCAAGTAATATCTTAGCCCATCGAACTCAAGATGTTTTGGTTTCCGCATTGATTGGAAGGGCCATTGATTTCGCATTACATGCAAAAAGCATATCAGCGTCACATTGATCGCATTTGTAGATGTAGATGGGAATGCCCTTCAAGCCGAAAATACCGGCTGAAAAAAACGGCTTGAGAATGATGTATGCAAAGACGGCGATGAAAACCGGAATCAGTATCCCTGGTTGAGAGGAGTACCTTCCTCGTTAATCCACTGATGAGCGTAGTAATAAACGATCAACGCCAGCACCAATGGGATGATCTTTTGCCCAAATGTGCGAGATACAGATTGGTCAGTCTTTTTCAAATTCCCGATCTGCTCGGTTGGATCTTTGAAAAATGCGCTGGCGTCGAACGAAAAATGTTTATGGCATGTGGGGCAATCAAAAGCTGCCTGATTATCCGCTGTCGGTTTAATGCTCCATTGTTGCGGAATATTGGATTGAACAGTTTATTCTGACATTCATACCTCCTCGTGTATTATGAGGCGTTTCTTCTGTATCAAAGACCTTGAGAACGCCGCTCCCAGAATCGCGGGTGTATGTAAAAACGCCCAAACAGCTATCTTTCCATCAGACTGCCCTGATTATCAACAAGTAGTTTTGTTCCCTGAGGATAGGTGGTTCCCTTGAGTGTGATCTCCCCATATTCCACATTGATCGCAAGCCCTGACGGGAAAGTTAGCCAATCTTCGGATACACCAATGGCAGAACCGGCCTTTAAGGTCGCCCCGCTGGTTATCTTGTAATCACCTTTTACAACCTCCAGCCATAGCGGTTTTCCAAATCGCCCTGGTCCCAGGTTGATAATCACAGACGGTTCGTCTGTAGCTGTTGGCGGGACAGGCGTAGGCGTGATCGTTGGCGGGACAGGCGTAAGTGTGGCTTCAGGCGTATCCGTCAGTTGAATAGGTTCAGGCGTGGGATTCGGTGTGGAGAGTAAACCACATGAGATTAGGACCACCGTGATCAATAGTAGGGAAGTTATTCTCGATTGATTTTTGTTAAACATCTAATTACTCCTTTCCTTGCATAGTAACCATTTGGAGGCGCCTTTATGATCGCTGCCACAAGGCAACACCTCCCCAGACCAGCAAACCGCCAAGCAACGGCAGTACGTACACGACACTGTATTCCGGTTCCAACCCAACCCTGCTTCGAAGAACGGCATTTAATACACCGGCAGCAACAAACCACGCTGCCAGGATGAACAGGATGATGCTAAAGACTTTTTTTCATTTCGACAACTCCTTTGCTATTGTCAACTCATTTCAGTGCGAGACTGCCCAAACTGTCGAATAACCTGTCAAATGAGACAGCGTCACCTGTTCAAGACCAATTCAATGGGTGGATTATCGGGCCAGTATAGGGTGAATTCCTTTGCAGTGATCGGGGGCGTGAAGCCAAAAACGTGCCTGTTTCACTTGCAGTACCTTGGCAAGGCCAAAATCCACGAGGAAGATATGGCCATCCGGCGTGATCTTGACGTTCCCCGGTTTCAGATCGCGATGCAAAATGGGAGGCTTGCGGGTATGGAGATAAGCCAGCGCGCCACAGATCGCCGCGCCGATCAAGATGGCATCATCTTCGGTGATGTTGCCGACTCGCTCCATGCGCTGGCGCAGGTCCTCCCCCTCAATGTAATCCATCACCAGATACTGCCCCTGATCGCCGATCACAAAGTGATCGGTCACGCGCGGCAAATTCGAATGACGCAGATTCGCCAGGATCACCGCTTCGAGGCGGAATTGGCGGGCATATTCATTGGTCGTGAACAGGTTTTCCTTTACCGCCACGTCCACACCCGTAGTCTCATCCACTGCACGGTAAACAGTTCCCATCCCTCCCTGTCCGAGAATTTCAACGATGCGATAGCGTTTATGTAGTAGTGCACCGCGTTCGAGTGTCATTGAATATCACTGTGAAGATTTCGAAATAGATAAAGTCATTATATCAAAGTAATTTTATTTCGATCTCATAAATGCGCACCGCTCAGAAGGGAATAGGAATATTCTACTTGGCTATTTCCATTGTGCGATGTTACTGAAGTTAATCATCATAGAGAGCGGACCATTGAGGTCCGCTCTGCTTTTGGAGGCATTGCTTATGAGCAAATCAAAGCAAGAAGTGATCGAAGATGAGGAGGCGATCCCTGTCGGCGTTGAAACCGCTGCAGAAGCCGCCCTCACCACTAATATTTATGGCGAGATCCGCAAACGCCTCGCTATGCTTGGCGTGCCTGTGGATCAAGTCGCGTTTATCCATGACGCAAAGAATCCCAATCAGCGCGCGAAGTTGTTCGCCGCGGTGAATCAGGGCAAGATCCGCGTCCTGATCGGAAGCACCGAAAAGATGGGTACGGGTATGAACGTGCAGGAACGATGCATCGCCCTGCATACCATTACTCCACCCTGGAGACCAGGCGATATCGAACAACAAGTCGGTCGGGTGATCCGCCAGGGCAACCTGTTTCCCCAGGCAGCGCATTTCGTTCATGTCACCGAGCGCAGTTTTGATGCGTTCACCTGGCAGCTTTTGGAGAACAAAGCAGGCTTCATCGCACAGGTCTCAAGTGGTCACGTCACAGATCGAGAAGTTGATGACGTGGATCCCATTGTCATAAGCTTTTCCGAGATCAAGGCACATGCCTCGGGCAATCCCCTGATCATGCAGTTGATCGTCCTTCAGGCTGACCTCTCCCGTCTGCGTGCCATTCGCACCTCATGGGAAGCCTCACATGCCCGCGTCCAGGGCAGTATACGCACCCTGGAGTGGCAGAGGCAGGAAGCCCTGTCTCGTGCGGAAAAGATCGAGAAAGCTATCCGTCATCGAGATGCCCACACCACTGAAAAGTTTTCCATCCAATTAAAGCCTACGATCGACGCGGAAGTATTGGAAACCAAAATTGACCGCGATGCTACTGGCAGACACATCCGTTTGTTGGCTGAGCATGCCGCCCAACGTCTACTCTCAAAGCAGAATACAGAGGAATGGATCGAAATTGGTGTGTATCGGGGCTTTCCCATCAAGGTCACCGTTTCAGGTCTGGACGGTGATGACATTCAACTATTTTTCAACGCAGGGATGGAAATCCTTCCTGTCAGCTTCAACACCGACAGCGGCGTGACTCGCAGTATGGATATTCGCTTGAATTCACTGGATGCTCTCCTGGAAGACACGCGCGATCGCACCCGGGTCCTGGAAAAAAAGATCAATGCCGCGCAAGCCGAAGGCGGTTTGGTCTGGGAGCATGAGGGACAATACCTTCAACTGCAGGCGAAGGTCAACGAACTGGAAGCCATGCTCAACAAGGATAAGGATCAATCCCAGAAATCCACTGCCCACGTTCCAATGCCAGCATCTGCCCGCAGGTCCATTGATGCCAACCGCGATACTGCATGTGAGGTAGAAGCTTCGCTTAAGGTGATCAGGGACATGATTTCTGATCCCTCTGTTCTCGCACGGTTCATGGGAAGCAATATCTGGGTTCCCCAGGGATTGAACGACGAACAAGTCATCGAAGTGGAGCAGACACTGTTCAGTTCTGCCATCCTTCAATTCGACCTGTTTGGCGACACCGTTTCTGTACCGATCAAGAAACAACGCCGCAGGTAGAAATAGCCAAAGGAGCGCAGTTATCAGCTGCGCTCTTATTTTCTCTTTTCGAGGTATGCAATGCTACAAACACAAACTGTTGATGTCATCACGCCTGCCGTTGAGGCGACCGTGATGACATTCGGGTATTTCTACATTGTAGAACTAGGCGAGCAAGTGCGTCCTCGCCATCATCATGTTGGGATCAATGGAGAGTGTACCTGCACTCTTCGCCGCGGCTGTCCAGCTGTGGACCAGGTGCGAAAGTATCTCGCGGATGGCGGTAAGCGCACAGAGCGTCCGTCGTTTGGGTTCTATCCCGTTCACCCGGCCAGGTGCCCGATCAAGGGTTGCGGCGCCCCGGTCTATTATGACGCGTCCTTGAGTTCGCACAATCGCGGCGCGGGCTGGGCTTGCTCGGCTGGCGGCAAGGCCCATTACTGGCTGCATCGAGGATGGATAACATCGATGCGCCAGAAGCTTGCCAGGCAGGGAAAGAATGTCTAATGGAGGTATGCTGTGAACGACGAATCGATCACTGTTACTCTCCCCGCGAAAGTGATCGTCAGGATCGTGCAGGACCATTCCCTGATCGAAGCGCATAACATCGGTCGCGATACGTTCTACACCTCTTCCCTGTTCTGGGATTGTGAATGCGAGGAGCATTACATCCATCCTGTCTATCAGGATCAATGCCTCCTCTGCGGTGCGCGTCGCGAGGACCAACCTGATGCACGAGTAGACGAAATCTTGAATCACACCAGGGGATTGCCATCTGACCTCCTGCAGGTTATTGAGAAGCTAGCAGATCAGATCTGTCCCCATCTCAATGCAATTCCCTTCTAGGCTATTTGCCTGGATATAGCTTCGTTAGGTCCAATCCGAACTATTAAAACTGTCCTTGACAGAGTGGACCAAGTGTATATAATCTCACCCTGTACGTTTTGCCGTCCTGCCTGATATGGTGTTTCCCAGGTAGGATTGTCTTTTAAGTAACTGAAGACCCCTTCTGATTGGAAGGGGTCTTTTTGTTTCCCTGCATGGGAAACGCAATGCTGTTCGCCGCTCTCTTCATACGGGCAGTACTAACAACGATATTTCATTACATTTTCTGTCCCAAGAAGGAGTTGTTCCCATGAACAGTGGAAAATCTTTCATCCTTAAGTTGCCTGTTAGGGTTTCCAATCTGCTTGATGTTTTTGCCGCGATTGTCAATCGAAGCAAGCTTAGCAGCGAAGATATAGGCAAGAAATGCTCAGAGAAGGTATCAAAACAAATGGTTGAGAACCCTCTGGTGTGAAACCACTTGTTGAACTTGATACAATGTGCGCAATTCAATAGGAGAGATAACTATGCCCAACGACAAGAATGCTCATTCCGATATTGAAATTAGCCCTCGTCGTAAACGTTATGCAAATCGTAAACGCTTGAGTGAAGTAGGAACTGCATTGAACTCGAGTCAGAAAGATATTCGGGCTGCAATTTATACGCGTGTTTCCAAGGAAGAACAAGTTGAGGGTCACTCTCTGGGTGCTCAACGGAATGTCTGTCTGGAGTTTGCTCAGAAGCGTGGGTGGAATGTAGTGAATATTTACGAAGACCCCGGTTTTTCTGCAAAAGACGTCAAACGCCCTGCCTTTCAGCGAATGATGTTGGATGCTGAAAATAACTTTTTTGATGTTGTGCTTGTCCACAAACTTGATCGTTTCAGCCGGAGCATTGCCGATACCCTTTCTTCATTCAAACGCTTGGATGATCATAAGGTGGCTTTCACTTCAGCGACAGAGAATTTTGACTTCTCCAGCGCGCAGGGGCGTCTGTTCTTCAATATGATGACGGTTTTTGCTCAGTGGTATCTTGAAAACCTTTCCGCAGAATCTGTGAAGGGGAAAAGAGAGATGTTCAATAAGGGTCTGCACAATGGCGCCGCCCCATTTGGTTACACAAAAGTCAAAGAGACTAAGAAGATTGAGATTGTTCCTGAGGAAGGTGAAGCAGTCAAAATGGCATTTGAGCTTGCTGCCAGCGATGCATATACCCATCGGATGATTGCTGAGATTTTGAATCGCAAGTTCAGAACTCGTCGCGGCAGAAACTGGAGTAAAGATACGGTAACAAATATGCTTCGCAATGAATTTTATTATGGCATGGTGTCGTTTCGTGAGATGATTCGACCCGGTTTACATGAGCCACTCATTACGAAAGAGCTTTTTGTCAAGGCACAAACGAGCACGCGGAATCGTTTCGCGCGTAACAATAAGCGTGTTCTCCCACAACACAACAAGAAAGGTAAACCTACAGTGGGCACGAAATATTATATGCTCCAAAGGATTATCCGTTGTGAAGCCTGCGACCGCTATTTGCGAATTCAATCTTCCCGGCAACAAAAGTATTATAAAGAAGTTTCTGCTGAACGTGGCCTTGAATGTAAGTTTTCGGCTAGAAGTGTACAAATACGTGTCATGGATCGGAAGGTTATCGAGATGTTGAGTACATTGCGCCTACCTGTCGATTGGCAGGATGAAGTATCTCGGCGAGCACAGGATCGAGATGTTGCGCTCATCGCCGTAAAGAAAAGGAGCAAGATTGAAGAAAGTCTTCGCCGTCTCGATGATGTGTATGTAAATGGTCGTTATACACGTGCCGAGTATATAGTGGAACGGGAGAAGTTGCTGAATGAGCTAGAAGTGCTGGTCATGCCAGATAACACGATGGCTATCGAACGTGGGCTTGTACTAGAAAGCTTTGGAAGTTACTTTGAGAAGGCAACAGCAAATGAGCTGGCGGAAATCTGTCGTACTGTCCTGGATGCCGTATATACCGATTTTATGAACTCGCGGATTACTCGCTTCAAACCCGCGGCAGAATTCATGGAATTATTTCGGATTGCTGCGCCCCTTTCTGGCTGGAAGGAAAGGGAAGATGGCTCTTTTGTTGTCTAGAGTTGACGATATGGGAAAGAAGTGATAAAGTAGCGCAAATTAAAAAGCAATATACCCATTTCGATAAATGGGTATATTAGTGGACAAACTCTTGTAGAGCGAAGAGAGTGGCAGCATGGGATACCGCCATTTTGCCGGAACCAGCCTCAAGCCACGCAAACTGCCTGAAAACGCGCCGACTCCCACCCGTCGGGTGCACGCTGTGTTGGGCAGCTTTGCCGCCAGCAAAACCGCTGGCTGAAAGAAGATAATATCACCACTCCAGAAACTCAAGTAACTATCCTTATTCAACACATTGGATC
>JAFGCG010000156.1 GCA_016932715.1 Anaerolineales bacterium
GTGCTGGCCGTACCTGTGACTTCAACTGCACAAAATCGAAAGCAAACGCCACAGATAGGACATTTTTTTGCACGCTAAACAAGTACGTTTGGAGCGGAGTACGCGGTCTTCGTGCTTGACATGTCCGGATTCTCATTGTTGACACGCAAGTACGGAATTGTTCACTATCTTTCCATGGTACGACGCATGCAATTGACAACAGAACCGATTGTCAAATCATACGGCGGCAGCATGATCAAATATGAAGCCGATAACTGCTTCGCGGTCTTTCCAGACCCACTTTCGGCGGTCAATGCAGCCATTGCAATGCAGCACGCGTTTAGAGCAGCAAACCTGCTGACCGCAGATGAGCTTGACATTCACATCGCCTGTGGGATTGATTACGGCAAAGTACTGATCATCGGACACGAGGATTGTTTCGGTGACCCGGTCAATCGCGCCTCCAAAATGGGCGAGGACGTCGCCTGCAGCGGCGAGATCCTGATCACCAGAGAAGCCATGCAGATGATTCCAGCCGAGGCAGGGGTCCAGGCGCGGGAAATGAACGTATCCATCTCAGGCATCACCATCCCCGCCTATATGATCGAATACAGGGAAAAGATCCCTGCGCCATAAACAAATAAAAAGACCGCTGTTGAGGCGGTCTTTTTATTTGTTAGAACAATCTGATGAGCAGGAGAACGACGGCAATCACCAGCAGGATATGGATCAGGTTTCCACCTGCCCATCTGCCTGCGCGCCGACCCCTGCCTCTCCAGCCGACAGAACCTGCCAGCCACAAAATCAACAGGATGATGATAATTGTCTCAAGCATCTCAATTCTCCTTGATATACGCTGCTTAACGACTATGCTTGAGACATGTTATTCTTTCACATCTTCTTCAGAAGTTCAACTGCCCTTTGCAGTCGCTCCAGCACTTTTTCCCTGCCAATGACTTCCATGCTTTCAAATAATGGTGGGCTGACCTTTTGTCCCGTCACAGCGACGCGCAGGATGCCAAAGACCTGATTGGCGCTCAAACCTGATCTTTCGACAAATTCGCGCATTGGCGGCTCGGCAACCTGATGAGACAGAGTAGGCAGCGAGGCAAGGATGTCGTAAGCCTTGTGCGCGATGTCAGCAGACTGCTGGGCATCGAGCCCTTTCGCGACAAGTTCTTCCGGACTCGGTTCCACTCCATCTTTGAAGAAGAAACCCGCGAATGGGATGCAATCATCCAGTGTGACGAGGCGCTCACGGATCAGCGGCGTCACTTTCAGCAACGTGTCGTTATCCACTGCGAGGCCCGCCCCGGTGAGATAAGGCTTGAGGCGCCGCGCCAGGTCCTCGGTCGCGAGGAGCCGGATGTGCGTCCCGTTGAAGTGATCCAGTTTCTGGAAGTTGATGCCCGCTGGAGAAGGGGTCAGATTGTCGATACTGAATCTCGCGATCATCTCATCGAGAGTCATCACATCGTCTTCGGCGACGCCCCAACCCATCAATGCCATCCAGTTCAAGACGCCTTCGGGTATATATCCCAGGCCCTGGAGGTCGTCGACGAAGATGGAATAACCATCTTTTATGGCTGCAGCGTCATCGCGCTTGCTCATCTTGCCTTTTCCACTCGGCTTGAGAAAGATAGAAGGATGGATCCAGACCGGCTCCTCCCAGCCAAAAGCCCGGATGATCTGGACATGCAGCGGAAATGTCGGAAGCCACTCCGCAGTTCGAATTACATGTGTGATCTCCATATCGTGATCGTCCGCCATTGCAGAAAGATGGTAGGTGGGCAAACCATCGGATTTCAACAACACATAGTCATCCAAATATTTGTTCTCTGTAACAATATCACCCCGCAAATGGTCGTGGGCGGTCGTCGTCCCCTCATAGGGCATCTTGAAACGGATGACATGTCTCTCGCCCGCGGCAACGCGTCGAGCCGCTTCCTCCGGATCCAGCCGGCGACAGAGGCCGTCATAGCGGACTCGCTCCACCTTGCGCGCCTCCTGCTCCCTGCGCATCTGGTCGAGTCGCTCGGGAGTGCAAAAACATGGGTAGGCACTCCCCTTCTCCACAAGGATTCCTGCATAACGCTGGTAGATCTCGCGTCGTTCCGTCTGCCGATACGGACCGTACTTCCCACCGTGAACAGGACTTTCATCCGGTGTAATGCCCAGCCAATCCAGACTGCGTATGATCTCTTCTTCCGAACCAGGCACGAATCGTTTTCGATCGGTGTCCTCAAAACGCAAAATGAATTGCCCACCCGTTTTGCGAGCCAGCAAGTAATCAAAGAGAGCGGTGCGTGCACCCCCAAGGTGAAAACGACCGGTCGGCGATGGTGCGATGCGCGTTCGTGCAGGTTTCAAGGTAAAAATCCTCCATAACAGATTACCACAAAGACACCGGGCTGCCGCGCAGCGCCTCGGTGGTTAGAAATGACAGGTATCAACCTCGGGGCAAGCCCCGAACCCCTTCTTCCGCAGCAAGCTGCGGGGTATGGAACCCGCGAGAGAATCAAAA